>NZ_JBITCT010000033.1:0-133541 GCF_044453465.1 Streptomyces sp. NPDC051677
CCGGCGTGCACCGCGGGTCCTCCAGCGGCTCCCCCTTCTCATACCGGTAGCGGCAGCTGCCCGCCGCGGGCTGCCGCTGCACCGTGTACGTCTTCTGCGGGCCGGCCCCCACCGCGATCGAGCGGGCCCCGCCCACGGCGCCCGGCGCAGACGCGGACGGCGCCGCAGCACCGGATGACGACGGGTCCGACACACCCAGCGGGACGGACGAACAGCCCGCCAGAAACAGACAGGTCAGCAGCGCGGACGAAGCGACGCGGCGGGCGGAGCACATGACGACCCCTCACGGGCAGGCGATGACTGAGCAGATGCTGCCCTACCGTAAATTCCGCACACCGGGCGGGGCGCCCGGGCGGGAGCACCCACGCCATCCGGCCGTCGGCCAGGCTGCGGCGGGCTGCAGTGTTCAACGGGGTGGTACGGGCGGCCACACGCAGGTTGCAGGCATCGTCGTAGCGACCCACCAGCAGAGTGAGCGGACGCGATGGTGTGGCTGAACCAGTGGGGCTTGCCGATGACGATGTCGGGGTGCAAGCAGGTCTTCGTCTTCGCCGACGCCAATGCACGGTGCCGTGCTCAGGGCGTAGACGTGGGGGGCGGGGGGGCAGCTCCGCACATGCTGCGGCATTCGTACGCGGTGATCACGCTGGAGTTGCTGTGGCGAGGCCATCTGCAGGCGCTGGGCGAGACGAACGAGCAGCAGCGGCTGACGTATCAGCGGGTGTTCGGTGATCCGCTGAACTGGGTGCGGATCAGGCTCGGTCACCGTTCGGCGACGACCATGGCGCTCTACCCGCACACCTTGCAGGAGCTGGAGACGCGCACCCGGCTGGAGCTGGTGCCGGAGGGGGCGTGGGAGCCGGTGGGCTTCAGGGAAGAGGGCTGGATGGAGCGGTCGGCGGTCGGCGGCCGGCGGTGGTCGCGTGAGCGAGGTGGCTCCGCGCGCAGGCCGCGGCCATGCGGCGGCCATGCTCGACGGCTTCTACGAGCCGCCTCCGACGGTGGAATTCCCCGAGGACCGCGGGACTCCGGTGGTGTGGTTCACCGGTGAGGACGGCCGCGAGCGCGTGTTCCGGTTCGAGGAGTTGCCGCTGCCGGGAGTGCAGCGGGACTTCGCGCACGCGCTCGGGGTGCGGATCGGGCCCCGGCGGCGGGCGCCCACGCTCGTCCGGCCCGGCCTCGGGATCAGATGGCGGTCAGAATAGCGCGCAGCCGCTCGTCCTCGCGGATGATGCTGTTCGCGATGCCTGAGTCGACGATGCGCCGGTCCTGCTCGGCGAGTTCGGCGACGCGCAGGCGCTGGTGGGTGCTCAGGGCGGTGGCACCGAGGGCTTGGAGGGCCTCGCAGGCGCCGGAGATGTCCGCTCCGGTTTCGACGGAGTGGAGGGCTGCCTCGGCGAGTTGGCCGAGGTCGACGACGTCGGGGTCGGTGATGGCGAGCAGTGCGAGGACGCCGGCAGGGGCCTTCTCGGGGTCGGCGAGCAGTTGTTCCAGTCGGGGGATCAAGGGCCGGGCGGCCGCGCCGAGGAGGGCGGTTGCGCGCATGGCGCGGACGGCGGTCCACCGGTACCAGAGCCGGTTGCCAGGGGTGCGGTCGAGGACGGAGGCCAGGATCGTGACGGCTTCCTCGGTGTCGCCGTCGATCTGCCACAGGGCGGTGGCGATCGCGATGTCGCGGTCCAGCTGTGGGGTGGTCGGCTCGGCGTCCTCGCTGACGGCTGCCCGCAGGGCGGGGAGCAGTCCGGCGGCCGTCGCGCCCAGGGTGGCGGCGGCCTGGGCGGCCTCGGCGACCTCCCGCGGGCCGGCGGCGAGCGCCTTGGCGACGGCGTCGAGCAGGACGTCGGTCTCGCCGGTGAGGTCGTGGTGGGCCTGCGCCACCATCAGCGACCCGGCGGCGGCACGCAGCACGGCGCCGGCCTGCTCGCGTTCGGCCTGCGGGCCGGTGGCTGCCACGGCGGTGATGGCGGTGGCCGCGTACTGGAAGCGGGGCAGCACGGCGTACAGCTCGGGCAGGGCGGCGGCGGCCTGCGGGCCCCACTGGCGCAGCAGGTGGACCAGGTCGGCGGTCTCGTTGTTGCCGAGCCCGTCCGCGGCCAGGCGTGCGCGGACGGCGGCGAGCAGGGTCGGGTCGAAGGGGAAGGCGGGGGCCTGGAAGTCTCCTGCGGCGTTGAGCGCGCGAGGGCGCTGGTCGAGGTCCCGGGCCAGCAGCGGGACGGCCTGTCGGGGCGCGACCCGGACGAGCACGGCCAATGCCTGGTCAGCCGCCTCGTCGTCGGGTTGGGCGGCGAGTTCGGCGAGGGCGGGCGCCGCCTCGGCGGCGGCCGGGCCGAGCTTGCCGAGCAGGGTCGACGCCGGGTACTCGGCGGCGAGTGGGGCGATGGCCGGGACGAGTCGCTGGGGAGCGCTGCGGGAGAGGCAACAGGCGTGGTCGGCCGCGGAGAGCGCCTCGGTCCGCACCTCGGGGCGGCCGTCGCGCAGGGCGGCGTCCAGCAGGGCGAAGGCGGTCTCGCGGTCTGCCTCGGTCTCGCGGCGCAGCAGGCTGTCGACGATCGCGTGCAGCGGCTCTCGGTGGTGCATGCTGTACCGGTCGGCGGTGAATTCGCGGGCGGGCAGCAGGCCGAGCGCGGCATCGTGGTGGGCGTCGGTCCACGGCTCCCCGGCGGCCAGAGCGACGAGGAGCGCGGCCAGACGCAGCGGCGCGGGCGTGTCTGCGCCGAGCAGCGCGCGGGTCTCGACGGCGGCGCCGGAGAGGTCGACCCTGCCGAGGGCGATGAGCAGTTCGGCCCGGACACCGGGATCGGGCTCGGCCGTCCACCGGCTTCGCAGGGCGAACGGGGCGGTCTCGGTATTCCGGGTGTGGCCGAGCGTCCAGGCGGTGAGCAGCCGGACGTTCACGTCTTCATGTGCCAGCAGCGGTATCAGCAGGGGGATTTGGGTGGCAACGGCGGCCCGGACGGCGCCCGGCGCGATCTTCCATTCATCATCGCTCTCGGCCAATCCGCCGAGCAGGCAGAGGACTTCGGTCGTCCCGGGCCGGGCAGCAGCGGCGATCCGGGCGAGGTACGGGACGGCGTCCACGCTGGCGGGATACACCGTGCCCTGGTGGAGGATGCACGAGTACAGCTCCGAGATCGCCTCCTCGGCATCACCGCCGCCCTCGGCGAGGGCGCGCAGCAGGTCGGGCAGGTCCTCGGCGGGACCGTAGGCGTGCGAGACGGAGGCCCAGGGGTGGGCGTCGAGGCCGGTGAGGGCGTCAGCGAGATCCATGGGCGTGATCTTCGCAGCCGGGTCCGACAGGACGGTCGGGGGCCTGTGGCGACCTGCGTCAGCGCGCCTGCTTCGCCGCCTTCGGCAGCGTGCGTCCCCGCCCGCCCCGCGCACTGGCCGGGGACGGCGCGGTGGAGGACGAGATGTAGAGGTCCTCGGAGTCGAGTCCGCCTACTCCGATGCCGGCTGCGGACGCCATGTGCCGTCGAGCGGAACGGCGGCGGCTGCCGCGATACGGTCGCGTGACTCCACCAGTCGGGTCCGCAGCGCCGGCAGGTCCACGTTCACCAGTACGCCGTCGCGTTTGACCGTGCGGCCGGCGACGAGGACGGTGTCGACCAGGCCGGGGTGACCTGCACTGACGAGGGTGGCGACCGGGTCGGTGACCGGGAAGACGGTCAGGTCGTCGGTGCGCAGCAGGATGATGTCGGCGTCCTTGCCAGGTGTGATGCTGCCTGTTCGGGCGTCGAGTCCGCACGAGGCGGCGGCGTCGAGCGTGGTGAAGGCGAGCAGGTCCCGGGAGCGCAGGCCGCCGTCCAGGCCGCGCTGTACGGCGAAGGCGGTGCGCATGGTGGAGAACATGTCGCCGCCGGCGGAGGGGACGTCGTCGACGGACAGCGTCGGGCGCAGGCCGGCGGCCAGCGCCCGGCCGGTCATCGGGTTGCCGAATCCCATCTTCAGCTCGACGTCCGGGCTGATCGACAGCGAACTGCCCGCGTCGGCGAGCATCCGCAGCTCCTCGTCGCTGAGTCCGTTGCCGTGCACGAACGTGGTGGTGTCCCGCAGCAGTCCGTGCTCGCGCAGATCGGCGACAGCGCCGGCTGCGATGTCCACGTGCAGGCTGGTGCGCAGGCCGAGTTCGGCCGCCAGGTCCAGTTCCCGGGCGACGGTGTCCATGCTGGTGGCCTCCGGGCCGCGCAGACCGAGCGCCATGGTGACCGGGCCGCCGTCGGCCAGTTGGGAGTGGACACGGCGGATGTCGGCGTCGACGGGGTCGGGGGTGCCCCATCCGGCGCCGAGGCAGAAGATCGACCGTCCGGGCGCGTCGCGCAGCGCGGCGACGGCGGCGTCCTCGTGCTGCGGGGTCTGGGCGACGTGGTACCAGTCCAGCATCGTGGTCACGCCGCAGTGGAGGGCCTCCAGGCGGCCGAGGAGGGTGCCGGCGTAGACGTCCTCGGGCCGGTAGTGGGGTTTGACCGTGCCGTGCATGGCCGCCGCCCACTCGGGGAACGTCCAGTCCGCGCCGACGCCCCGGAACGCGGTCTGCCAGGTGTGGCGGTGGTTGTCGACGAAGCCGGGCATGACGATCCGGTCGGTCGCGTCGATCCGCTCGGCGTCCGGGGCGTCGATGCGCTCCGCGACCTCGGCGATCACGCCGTCCTCGATGAGCACGTCACCGCGGGCGAGATCGCCGACAGCCGGGTCCATGCTGACCACGGTGCCGCCGGTGAGCAGGGTTTTCATCGGGTGAACTCCTTCACAGACATTTTCGGATGGTTCGAGGGTGTGTCGTGACCGCCGCCGGGGTTCCGCTCATGCGGGCGCCGATCAGGCGCGGGCGGTCAGGGCCTTCTGCCGCAGGTAGCCGATGAGGGAGAGCGCCAGGGCCAGGCCGCCGGTGAAGTACAGCTGCACGCGGGTGTCGGACTGGCGGGCCATGAGGGCCAGGATCGCCAGCACTCCCGCCAGCGCCAGCCAGGTCAGGGCCGGGAACGCCCACATCTTCACGACCAGCTTCTCGGGCGCCTCTCGCTCCAGTCGTCGGCGCATCCGCAGCTGGGCGGCGGCGATGAAGCCCCACACCACGAGCACGGCCGCGCCGACCATGTTGAGCAGCCAGGTGAAGACGGTCTGTGGCCACCAGTAGCTGAGCAGTACCGCGATGAAGCCGAAGGCGGAGGAGGCGATCACCGCGATCCGCGGCACTCCGCCGGAGACCGTGCCGACGGCTTTCGGGCCGTGGCCGCGGGCGGTCAGGGAGTACGCCATGCGGGAGGAGCCGTAGATGTTGGCGTTCATCGCCGACAGCAGGGCGATGAGCACGATGACGTTCATGAGCTGGCCGGCGGCGGGGATGTCGAGGTGGTCGAGGGCCGCCACGTAGGGGCCGCTGGTGGTGACGGCGGGGTCGCTCCACGGGATCAGCGTGACGATGACCAGCATGGATCCGACGTAGAAGACGGCGATCCGCCACATCGCGGTGCGCACGGCCGTGGCGACGCCGCGTACCGGGTGTTCGGACTCGGCGGCGGCGATGGTGACCGTCTCCAGGCCGCCGTAGGCGAAGACCGAGGTGAGCAGGCCGATGACCAGGCCGTTCGTGCCGTGGGGAAGGAAGCCGCCGTCCCCGGTGAGGTTGGCCGTGCCGGGGGCGTGGGTGCCGGGCAGTACGCCGAAGATCGCGAGGCCGCCCAGGACCAGGAAGAGGGAGATCGCGCCGACCTTCAGGGCTGCGAACCAGAACTCGAACTCACCGAAGTTGCGGACCGCCGCGAGGTTCGTGCCGCAGAACGCGGTCATGAACAACAGGACCCACATCCAGGACGGGGTGCCCGGGAACCAGCCGGTCATGATGCTCGCGGCACCGATCGCCTCGGCGCCGACGCCCACGCACAGCAGCGTCCAGAACATCCAGCCGGCGGTGAAGCCCGCCCAGGGTCCGATGGCCCGCTCGGCGTGCACCGAGAACGACCCGGAGGCCGGGTTGGCCGCCGACATCTCGCCGAGCATGCGCATCACCAGCATGACGAGCACGCCGGAGAGCGCGTAGGCGACGACGATCGACGGCCCGGCCGCCGCGATACCGGCACCGGAGCCGACGAACAGACCCGCGCCGATGACCCCGCCGAGCGCGATCATCGACAGGTGACGCTGCTTGAGCCCCTGAGCGAGCGGGGGGCCGCTGCGGGGCGCGTCACCGTGGCTTTCGTCGGCAGGTGCGGCGCCGGCGAGGGGATGGTTCTGCAGGTTGGGCATGGAGGTGCACCTCTTCGTTGAGCTGCTGGACTCTCAGGGGGCTGGCTGTGTCGAGACCCGCGCCGTTCACGCCTGCGCGCTCGGGTGGTTGGCGCCGCCGCCGCAGCACGCGGCCGACGCTCTCGCGGTGGTTCAGACAGTCGCCGCGGTGGCGTGTACGGCGTCGGCGGCGGCCAGTGCGTCGGCGACCAGGTCGGCGGTGTCCTCGGTGCCCGCGGCCAGCCGGACCAGGCCCAGCGGAACCGACTCGGCGATCTGGTCCTCGCTGAGCATTCCGCGCCACATGGACGCCGGGTGCACGGCCAGGGATTCCACGCCGCCGAGGCTGGCCGACCGGAGCGAGTAGCGCAGCCGGCTGAGGAAGGCGTCGGCCATCTCGAAACCGCCGGTGAACTCGATGCCGAGCACCCCGCCGAAGCCACTCATCTGGTCGGCGGCCAGCTTGTGCTGCGGGTGGCTCGCCAGACCGGGATAGTGCACCCGGGTCACGGCGGGATGCTCGTTCAGCGCCTCGGCGAGCGCCTGGCCGTTGGCGTTGTGCCGGGGCACCCGCAGCGGCAGGGTGCGCATGCCGCGCAGCAGCAGCCACGCGTCGATCGGGCCGAGCGTGGCGCCGGTGAGCAGACCGACGTCCCAGATCCGGTCCAGGAGCTCGGCGGGTCCGGCGATCACTCCGGCGGAGACGTCCGAGTGACCGTTGAGGTACTTGGTCGCGCTGTGCCAGACCAGGTCGATGCCGAGCTCCGCCGGCCGCTGGTTCAGCGGGGTGGCGAAGGTGTTGTCCGCCATGGTCAGCACGTTGTGCGCGCGGGCCAGGTCCGCGACGGCGCGCAGATCGGTGATCTGCAGCAGCGGATTGCTCGGCGTCTCCACCAGGATCAGGCGGGTCTGCGGGGTCAGTGCCTTCGCGAACGCCTCCGGGTCGGTCTGGTCGACCACGGTGGTCGACACCCCAAGGCGCGGAAGCAGGTTCAGCAGCACCGAGCCCGTGCCGCCGTAGGTCGACTTCTGCCCGATGACATGGTCACCGGCGGAGACCAGGGCCAGCACGGCAGTGGTGAGCGCGGCCATCCCGGACGCGGTGACCATAGCCGCCTCGGCGCCCTCCAGCTCCGCGACCACGGCCGCGACCTGTGCGTGGTTCGGGTTGCCGAAGCGGGTGTAGAAGTCCTTCCCGCGCGGTTCGACAGCGCCCTGCGCGAACGTCTCCCCGTCCTCGGCCCAGAACGTCGCCGTCTGGTAGATGGGCGGTGCCACGGCACGGGTGGGATGGATCTCGCGATCGGCGTGGACGGTGATGGTGCTCTTGCCCGGCATGGCCTGCCCTTCCATAGGCGTCGGTTACGACGACAGGAAGCGTGGCTGACCACGGCTCGAATATGGACGGATCTTGGCAACTTTGGCAGCAAATTGCGCTCACTGCGGGCTCACGATTGTGGTACTCGGTTGACAGGCGCAATAATCTGCCGCCATGGACGAGATGGATCGGGCGATTCTGGCCGTGCTCGCAAACAACGGCCGGATCAGCAACAACGAGCTGGCCGCCCGGGTCGGGCTGTCGCCGTCACCGTGCCTGCGGCGCGTGCGCCAGCTGGAGGAAGCCGGCGTCATCCGCGGTTACCGGGCGCTGATCGATCCTGCCGCGGTCGGCCGCAGTCTGCGAGTGTTCGCCGGGGTGCGGCTGATGCGGCACACCCGCGCGGACGTGGTCGCGTTCGAGCGCGGGATCACCCAGCTGCCCGGGGTGGTCGCCTGCCACCACATCACCGGCAACTTCGACTACCTGCTCCAGGTCGAGGTCGCCGACCTTCCCGCCTACGAGGACTTCCACGCCAACCAGTTGTCCGCCCTGCCCGGCGTGGCCACGGTGACCAGCTACGTCACCATGAAGACACTCTCCCCCGACACCACCTGACAGCCTGGTCCCGCCACCGGTGGTCTGGCACATGGATCACCGCGTAGCTGCCCGCGCTCCGGCAACCGCTGCGAACGCGCGGGCAGGTGGGGGTCAGAGGGTGATGTCGCCTCGGATGCAGACGGTGGCGGCGCCGCTGACCCAGACGGTGCCGTCCGCATCGGCGGTGATCTCGATGCTGGCGGCCCGTCCCAGCCTCGTGCCCTGGGAGACCCGGTAGGTGGAGGGTGCGGCGCCGGTGGCGGTGAGCCACTGCCCGACGCCGGCGCTCATGCTGCCGCACGCGGGATCCTCGGGCACACCGGCGCCGGGGGCGAAGGTGCGCATCTCGAAGTGGTGCTCTGACCCCTCGGGGTGGGCCCCGATCGCGCCGACCATCGCGGCCGGGATGAGGGACAGGTCAGGTTCGAGGGCGAGCACCTCCTCGGCCGTGGCCAGCTGAACCACCGCCCAGCCGGGCCCGTTGTCCACCCACTGGTGGGCCAGGACCCGCTCCCGCGTAATGCCGAACGCGGCCACGACCTGGTCCAGATACGCCTCGTCGAGCGCCCCGTCACGGACCCGTGGCGGGGCGGCGAACGACAGGGCGCCCTCGCCGCGGCGCACGGTGACCAGGCCGGCCGCGCACTCCTGCACGATCCGGTCGGCGTGCTGCGGCGTGCCGCCACCGTCCAGCCAGGCGCGCGCAGAGCCGAGGGTGGGGTGCCCGGCGAACGGCAGCTCGCCCTGAGGCGTGAAGATCCGCAGCCGGTAATCCGCCTCCTCGGTCGTCGTCGGCAGGACGAACGTGGTCTCGGACAGGTTCGTCCAGCGCGCCAGGCCCTGCATGTCCTCGTCGGTCAGGTCCGTCCCGTCCAGGACGACCGCGACCGGGTTGCCGCGATAAGGGATCGTGGAGAACACATCGACCTGCACGAACGAGCGGGTACGCGGCATGGTCATTGAGGGCCTTTCGTAGCGGCGGCAGCGGATTGTGTGCGCTCGCCCGTCGGTGGGCACGGGTCGGGTCCATCCCAATGGGTGCCCACGGGGCCAGGACAGTGCCAGTCGCGACACAGTGGACCGACTCGCCGGGGACTTGAAGACGAAGTTCACGGTCGGGCTCGTCCCGCCGCGACAGCGCGATGGCCGGCGTCCCGCGGGTGCGGGACGCCGGCCATCGAGGTGGGCGTCAGCTGGTGACGGCCGTGTGGAGGGCCTTCGCGTACAGGGCCTTCCAGAGGCTGCCCGCGCCCGGCATCACGCAGAAGACGAGGAGCGCGATGGACGCCAGCGTGAAGGGGAGCGGGCGCACCCACTGGTTCCAGCTCGCGAACCGGTCGGCGATGGTCAGCGAGTACACCCGGTCCGAGGCATAGATGGTGGCCAGCAGGGTGAGGAACTCTGCCCAGTGAGGCATGGCCGGCGTGCGGAAGATGCGCTTCACGATGGTCTCCTCTCTCAGCCGAAGTGACGGATGCGGGCTGCGGTCGCGGGGGCGTACGGCAGCCAGTCACTGGTCGTTCCAGTGGTGACGAACTCGGCGACGGCGGTCGCGAATTCGCGGCCCAGGGCGCGCTGGGCGTCGCCGTCCCCGGCGAGGACGGGGCTGTCGGGGGAGGCGTCGAAGGTGTTGAAGAGGAAGGGCAGTTCGGCGCAGTGGGTGGCGCCCAGGGCGTACGGGTCTTCGGCGGGGGCGTAGTCGAACTGGTAGACGTAGGTGGTGTTGCCACCGGCCGCGTGATGGTCGGCCACCTCCAGCGAACCGTCGCGGAAGAGGCCGTCGGTCTGCACCGCGGTGAAGATCTGCGCCGGCGTCGCCTGCTCGCCGAGGCGGGCGGCGTGCTGCTGGTAGACGTCCTGGGCGGCCTGCCGGCCGACCTGGGCGGTGAGGATGTCCAGAGCGCCGGTGGTGGTGAGGTTCTGGATGCGCGGGTCGAAGGCGAAGAAGGCGGTCGCCTCGTCGCGGGTGGTGCCGATCAGCAGCGGCTTGCCCTCCAACGCGCCGTCCGCGAGCGCCTGTTGCCGGGTGCGGGGCATGCCGGGGGCGCCGAGGACCGGGTACATCGGCGGGGCCGCGTTGCCCGGGGCGGCGAGCTGCACGGAGAGGCGGCCGTAGGCGTCCAGCAGCTGCTCGGCCGGCAGGGCGCGCAGGGCCTTCGCGGTGTCCGTGCCGGCCGGGATGCCCAGCAGGCGCAGATAGGCGTCGGCGTTCTCGGCGGCCTGGTGCGCATCCTGCGGGTTCAGGCCGAAGGGCCCGCTCTGCAGCAGCACCCGCGTAATGGATCCGTTCGTCGCGGGGTCGAGGGCGAGCATCAGGGAGGAGTAGGCCCCGGCGGACTGCCCGCCGACGGTCACGGTGCGCGGATCGCCGCCGAAGGAGGCGATGTTGTCCTGCACCCAGCGCAGTACGGCGGCCTGGTCCTGGGGGCCGAGGTTGGCCGCGCCGATCTGCGGCAGGTAGAGATAACCCAGGGGTCCCACACGGTAGTTGGCGGTGACGACCACGATGTCGCCCAAAGCGGCGAGGCGGTCGCCGTCGTACCAGTCCCAGCCGCCGGAGCCGCTGGTGAAGCCGCCCCCGTGCCACCAGAGAAGGACCGGGCGGGCTGCACCGTCCTCCAGCGCCCGGCGCGGAGTGAAGACGTTGACGGTCAGGCTGCCGTCCTCGTTCCAGTCCGGCACGCGCTGCCCCTGCACCTTCTCCAACCGGGAGGCCGCCTGCGCCGCATCCCGCACCTCCGTCCAGCCCGGGTGCGGCTGCGGCGACGCGAACCGCAGCTCGCCCACCGGCGACGCGGCGTACGGGATGCCCCGGAAGGAAACCGCCTCGCCCTCCACGACGCCCCTGACCTTGCCCCGATCGGTGTCCACGACCGTGTGCTCGATACCGGTCATCGTGCTCACCTGCTCTCTCTCGTCTCGGTTGCTCTGAGACTTTTCTAGGCGAGCAGGAGAATCCGAGCCAGAAATGCCCATCTCAATCGAGGAAGAAGGTCATAGGATCTTGCTTTATGGAGAAAGTGCGCCATCGGCTGAATGAGACGGACGGTCGGATCGCCGCCGCGATGCTGGCCGCCCCACGCGCCTCGTGGCGCACGGTCGGCCGTGTCCTGGGCATCTCGGAGCGCACCGTCGTACGGCGTGCGGCGCCGCTGTTCGGCGACGGGACCCTGCGGGCCACGGCGGTGCGCAACCCCATGCACTTCCCCGATCTGATCCCGCTGGCCCTGCGCATCCGCTGCAAGCCCAACCGGATCAGCGCCGTCGCCGCCACCCTGGCCCGCCGCCCGGACACCATCTGGGTGGACGTCCTCGGCGGCGGGGACGAGATCTGCACCATCCTCTTCCTGGACGGCTCCGACGCCCGCAACAACCTCCTGCTGCGCGACCTCCCCGCCACCCCCGCGGTCCAGTCCTGGACCTCTCACGTCCTGCTACGGGTCTTCCCGGCCGCCTTCGACTGGAGCGGCGGCCTGCTCACCGAGGCCGAACTGGCCAGCCTACGGCCGGACATGCCCGCGGTCCCCGACCGGCCGCCCCTCCAGCCCGTTGACCACCAGCTGATCACCGCACTGATCGAGGACGGACGCGCCGCCTACACCGACCTCGCCCGCCGCGCCGACACCACCGCTCTCACCGCCCGCCGCCGTCTTGAGGCACTGGTCGGCGGCCAGGTCCTCCGGCTCGCGACCGAGGTCGACCTCGCCCGGCTGGGCATCCGCACCGAGGCACTTTTGTGGATCACCGTCGCACCCGGCGGACTGGAGGAGACAGGCCGGCAGCTCAGCCGCCACCCCCAGGTTCGCTTCGCCTCCGCCACCACCGGCACCGCCAACCTCCTCGTGGCGGTCGCGGCAGCCGACCTCGACGCGCTCTACCACTTCATGAGCGACACCATCGGCGCCCTCGAACACGTCTCCACCGTCGAGATCACACCCATCCTGACCGGAGTCAAGAGGACCGGCCTGGTCCGCCCCGGCAGCCTCTGAGCCGAACCCAAGCGGCCTTCGGCGTCACCGACACCGGGCTGTACCGGATCCCGTGTCGTACGGGGTGATGTCGCGGTCGCCCACCGTCCGCAAACGGATCTCACCGAACCCGGCGGTGCCGCCGGTACGGCCGAAGGATCTGAACCAATACCGGGAATCAGGCCGCGACGAGCTCCTGCTCGCGGTCCGGCGTTTTGACCTTGGGCTTCTTGTTCGGCAGCGAGAGCCGGACGACCTTGCGCCACGCGGAGAACACCTGCTTGGGCAGCGGCCCGGTGACGTACTCCAGCTCGTACTTCTCGAACAGCGCGCGCACCTTCACCGCGACCTCGGCGTACCGGTTGCTCGGCAGGTCCGGGAACAGGTGGTGCTCGATCTGGTGCGACAGGTTGCCGGTCATGAAGTGCATGGCCTTGCTGCCGCTGATGTTCGCCGAGCCCATCATCTGGCGCAGGTACCACTGGCCGCGCGTCTCGCCCTTGATCGACCGGCGCTCGAAGACCTGCACGCCCTCGGGGAAATGCCCGCACATGATCACCGAGTGGGACCAGATGTTGCGGACCAGGTTCGCGGTGAACGTGGCGGCGAGCGTGGTGAGGAACGACGGGCCCGACAGCAGCGGGTGGATCACGTAGTCCTTGAGCACCTGCTTGCGGATCTTGCGGCCCACCGCCTTGGCCCGCGCGCGGAACTCCGGGTTCTTGCGGCGGCGCTTGTGCAGGTTCTTGCCGAGCTCCAGGTCGTACGCTGCGATGCCGTACTCGAAGAAGCAGGCGTTGATGAAGTTCCACAGCGGCTGGCCGAGGTGGAACGGGTGCCACTTCTGGTCCTCGTCGACGCGCATGATGCCGTAGCCGAGGTCGTTGTCCTTGCCGATCACGTTGGTGTACGTGTGGTGCAGCTCGTTGTGCGAGTGCTTCCACTGGTCGGCCGGCGAGACGTGATCCCACTCCCAGGTGGTGGAGTGGATCTTCGGGTCCCGCATCCAGTCCCACTGGCCGTGCAGGATGTTGTGGCCGATCTCCATGTTGTCCATGATCTTCGCCACGGACAGACCGGCGGTGCCGATCAGCCACGCGGGCGGGAAGATCGAGAACAGCAGCACGCCCCTGCTGACCAGCTCGAGCTTGCGCTGCGCCGAGATGACCTTGCGGATGTAGGCGGCGTCCTTCTCGCCGCGGCCGGCGATCACCTCGTCGCGGATCGCGTCCAGCTCGCGGCCGAGCTCCTCGATCTGCTCCGCGGTCAGGTGGGCGGTCGGGTCGATGGCGGTCAAGGTGCTCCTACCGTTCGATGTCGCACGGGCCCGCCGCGGCGGACACGCAGGTCTGGATGAGGACGCCCGGCTCGGCCTCGGTGATCTCGCCGGTGCGCAGGTCGCGGACGGCGCCCGCCTTGAGCGGCGAGACGCAGCCGAAGCAGATGCCCATGCGGCACCCGGAGGGCATGAGCACGCCGGCCTCCTCGCCGACGTCCAGCAACGGCGTGGCGCCGTCCGCGTCGACGGTCTTGCCGGTGGCGCTGAACGTGACCTCGCCGCCGTCACCGGCGACGACGATGCCGGGGCGGAAGCGCTCGATGTGCAGGCGCTCCGGGACGCCGTGCTCGCTCCAGT
The DNA here is from genome assembly GCF_044453465.1 of Streptomyces sp. NPDC051677. Classification (NCBI taxonomy): domain Bacteria; kingdom Bacillati; phylum Actinomycetota; class Actinomycetes; order Kitasatosporales; family Streptomycetaceae; genus Streptomyces; species Streptomyces sp. NPDC051677. The sequence goes on from NZ_JBITCT010000033.1 coordinate 13,745, forward strand.
GCTTTTCGGCGGCGTCGAGCAGGCCCGCGGGTCCGCAGGCCCAGGTCTCGCGCTCGGCCCAGTCGGGCACGAGTTCGTCGAGACGGGCGATGTCGAGCATGCCGTCGGTGTCGGTGTGCACCTCGGTGAGCTGCAGCTTCTTGTCCGCGACCAGGTCGTGCAGTTCGTTGCGGAAGATCACGTCCTGCGGCTGTGGCGCGCAGTGGACCATGACGACGTCGTCGAACTCGGTGTCGCGCAGCATGCCCATCACGGGCGTGATGCCGCTGCCGGCCGTCAGGTAGAGCACCTTGGCGGGCTTGGCCTCCGGCAGCACGAAGTCACCGGTCGCCTGGTCGAGCTGGACCAGCGTGCCCGGTTTCGCCCTGCGGACCAGGTGGTTGCTGACCTTGCCGTCCGGGATCGCCTTCACGGTGATCGTGACGCGGCCGTCCCGGCGGTCTGTCGGCGAGGTGACCGAGTAGGCACGCCACAGGCGCACCCCGTCGACGTCGACGCCGATCCGCACGTACTGACCGGCCGTGTGGCCGCGCCAGCCCCGTCCCGGCCTGATCACGATGGTCGCGGCGTCACCCGTCTCGGGGTGCACGGCCTCGATGCGCCCACGCAGGTCAGCGCCCGCACGCAGCGGGCTGACCAGGTCGAGGTAGTCCGACGGCAGCAGCGGTGTCGTGACCATCTCCAGCAGTTTCCACGCCCTACTGCGGAGGGCTGCACTCGTCATGACTCCAGCTTGCTGTGCCTCAAGGCGTAAAGTCCTGACCGCAGGAGGTAAATCTGGTCGGCTGAATTGTTCGCAGGGAATGAAAACGTGAGCCATGCAATCCGGAGGGCCAGCGAACTGGCCCTGGATGAGACGACGGTCACCGCACTGCGGGCCGCGCTGAAGACCACCGCCGACGAGGTCGTCCAGGCGATCATCGACGAGGTCCCGCCCTACGCCAACGCCCTTTCGGGCCGCATGGGCGTCACCATCCGCCGATCCGTCCGCACCGCCCTGGGGCACTACCTGGACCTCGCGAGCGGGAACGCCACAGGCGGCGACGCCGGTGACGCAGCCTACGAGCTGGGCCGCGGCGAGGTCCGGGACGGCCGTTCGATGGACGCCCTGCTCAGCGCCTACCGCGTCGGCGCCCGCGTGGCCTGGCGAGGCCTGGCAGCGGGTGCCGTACCCGCAGGTCTGCCCGCCGCCGAGGTCGCCAAGTTCGCCGAGCTGACCTTCGCCTACATCGACGAGCTCTCCGCCGCGAGCGCCGCGGGCCACGCCGACGAACTGGCCGCCCAGGGCCGGGCCCAGGAGCGCCACCTGGAACACCTGGCCCGCGACCTCCTCGCCGGCGCGAGCCCGGACGTGCTGCTTGTCTCCGCTCAACGGGCCGGGTGGCAGCCTCCGGTTTCGCTGACCGCGGTCCTGCTGCCCGCCGCCCAGGCCAGGCCTGCCTACCGCGCGCTCGACCCGAGCACCCTCGTCCTCGACGATCTGCCGGACGCCTTCGGCGTGCTGCTCGTCCCCGATGCCGACCGATCACATCTCTTGCGGCAGCTGACCGACCGCACCGCCGTGGTCGGCCCGGCCCGGCCATGGACTCGTGCGTCCGCCTCGTACGCACGAGCCGTACGCGCGCGCTCCCTCTCCTCTGATATCCGCGACACCGAGGACCACCTGCCCGAGCTGGTGCTGAGCGCCGACGTGGACGCGTTCGCAGACCTGCGTGCCCGAGCCCTCGCCCCGTTGCGGACCTTGCCTGTCGCCACCGCGCGGCGGCTGGAGGAGACGTTGCGGGCGTGGCTGCTGCACCAGGGCAGGCGGGATGAGGTGGCGGCGGCGTTGTTCGTCCATCCCCAGACCGTCCGGTACCGGATGTCGCAGCTGCGAGAGCTGTTTCCGGATCTCGCATCGCCGCACCGGGTCCTTGAACTGACGCTGGCGGTCGGTCTTCGGGTCAGCTGACGCGTTCTTCGACCGCCCAGGACCGCGGCTGCGAGCGGTCCGGGAATCGTGCTACGTCCTGCCGAAGAAGGGAGAGGCGGCGGCGCACGGCACGGGGCCTATGACCATCGCCGAGGTACGGAAGTTCCTGGACGGCCACAAGGCGGTGCCCGTCGGCCTCGACGCCCAACGAGAGTCCACACCTCCGTGAAGGCCCTGGAGGACGACATCGCCGCATGGATCGACACCTGGAACGACAACCCACGGCCCTTCACCTGGACCAAGACAGCCTCAGAATTTCTGGCGCATCACACTAGGCGGGTCCTCCGGGCTGGTTGGACAAGGCGGCGAAGGTCTCGACGATCGCTCTGCGGTCGGCCTCCTGGGCGACCAGGGCGTGCAACAGAAGCCGTGCCTGAAACGGGCCAAGGTCGCCGGCCGGGATGAGACCGCGGTCGATGAGGTCCTTCTCCGATCCTGGGTAGCCGTACGTTCTGGTCAGAACGGGGCCATTGCCGATGCGCGAGGTAAGAACGACGGGGATGCGGGAGGCGAGCGCTTCGAGTGTCTCCACGAGGCGTTGGGGGACGTGGCCGACGCCGAAGGCGGCGATGACGAGCCCGTCGCAGAGGCTGTCCCACGCGGAGAGCAGTGTGCCGTCGTCACCGAGGCTGACTGCATACATGCCTACGCGGACCTCGCGGCTCGGTGGCCCGAGGGGAGCTGTCCGTCGGGGCGGGGAAGAGAGCAGACGTACGCGGTCCTCCGTGACGCGGCCGATGGGGCCTGCCCCAGGTGAGGCGAACGCTGCGGGGCTGGTGGTGTGGGCCTTGCGGACGTGCCGTGCCACGTGGATCTCGTCGTTCAGCACGACCAGCGCCCCGGCTCCGCGCAGGCACGGGTCTGCGGCGGCGATGACGGCCGCGAACAGGTTTGCGGGGCCGTCGGGGCCGGCCATCGTGGGGTTACGCATGGCGCCGGTGACGACGATGGGCTGGTCGTGACCGTGGTGCAGGCCGAGGAAGAACGCGGTCTCCTCGATGGTGTCGGTGCCCTGTGTGATCACGACACCGTCGATGTCGCCGCCGTCGAGGGTGTCGCCGATAACGGCGGCGAGTTCGGTGAGGTCGTCGAAAGTGAGTGACGCGCCGGGTACCCGGCGGAAGTCGTGGACGCGCAGCTCGATGCCGCACTTGTCAAGGCCGGGGACGCCGGCGAGGAGATCGTGTGCGGACAGGGCGGGTACGACTCCACCGGTCAGCGGATCGGTGGTCATGGCGATGGTGCCGCCCAGCGAGTAGACCGCCACCGTTCTCGTTGCACCCATCATGCCCCCAGGCTCGCGCTCGTCAGGTCCGGTTTCGTGAGGAGAATCGTCACGTGTCCCCGCCCACGGAGATCGCCTCATGCAGGCTATCGGTCGTTTCAGCGTGTGTGCCGGCCTCGAACCCGACCGGGCGATGCGTGGGGCGACCGCGCCGATCACAGTCCTCAACGAGGGGCCGCGACTGGTCTTATCGCGGCGGGGAGGGCGTCATGCACCCTGACGGAATGCCGCACATCATCACCCCGCGTCTGCGCTACGGCTCCACCGCCGTGCGCCCAGGCTGGGACCAGCTCCCGCAGGACATCCGCCGACTGATCTCACGACGCATGGACAAGCAGGATCGTCTTCTGCTCCGCCGGTGGCGGGAATCCGACCTCGAACCGTGGGCGGCCATGAACTCCGATCCTGAAGTCCGAGAACACCTGGGGGAACTGCTGACGCGGGAGCAAAGCGATACCTCAGTGGCACTCATGCGGGCCGAGTTCGACGAGCGAGGTTTTGGGTGGTGGGCGCTCGAAGCACGGGAGACCGGTGAGTTCATCGGCCGTGCCGGCTTGGACGAGGTGGGCGAGGACATGCCGTTCGCGGGAGTGGATATCGGTTGGCGGTTGACGCGTTCGGCGTGGGGCCACGGTTACGCCACCGAGGCCGCCTTGGCCTGCCTGGCTTTCGGCTTCGAGGTCCTCGGGCTGCAGGAAGTGGTGGCGTCGACGACCGTCCACAACCGTCGTTCCCAGGCAGTGATGCGCCGGATCGGCATGACCCGGGATCCGGCCGACGACTTCGAGGATCCGAGCGTGCCCGAGGGACCGCTTCGCCAGTGTGTGCTGTACCGGATGCCCTGCAGAGATGCTCACGGCCTCTCTCACGAGAGTCCTTCCGCGGCCGGCTGCGATGCTGACCTGTACGTCGAGCGACACCTGCAGCAGGTGGCTGTCGGGGCTGGTGACCGTGATGAACGGAGTGAGATCGTCGCGAGAACCGGCCCTGCGATGCCGACCGGGCCTTCCAGCGCTCCGCGCAGGGCGCTGCGTGACCGACTGCGTCGCCGACACAAGTCGGCGCCCGCGCTGGGGCCGCCTCTCGGTCGTCGGTCAGCAGGACGGGGATGCCGAGCTGGGCGCCGCGCCCGGCGCCGACCAGCCCCGGTGAGGATGAACGTCGTCATACCGGCGGCGGCTTGAAGTTCCTGAGCACGGCATCGAACTCGTCCTCGGCGAACGGCAGGCGCGGCAGCCTGCGGGGCGTATGGCTCACTCCGCACGCAGGCCGTCCGGCCGCATCAGCCGCAGCAACGGTGGCAGGGCTGAGGACGGTCACCAGCAGGACGACGGCGGCACCGATGCCAGTCATTGACAGCGCGCTCGCCCAGTCCACGCCCACCGGCCTGTCCGTCATCTCAGCAGGACCGCGCCCAGTGTCAGCCCGACCGCCGTGGCCGGCGCGAGGCCGAGCCCGAGATCGGGATCGCCGTCCGCCACAGCACGGACAGGCGCAGTGTGCGGCGCCGGGTGCCGAAGGCGATCAGCGACGACAGCAGCTTGCGGCGCTTGCGCAGCTGCTCCAGCCGCGACACCAGCAGACTCGCGCCGATCAGCGCCAGCACGCAGGCGGCATCGAAGAACAGGCCGGTGCGGATGGAGCGGACGCGTGGTTCTGCATTGCGCGGTATCGACCCTGGTGGAGCGCTCGGACGCGGCTCAACGGATCGCCGTTCTCGGCCTGCTACGCCTCGACGCCCTGTCGAGGAGCGGGCTGGCGGCGGGCGGCCGCGAGGCTGTCGGCAAGGCGGAGCAGGTCCGGGCTCAGGGGCGAGTCGGCGTTCCAGACCGCTTCGAAGGAGATCTGTACCTCGCGTCCCTCGTCCATCAGCGGCCGGTGGGGCACATCGGGGGATGTGAGCTTGGAGCGGGGGACCAGGGCCGAGCCCAGGCCCAGCTTGGTCCAGTCCTCCAGGACCTGGTAGCTGGCGGCCTCTCCCGGATAGGTGCACAGCGGCATTGCGTGGGCCTGGAAGAGCTGTGTGGTGAAGGTGGTCAGGCCGCAGGTGTCCGGTACGAGGATGAACTGCTTCTTGCCGGCCTCTTCGAGTTCCAGCGGAGTCGCGTCCGCCGAATCGGGGCTGACGACGACGATCGGCTCGACGTCGATGACCCGGTGCTCGAAGCGCGGCATCGCGGTGACGGCCGGGATCAGGATGATGTCGAGCTGCCCGGCCAGCAGGCATTCGCGCAGGTCCTGCATGTTCGCCTCGCGCAGCACGAGGTCACGGGGCGCTGGAAGGTCCTGCACCTTGCCGAATGCCCGGGCCACGAGGTGGGAGCCGATCAGGGGTGAGACGCCCATGCGGATCTTCTGCTCGCCGGGTTCGGTCAGCCGTCTGGCCTCCGCCGTCACGGCGTCGAGGGCGACCAGGGCGCGCTCGATCAGGGGCAGGATCCGGGTCCCGAACTCCGTCTGGGTCACCCCGCGCGGCGACCGGTCGAACAACCTGTCGCCGAGCCGCTCCTCCAGCTTGGCGATGCCGTTGGACAGGGCTGGCTGGGTGACGCCGTACGCCCGTGCCGCGGCGCTGAACGACTTGGTCTCGGCGACCGCCTGCGCGTAGCGGAGCCCTTCCGGGTTCAGGCGATCACTCATAGCCATGTCTTATCGCTCCATTCACTGATGTCCCCTACCGGGCTGGTGTCCCCCTGCCTACGGTTGGGTCCCTGCGGATCCAACATAACAACCACCTATATGACCCGTCGTGCCGGGAAGGGGGAAGAGGAGCCATGTCAGACACCGCCGTGACCATGGCCGCGACGGCGTCGCCGAGGGCAAGTGGGCCCGGGCCCGGGTGTCCGTCACGGCGAGCGGCGCGTGCAACGCCGGCCTCGGGACGGGCGGCCGCGGCCACCGGGGCGGGCACGTCGCCGTGAGGCCGACTGCGCTCCGGCGCCCCCGCTTCCGCATCGTCGTGGACACGGCCGATATCGCGTGACCCCTCCCTCCCAGCCTTGAAAAAAAGGAAATCACCCATGTCCCACCAGGACAGCCACGACGTGATCGTGGTCGGCTCCGGCGCCTCCGGACTGGCCGCGGCCACCGCCCTGCACGCCGCCGGCCGCGACACGCTCTGCCTGGAGGCCCGCGACCGCACCGGCGGACGCCTGCTGTCCGCTCCCACCTCGCATCCCGAGCGGGCCCTCGATCTGGGAGCCACCTGGTACTGGGACGGAGAGGAGCGCGTACGGGCCCTGGCCGCTCGCAGCGGCATCAAGACCTTCGAACAGCACCTCGCCGGCGACACCCTGCTTCAGGAGACCACCGCCGTACGCCGCTTGCACGGCAACCTGGTCGACGCACCCTCTCGCCGCTTCGCCGCCGGAGCCCGGAGCGTCACCACCGCCCTCGCCGCCGCGCTGCCCGCCGAGTCCCTGCGGCTGAACACGCCCGTCACCGCCCTTCACCCGGACGGACAGGGCGGCCTCGCCGTACGTAGGCCCCGTAGTCCTACCTCGGACACCAGGGAGCAAGTGACCCGCTGGTAGCTTTCAGGACTTCGTCGCGGCGATCTTCTTAGGCTGGCGGGGCACGGTCTTGGTCTTGTCGAGGTGCCCGTAGACCGTGGAGCGGGGGACGTTGAACATGTCGGCGATCTGCTGGACGGTCTTCTCGCGGGCGTCGTAGAGCTGCTGGGCCAGTTCGGCCTGGTCCGGAGTCAGCTTGGGCCGGCGCCCGCCGACTCGGCCGCGGGCCCGCGCGGAGGCGAGCCCGTCGTTGGTGTTGGCCACGATCAGCTCGCGCTGGAGCTCGGCGAGCACCGACAGCATCCCGAACATGGCACGGCCCTCCATGGTGGAGGTGTCGATGCCCTGCTCGATGACATGCAGGCCGATGCCGCGCTCGCGCAGCTCGGCACCGAGAGTCACCAGGTGCAGGACGGAGCGGGAGATCCGGTCGAGCCGGGTGACCTTCAATGTGTCGCCCTCGCGCAGCAGCTGCATAACGAGGTCGAGCTTTGGCCTGGACGCCTTGGCGCCACTCGCGGTGTCGACGTGGATGCAGTCGCGGTCGACTCCGGACCGCAGCAGGGCGTCGATCTGGTGATCGGGATTCTGGTCGGCGGTGGAGACCCGCGCGTAGCCGATGAGCATGTGTCGGAATCTATCGGCAGGACCGTTCGTCGACGTTGATTTCCGACGCGGGTTTTCGACAGTGCCCACCTGCGGGTTCGTGATCACGGGGTGGAGTGTCGGCAGACGGTCGTTTGCCGACACTCGGGTGTCATGCGGACCCGTGGGTCGTCGGCGTCGCGGTGCGGGCTGTTGGTTCGATACGGCGGCTCTCGGGTGTGGGGATGGCGATGTTGCGCATGAGGAGGAGTGCCGCGAGGGCGAGCAGCCCGGCGATGGCTCCGCTCCAGGCGATGGTGGATCCGATCGCGGCAGCGGGCGTGGCGTGATAGCTCATCAGGGACTGGCCGCAAGCCAGGCCGAACGCGCCGCCGATCTGTTTGGTGAGGGCGGCGCCCGCGGTGGCGGTGCCCATGTCGGCGTGCGGGACGCAGTTCTGGGTCGCGATGGTGATGCCGCTCATCGCGGGGCCGGTGCCCAGTCCGGCGATCAGCAGCCATACGCAGGTCCACGCCGGCGGTGTCGCAGTGTCCAGGGTGAAGAAGGCGGCGGTGCCGAGGGTGAGCAGTCCGGCGCCGGCCAGGAGTGCGGGCTTTGCGTGTCCGCTGCGCAGGACGGCGGTGGCGGTGAGCCGGTTGCCCAGCGTCATGCCGATGAGCAGGGGGAGGAGTAGGAGGCCGGAGACGGTGGCCGAGTGGCCGCGGACGTACTGGAAGTACAGGGGAAGGAAGACTCCGACTGGCAGCGCGGCGACCTGGAAGAAGAACCCGGCGGCCAGCAGGGCGCTGTAGGTGCGGTGTTGGAACAGCCGCATGGGCAGGACGGGGACGGCCGCGCGCCGCTCGACGGGAACAAGCAGGGCGAGCAGAGCCAGGCCACCGAGCAAGCAGCCCGCGACGGTGGGATCGGTCCAGGACGGGGAGGTGGTATTGCCTTTGAGGCTGAGGCCGGTCAGCGCCAGGGAGAGACCGGCGGCGAGCAGTGCGATCCCCGCGACGTCGAGGCGGCCGGATGGTGCTGTGGCGGGACGGTGGTCGGGCAGGAACCGGGCAAGGACGGCCGAGGCGGCCAAGCCGATGGGGAGGTTGAGCCAGAACGCCCAGCGCCAGCCGGCGTGGTCGGCCAGCAGTCCGCCGATGATCGGGCCGCCCACCATGCCGAGCACCATCATCGTGGCCAGCACCGTCTGCATCCGGATCAGGCCCTGCGCCCGGGAGGGCGGGTAGAGGTCACGGATCAGGGCCATGCCGAGGGTGAGCAGGGCTCCGGCACCCAAGCCCTGCACGGCGCGGGCGGCGATCAGCACCGGCATGGAGCCGGCCAGGCCGCAGGCGAGCGAGCCGGCCAGGAAGACGGCGAGTCCGCCGAGCAGTAACCGGCGGCGGCCGTAAAGGTCGGAGAAGCGGCCGTAGAGCGGGACGCTGACCGAGGAGGTGAGCAGGTAGGCGGTGACGAGCCAGACGTACCAGGGACCGCCTGCGCCGATCTGCTCGACGATGCGCGGCAGCGCGGTGCCGACCACGGTGCCGTCCAGCATGGCCAGGAAGGCACAGCCGAGCAGGGCGAAGGTGATCGCCGTCCGGCGGCGGGGTGTGAGCGTGTCGTACGCGTCAGGTGTGGTCATCGGGCCTCCTCGGGCGTGGTGAGGGCGCCGTTCAGGAAGAGGTCCACCAGTTCTTGGGTGGTCAGCGGGTCCGGGGCACCGGGACGGCCCGCGGACATGAGCATGAGTTGGAAGGCGTCCGCGAGGCGTTCCGGCGCCAGCCGCAGGGCGTCCTGATCGGGTTCGAACAGGGCGGCCAGGGCCGCGCGCGGCGCAGCAAGGCCCGCCTCGCGGTCCGGGGAGCGGCGGTCCGTGCCGGATGGGGACGCGGCAGGGCGCTCCAGCCGCCCGGCCGGAGCGAGGGCTCCGGCGACGGCGCCCATGCGTGCCATGTAGCCGTGCATCACCTCGGCCGCCTCGGTGAGCCGTGCCGCCAGTGGCTGGTCCAGTGCGATCGACTCCAGGTGGGCGACGGTGTCATCGGGACGTACTGCCTCGGCCATGCAGGCCGCGAGCAGTGCGTCCTTGTCAGCGAAGGCCCGGAAGATCGTGCCCTCTCCGATGCCTGCGGCGCGGGCGATCTTCGCGGTGGACACGGAGGCGCCGTACTCGACCACGAGGGGAAGGGCCGCAGCGACGATCATCGCGCGGCGCTGGTCGGGTTTCATGGGCGCCGCACGGCGCCTGGAGGGAGTGGAAGAGGTCTCTGTCACGCCTCCCACTTTACGGAGTGAGTACTCACTCCGTCAATGTGTATGGCAAGTCGCCACGGCGCGGTAGGCGGCAGCAGCGCTCAGGGGCCGGTTCATCGCCTCTCTGGCAGTCGGTCGCCTGCGGCCTGCCGTGGGCGTGGCAGGGGCAGGGGCAGCAGGTCGAGTCGTTTGTCCATGTCGAGGCGGAAGGTTCCGTACGGGTTGATGTTCGACCAGAACAAGGCGGTCAGACCACGCCGGTCCTCATCGGTGAGCTTCTTCGCCCAGACCGGTTCGGCGAGGACCTGCTGGAGCAGCAGGGTGTTGATGTGGACGAGGCTCGACTGGAGCAGGTGCAGGGCGAGCATCGAGGTCTCGGCGTGCTCCTTGTCCGGGCCGGTCAGGGCGCCGTCCTTGCCGTAGTGCAGGACGGTGTTCGCGCTGTTCCAGTTCTCCACGACCTGGAGACCGCCGTGGATCTCGCGGCGGAGGCCGGGGCTGGCGAGGTAGTCGCAGGCGAAGATTGTGCGGACGGCGCGGCCGAGCTCTTCGAGCGCGGCGTAGGTGGGGTGCTTGGGGCCGCCGCGGGTGAAGCGCCGCAGCACCTGCTCGGCCTCCGCCGTGCCCAGGCGCAGAGCAGTGGCGTACTTGACCATCTGGTCATACTGCTGCTCGATCAGGTCCCACTTGATGGCCCGGGCCAGGGATGTGCCGAGTGCCGGCCAGCCGGGCGGGTTGTCGTCGGGGCGGTACAGACGGATGCTGCCGATGTTCTTCAGTCGGGGCAGCAGGCGGAAGTTGAGCAGCTCGGTGAAGGCGAACCCGACCACCGAGGCGCCGTGCGTGTCGACGTAGTTGGACTCGATCTCGGCGTCCGTACAGTGCCGCAGCAGGCCCTCGATCATCGCCGCGACCTCGGACGACGAACAGCTCTTGAGCTGCGAGTAGATGCAGACGTTCTTCCGCTCTACGTGCCAGTAGATCATCACGCCGTTACCGCCGTAGCGGGCGTGGTACTCGGTCATGAAGTTCGAGGACCAGGAGCCGAACTTCTTCGAGTCCGACGCGCACGCGTTTCCCCGGCCCCACCAGGTGGCATCGCGGGCGGCAAAGGTGGCGTTCACCAGCTTCGTCACGGCGGCCCGCAGGTTGTCGACGGTGATGAAGTGCTTACGTACGTGCCGCAGCGCGGCTTCGGTCTCGCCGTGCTCGCCGGTCGCCACGATGGCGCGGATGCCCATGTTGGTGCCCAGCGCGAACAGGGCGAGCAGCAGCCGGCGCTGGAGGGTGGTGCGGTCGATGCGCTCGTACGCGGCGACGGAGGCGAACTCGTCGGTGAAGCCGGTCGTGAAGTCGGCGTTCTTCAGCACGTCCAGGAGGTCGAGGACGCCCCAGCGGCGTACGACCTCCTCCTTCAAGGCCGCCAGGCCGGTGGGCTCGTCCAGCTTGTCCAACTTCGGCACGGTGATCCAGGGCTCGCCCTTGCGGGTGGTGACCTTCACCCCGCCCGCCGAGCCATCCGCGAGCGCGGCCGACAACCGGTCCAGACCATCCGTCATCCGCCGCTTCAGGCCGGTGACGAACTCGGCTGGGTCCTGGGGCTGACGGATTGCGGCGTAATGCACGGTGCGGGTGGCCTCGAAGTCGCCGGGCAGGTCGTCCTCCGGGTTGCGCCAGCGCAGCCCGCCCTCGATGTAGATCTCGCGGCGCCGGATCGCTTCCCGCAGCGCGACCAGGACGCACAGCTCGTACGGGATGCGCTCGACCTTGCCCTTTTCGTCCACGACGGCCTCGCGCCAGTCCTTGCGTACAACGCCGTCCATCGGCACCGCGTCGGCGGCGTCGTAGAAGCGTGTCTTGCCGTCAACCTCGGCGTACTTCTCCAGCAGCCTCATCGCGTCATCACCGGCCGGTAGGCGGTGTTATTGCACTTGAAGCCCAGCGTCTTCAGCAGCGGCGGCAGCATCTGCCGGTAGTACGAGCTGTACGAGGAGCGCAGGGTGGTGCGGACCTTGGCCTTGAAGACCTTCTCGTTCGCCTTCGCCTCGGCTACCAGGTCGGGCAGCGTCTTCTCCCCGACCACCGGGTACAGCGCGGTGCGCACTACCTCGTCCGGCTTGCCGATCGCCGCGTCGGCGAGCTTGAAGAGGATGCCCTCCTTGCCGCGGACCTTCTTCAGCTCCGCTGTCAGCTGCTTCTCCACCCGCCGCTCGGCACGCGCGTTGATCTTGTGGACCAGAGCCACCAATAGCTCCACCAGCGCATCCGTGATCTCTGCCTGACGGGAGGAGCACAGCGCCGCGAGCAGCGCGATCCGTACATCCTCTGCGGTGTCGCGGAAGTCCGAGGGATACATCTTGATCGCCCGCGCCCGCCACGCAGCCACCATCTTCTCCGAGCAGTCCGCGAACAGCCCCTCGGGAAGGCCGAGTTTGCGCACGTCGTTCAGCTTGGCAATCTCGGTCAGCAGCGAATCCAGACCGACCGCGCCTGGGTCGCGCTTGAGCACAGCCAGCAGGGACGTGCCGTCCTCGTTGTCCTCCGTCACAAGCGCCAGCAGACGGGCCGTGCCCACGTCTCCGAGGCGCTCGATGGTCCGCGCGCAGAATGCACGCTCCCACCGGTTGCGGGCCGCCACCAGCACCTTCTCCACACGAGTACGGCCGGGCGGCTCGATCCGCTCGACACGGCACTGCACCAGCAGGGCCTCCCGCTGTCGGTCCTCGACCAGCTCGACCGGACAGACCTCTGTCGCCATCCACTCCGTCAGCCATTTCTCGTCCGCCACTGTCGACGGCCGGAACCCCAGCGCCTCGCGGATCTGCTTCCGGTGCCGCTTTGCGCCCGCCAGGTCGTACTCCGCGAGCTCGACCGCTGGCACCTTGACCAGACCGGCGACGTACTCAACAGCGGGCTGAGCGAACTCCTCGATGAACTCCGGGAACCGGCCCTCGATCTCGAAGAACTTGAGCATCAGGCAGAAGCCGAGCCTGGTCGGGCCGGACTTGTTGGCCACCAGATCCCAGTCGCCATCCACCAACGTCCAGCACGCCACCACGTCTTCCGGTGACCACTCCTGTCGCACACCCGCCCCTTGCCGTCGAACCGTCGGTTCATCCGATCAGCCCAATGAAACCCCCGAGCAGCAGGAAACGGCAGATCCGAGCCTCGAAACCTACCGGCGGGTTACTTGCTCCCTGGTGTCCGAGCTAGGACTACAGGGCCGTACTGGCGGCGAAGATCCCGGGGCGATCGGTGCGCTGGTGGGTGTGGTCAGCGAGGTGATCGCGCCGACCCTGCAACGAACTCCGAAGCGCTGCGGGCGGGGTGCTCCTGCGCCCTGATGTCGGCGAGAGGGCGGTGGCTCGCCGAAGCATCGGAGGCAGGAGCGGCTACGGGGCCGCGACGGCTTGTTCGGCCTGGGCGTGGGTCAGTTGCGTCCGGCCATGACGCCGCCGTCGATGTCCCAGACGGCGCCGGTGACCCAGTCGGTCTGGTCGGACAGGAGGAAGGCGACGGTGGCCGCGATGTCGTCGGGGGTGCCGGTGCGGCCGATCGGGTGGAAGTCGTTGAAGCCGTCGAGGGCGGAGTCGACGTCCGACTTGGGGATGAACTCCTCGTAGATGGGGGTGCGTACGACGGCGGGGGCGACGGCGTTGACGCGGATGCCGTGCGAGGCGAGTTCCATCGCGAGGTGCTGGGTCAGGGAGTGGAGGCCGGCCTTGGCCATGGAGTACGCCGAGGAGGGGGTGGCGGCGATGGCCTGGTGGGCCCACATGGAGCCGATGTTGACGATCGAGCCCTTGGCGCCGCGGGCGATGATGTTGGCGGTGACGGTCTGGGTGAGGAAGAAGAAGGCGCGGTTGATGGCCTGGTAGCGGTCGTAGTCCTCGGGCGTGTGCTCGAGGAAGGTCTTGGGGGCGAAGACGCCGGCTGCGTTGACGAGGAGGGTGGCGTCGGCGTGGTCCTCGGTGAGGGTGATGCACAGGCGGTCGACGGCGGCGGGGTCGGCCAGGTCGGCGGCGAGGCCGACGGTCTTGCCGTGGACGGACAGGGCGGCGGCGGCCTCGTCGGCGGCGGCCTGGGTGCGGCCGGTGACGACGGCGGTGCCGCCGGCGTCCAGGACGTGGCGGGCGACGGCGTAGCCCATGCCGCTGGTGCCGCCGATGACGACGACCTTCTGGCCGGAGAAGTCGAGGGTGGTGGTGCTGGACATGCGGTGCTCCTGTGCGGGTTGGTCAGGCGTAGGGGTTGAGGACGATGTAGCCGACGCGGCTGAGCCGGTCGGACGCGGGATCGGGCGGCAGCGCCTGACCGAGGTTCTCGGCCTGCACCTCGCTGATCCACTGATCGTGCTGGTACTCATGGTTGATGAGTGCCGTCAGCAAGTGGGCGACGGTCTCACGGAACTCGGTGAGTCGCTCGACGGTGGGCGACGAGGGCCTGGTGGCCCAGGTGCCAGCCGATGGCGCTGGAGTCCTCGTGCGGGCGCCAGGTCACCTCGTCCGGGGTGAGGTCCCGCCACAGGTCGTCGGTGTAGGCGACGGCACGGTCGTACTCGCGCAGCAACGCGGTGAGGTCGTCCATCACTCAGAGGTCGTCCATCACTCAGACCACGTCGTAGACGCGCACCTCGGGCGCCGCCTTCAGCAGTGGGGGCTGCTTGTACTTCTCGTACACCTGAAGTGTGATCTGAAGATATGCCATGGTTATAGCTCGCTCGATCGGCAGGGATGGAGGCGTGCGGTAGATGCCGCAACGTGCCTGCCAAATTAGGCAGAGCTTGTGGTGCGCGGTAGGGGATCTCTTTGAATCGGGCTATAAGCGATGCGTATGGCTGCCGGTTCCGTAGGCGGATGTCGCTTGACGTCGAGGTACAGCACGAGGCTGGTCGTACGCCTAGGAACTGCTTCTGACCTGCAGTGATGCAGGTAGAGGACCTGGGGTCGAGGTCATCTCCGGACTGGGTGGAATTTTCCAAGGGAAAATGCCAAAGCCATCGCCTTCGGCGGCCACTTTCCGTAGCCTCAGGGTCACCCGAATTCACTTGAACTCACCTGAACCACCCCGCGCCGCACCGTACTTGATCCGCATCAGTCGACAACGCGCCGAAGGGACACCGGTCATGGCCGTCGAGGCCGAGGTTCTGAACGAACTGCATCGGCTGCGCAGCCGAATGCCGCAGCTGACGGGGTCGTTGGCGGCCAGCGTCGACGGCCTCGTCCTCGCCCAGGACATGCCGGGGGTGGAGCCGGAAGGGCTGGCCGCGCTCACCGCGGCGGCGCTCGGCGTGGGGCGCCGCATGGTCGACGTCGCGGCCCGCGGCGAGTTCCGCGAAATGATCGTCCGCGGCGCCGGTGGTTACCTCGCGACGTACGCCGCCGGGCCGTCCGCCATCCTGACGCTGCTCGCAGACGACCGCACCAACGTCGGCCGTCTGCATCTGGAGGGGCGGCGCAGCGGCGCACGCATCGCCGAACTCGTGGCGACCCGGTTCGGGGACGAGCGGCCCGCCGTCACGCGGGGTCAGCCGGGTCCGCCGCCGGCTGCCCGTGGCCGGATCCTCGGCGCCCTGCCGGTGCGCATTCCGCCGCAGTCCCGGCACCAGTCCTGAGGGAGGCCCACGGCCGGGTCACGCCCGGCCCGGTCACGCCGCGCCGCCCTCCGCTTCCGCACGTCCGCGCCGTCGGCCGGCACGCCGTTCCGGGCCGGGGCCGATGCCCGACGAGGGTGCGCTGAACCCGCCGGGGACGAGTCGCGGCGGCCCCACGGTCGGCGTCGTCGGACCGGACGGAGCGGGACGGCCGTGAGGCTCCCGACCCACGGCCGGACCTGTGCCCGAGCCTGTGCCCCGGCTCGTAGGGGTGTCCGTCCCCGCGTCGGGAACGCGCGGCGGGGGCGGAACCGCCCGGCTCAGCAGACGGGTGTGCGGCATCAACGCGGCGCACGCGGAGCAGACTTCGCTGAGCGTCCAGACCTGACCGACCGACGGGTCGTGCCGCAGGACGAGGACGACCGCGCCCGCGCAGCTGATCCGGGTGCCCTCGTGCAGCGCGCACCGCTGGCGGCGGCACGAGCAGGCCGCGTCGTGATGCACCGCCGCCGCTCGGGCATGCGCGGCCGCGTGGGCCTCGGCGAAGCGGCGCAGGGCCGTGATGTCACGGGAACGCGGCGGCATCGCGCACGCCGAGGAGCAGGTGACCGACGCGCTGCGGTCCCGGTGTCCGACCACGCGGATCGTCCAGGAGCGGCCCGGACGGCGGGCCGAGGGAGCGTCAGGGTGCATAAGAGCCAAAGCACATGTCCTTCGCGGGGGAGGGAACGGGCAGGGAAGGGTGACGGCGAGTGGGGGAGCGGTCCGGGGTGGCGGTTTCGGCTCGGACCGACGGAAGTGACCTCGTTCACAGCATGCCCGTGGCCCCGCGGACCATTCGCGGTGTGCCCCCTCCGGCCGACACACGGCCTGTCGGCGCATACCCCTAAGCTCCTGCCATGAGCACAGGGGAACCCCACAGACGTGTCGTGGACGGCCGCTTCGAACTGGTCGAGCGGCTCGGCGGCGGAGGCATGGGACTGGTGTGGCGGGCCCACGACCTGGCCCTGCAGCGGGACGTGGCCGTGAAGGAGGTCCGGCCCCCGGACCCGGACCTGGCCGAGTACGACCCCGAGGGCGCTCGCACGCTGCGCGAGCGCGTCCTGCGGGAGGCCCGCGCGCTGGCCCGCGTCCACCACCCCAACGTCGTCACCATCCACCACATCGTCGACGGCGGCGGGAACACCTACCCGTGGATCGTGATGGAGCTGGTCGAAGGGGGCTCCCTCCAGGACCGGCTCGGACGGGGCGTGATGCCCCCGGTCGAGGCTGCGCGCCTGGGCCGCGGGGTGCTGTCGGCGCTGCGCGCCGCGCACGCCGTCGGTATCGAGCACCGCGACGTGAAACCCGCCAACGTCCTGTTGCGCCCCGACGGGCGGCCTGTGCTCACCGACTTCGGGATCGCCGCGGTCCGGGAGTCCGCCGGCCTCACCGCCACCGGCGCCGTCATCGGCTCGCCCGACTTCATGGCGCCGGAACGGGTCAGCGGCAAGGAGGGCGGTCCCGCCGCCGACCTCTGGTCGCTGGCGATGCTGCTGTACGTCGCCGTGGAGGGGCGCCATCCGCTGCGCAGGGCGAGCACGCTCGCCACGCTCGCCGCCGTACTCGGTGAGGACGTGCCCGCGCCGCGCCGGGCCGGACCGCTGACCGGCGTCCTCACGGCGCTGCTCGTCCGGGACCCACAGGTCCGCCCCGACGCTGCGGAGGTCGACCGGATGCTCGCGGCCGTGGCCGGGGACGCCCCGGGACCGTCCGGGTGGGCTGCTCCACAGGCCCAGCACGCACAGCAGGACCGGCACGCACAGCAGGACCGGCCGGCCCTGCACGCCCAGCAGGCTCAGCCGACCTCCTACCCGCTCGCGCCGCCTGCCGCCGAACCCGCAGCCGTCGTCACGCTCACCCCGTCGCAGGTCGGCGTCCCGGCTCGGAGTCGCCGGGTCCGTGCCACGGCGGTCACCGGAACCGTCGTCGCCATGGCGTTGACGGGAGTTCTGGTGTGGGCGCTGCTTCCGCAGACGAAGAACGACGACATCGGCAGTGCGCCCGCATCCGGCCCGTCCTCGTCTCCGTCCCCGTCGCAGAGCGTCCGGCAGGCGTCCTCCGGCGGCTCGTCCGGCGCCGCCGCGGCGGGGACCGTCGACCTGCTCAACGGCGACGGGGTGAGGACGGCGGTGGCGAAGCTGACCGCGGCCATGGGCGGGACGAAGGTCACCAGCCTCGCCGTGTACGGGGAGTACGCGATCGCCGACGCCCCCGTCGCCGGCCACCCGAAGCTCTACGACCGGTACATCTACCGGGGCGGGGACGTGGCGGTGAAGGACGGTCCGGGCGGCACCGTCATGGGCGGCGCCGTCCCCGTCGACCTGGACCTCTACGACTGGGACGCGGTGCCCGCGCTGCTGGCCAGGGCCGGAAGGACGCTCGGCGTGCCCGAGCCCACGAGCCGCTACCTGTCGATCAATCCCGCCTCCACCGTCTTCCACACCGATCCGTCGATGAGCGTGTACCTCTCCGACGACTACGGCAGCGCCTACCTCCGGGCCGACGTAAAGGGCCGGGTGATCGAGACCCACCCGCGCGACGACGGCTGACCGCGGCGGTCCGGGCGGCGGTCCGGCGGGCCGGTCATCGGCGGGTGAAGACGCCGAGCCCGTTCTTGTCGAACGCCTCCACGGTCACCCGCGTCGCCTTGCCGTCCCGGTCGCCGTGGAAGGTGACGCCGGACAGCCCCACCGCGTTCTCGCCGACGGTCCGGAAGCTGTAGGTGTCGCCGTCGTAGTGGGTCAGCCGGAACGTGGTCGGCTTGGGGCCCAGCCGCATGGTCAGCTCGCCGCCGGACGCGGTGACGGTCAGCGCACCGTAGTAGCCGTTGGCGTAGACGCCGGTGTAGGCGGCGAGGGGGCGGGCCTCGGCGGCGTCGGCGGGCGGCTTTGAGTAGTCGGTGGGGGAGCGGCCCGCCGCCGCTTCCTGGGCGTAGATCTTTCCGATCAGGTCGAGCCGGGCAGGCCGCTGCGGTGCGAGAGCAGATCGGCCACCGTGACGTGCTGTGTCACCCAGGGATCCCTGAGGGCGAGAGCGGGCAGGCGCCCGGCCACGGGTTCGTCCCAGCCGACGGTCTTGTCGCCCACCGCTCCCGCGATCACGGTCGACGTCAGCGGCTTCGACAGCGAGGCCAGCTCGAACACCGTGTCGGGTCGATCTGCCCGGCCCGACCCTCGTGGCGGACGCCGAAGCCCTTCAGGTAGACGACCCGGTCCTGGTAGACGACGGCGACCGCGACGCCGGGCACGCCGGTGCGGGCCATCCCGTTCTGCACGATGCCGTCGAGCCGGCCGACCGCCGAGTCCACCTCGGACTGCGTCAGCTGGGGAGGAGGCTGAGGAGGGGGAGTGGCGGCGAGGACGCACGGGGCGAGCAGAAGCGGAGCCAGGGCGAGCGCCGCCCCGGCCTTCCCCCGGCGGTGTGACCTTCTGCGCCGAAAGTTCATGGGCGCCATTGAACGCCGCACCGGATGCCGTGTCCTGCGGAGCTCCTGAGGGTCCGGCTCGGTTCGGCTCGGTGTTTCGCTGTGCAGGATATATCGGAAGCCGATATATTCAGTCCATGGCATCGAGGAGCATGACGCAGGCCGCCTTCTTCGTGCTGACGGCCCTCGCCGACCAGCCCCGGCACGGTTACGGCATCCTGCGCGAGATAGAGGAACTCTCGGACGGAGAGGTCCGGTTGAGAGTCGGCACGCTGTACGGCGTGCTCGACCGGCTCACCGCCGACGGCCTCATCGCCCTGGACCGCGAGGAGGTCCAGCAGGGCCGGCTCAGGCGCTACTACCGCGTCACCGAGGACGGGGTGCAGGCCCTCGCCGCGGAGGCGGAGCGCATGGCGGCCGGCGCCACCGCGGCCCGGAGCCGTATCGCCGAGGGCCGCCGCGCTCCCGGAACCGTCACTCCGCCCGCCACCGGGCCCGGACTCGCCGGAGGTCTGGCATGACGACTGCGACTGGCACGACGACCCTGCTCGAAGCGCGCTACCGCACCGTCCTGCGTCTGCTGCCCGCGTACTACCGCAGGGAGCGCGAGGAGGAGATGGTCGAGGTCTACCTCTGGGACATCGACCGTGACGCGCAGGACCAGAGCCGGCCCACGCTCGGCGAGGTGGCGAGCATCGCCGCCCTCGCCGTGCGGGCCCGGCTGGGCACCGCCGGAGCGCCCCGCCGCTACGTCCTGCTCGGCTCGTCCGTCCGCCTCTTCGCGCTCTTCGCCGTGGTGCTGCAGGCGGCAGCCGCTGTCGTCGACCGGGTGCTGGAGCTGACCTGGGCGACCACCGGCGGGTCCGCGCAGTGGCACATGTTCCTCACCGGGTTCATCGGCCGGGGAGCCGTCCGAGGGTTCGCGGCCGGGGCGATCTGGCTGCTGCCCCTGCTGTGGACCGTCGCCTGCTTCGCGCTGCTGCACGACCGCCGCCGCCTCGCGCAGGTCGCCGCGCTCCTCGCCGCGCTGCCCAGCCTGTGGCCGTTCCTCGCGCCGCTGGTGACGGACGCCTTCCTGCCGGACACGCCCTACGCCTCCGTCTCCGTGCTCTTCGCCTGGCTGTCGGCCCTGGCCCTGTGCGCCGCCCATCACCGCGACGCCCCCGCGGCCGCCCTGCCCGCGCTGCCACCGGGCCTGGCCTACCTGGCGTGCTGTGTGGTGATGGGCGCCTCGATCGTGCTGGTGCCGATGGCCGCCGACCCGGTCTGGGCGCCGACGACCTGCTTCCTCGTCGCGGCGCTGGGCCGGATCGTGTGGCGCACCCGCCACCCTGCCGCGCACGGGGAGGCCACGCTGGCCCTGGCCGTCCTCGGTCTGCTGGTTCTCGCACTGCGGCTGGCCGCCCTGTACCCGTGGCTCGACGTCCCCGTCCCCGCCGTGACGCTGGCGGCGTTCGTGTCCCAGGGCGCGGCCGCACTGCTCCTGACCGCGGCGCTGGCCGTCATCGCCGGCCGGGACCTCGCGGCCCGCTGACGGACTGTGTCAGTGGGGGAACGCCCGGGGCTGCCGCAGCGCAGGAAGGCCGTCCCGGAACTCCTCGATGCGGGTGCTGATCTGACGCATGAGGACGGTGTCCTCCAGCCGGTCCAGATAGAGGTTGCGGCGGGCCAGGCCCACGGCGTCGACGCAGAAGTACAGCGCCATGAGCGGGTTCACGAACAGCTCGCTGTTCCGGGTCCGTTCGGTGAAGCGCACGTCGCCGAAGTCGCCGCGCACGGCGGCCGCGACCGAGCCGTGCACGATGCTCGGGTGGCCGGGGGTGGCCGCCTGGGCGTGGGCGACCGCGTCGAGGTAGAGGGCGCCCTCCGTGCTGTCGCGGGGCAGGGAGAACGCGCCCAGGTAGGCGCCGTCGCGATCCAGCGCGGCCAGGTTCTCCAGGACCAGGGCGTGGTTGACGCCGTGGTACGCGTCCACGCCGAAGCCGAGGCAGGCCACCAGCCGGTGCGGGACCTCGTCGAGGACCTGCACGGCCGCCAGGCTCGCCATGTCCTCCTCGGGCGTGCCGAGGCCGTGCTCGTCGCCGCGCATCAGGATGTCCGTGCCGCCGTCGACCAGGACGACGGCGTCGATCCCGCCCAGGTGGTCCAGGAGGGCGCGGTAGGCGTCCCGCAGCGGTTTCACCCCGGTCCGGGGGAAGGCGTACACCGTCGCGGGCAGGCCGTGTCGGTCCAGCCAGGTGGCCAGGGTGTGTTCGGGGAAGTAGTCGCCGCGGGCGCGGGTGTCGGGGCGGACCGCCGCCACGTCCGGCTCCTGCCACACCTCGGTGGGCAGGCCGTACAGGTCGGCGAAGGACAGGTTGGCCAGGTGGACTTCCTTGCCGGCCGACCGCAGGGCGAGCGCCAGCGGCAGGCCCGCGTACACGTCGAAGCCGCCGCCCGCGCCCGCGACGAGCACCCGGCGCGCCTCGCGCAGCCGGGTGAAGAAGGGCGGTTCCTGGAGGGAGAACACCCCGGGACGCTAACAGGTGTCGATCGGCCGGCCCAGCGAAATACCGGCAACCGCCCTGAATCGCCGGTGAGTTGGGGTTCGGCGGGCCGGGGTTTTGCCGCGCGCCGCGCGCCGCGCGCCGGGGGACCTGCCGGGGGCCTGAAGTGGCCCCCGGACCCGGCTCCTTGGACTAAGCGCCGCTCTCCCGCAGCATGTCCTCGCGCTCGACGATCTTCACGCGCTCGCGGCCCTGCGGCTCGCCCAGCGCCTTCTCGGCGGCGTCGAGCCGGTACCAGCCCTCCCAGGTGGTGAAGCGGACCTCGCGCTCGGCGAGGAACGCGTCCACGGCCTCCGGCTCGGGCGAGACGGGCGTGTGCAGACGGCCGTTCGCGTGGTCGTCCAGCAGGTTGGACACCGTCTCGTTGGCGTCGCCCTTGGTGTGCCCGATCAGACCGATCGGACCGCGCCGGATCCAGCCGGTGACGTACGTGGACTGCAGGTGCGCACCGGACTCCTCGATGACCCGGCCGCCCTCGTCCGGGACCGTGCCCGAGTCGAGGTCCCAGGGGAGCTTCGGCAGCTTCTCGGAGAGGTAGCCGACGGCGCGGTAGATCGCCGTGACGTCCCAGTCCTTGAACTCGCCGGTGCCCTTGACGTTGCCGGTGCCGTCGAGGGCGGTGCGCTCGGTGCGCAGGCCGACGACCTTGCCGTCCTCGCCGAGGATCTCCGACGGGGACTCGAAGAAGTGCAGGAACAGCTTGTGCGGGCGCTCGCCGACGTCGCGGATCGCCCAGTTCTCCAGCGTCTTGGCGACCATGTCGGCCTGCTTGTTGCCGCGCCGGGTCGCGATCGAGCCGTCGTCGTAGTCGATGTCCTCGGGGTCGACGATGACCTCGATGTTGGGGGAGTGGTCCAGCTCGCGCAGCTCCATCGGGGAGAACTTCGCCTGCGCCGGGCCACGGCGGCCGAAGACGTGGATCTCCAGCGCCTTGTTGGCCTTCAGGCCCTCGTAGACGTTCGCGGGGATCTCGGTGGGCAGCAGCTCGTCGGCCGTCTTGGCCAGGACGCGGGCCACGTCCAGGGCGACGTTGCCGACGCCCAGGACCGCGACCTTCTCGGCCTCCAGCGGCCAGGTGCGCGGGACGTCCGGGTGGCCGTCGTACCAGGAGACGAAGTCCGCGGCGCCGTAGGAGCCCGCCAGCTCGATGCCCGGGATCGACATCTCACGGTCGGCCATCGCGCCGGTCGAGAAGATCACCGCGTCGTAGAAGGCGCGCAGGTCGTCCAGGCTGATGTCGCCCGGGTAGTCGACATTGCCGAAGAGGCGGATCTGCGGCTTGTCGAGGACCTGGTGCAGGGCCGTGATGATGCCCTTGATGCGCGGGTGGTCCGGGGCGACGCCGTAACGGATCAGGCCGAACGGGGCCGGCATGCGCTCGAAGAGGTCGATGGAGACACCAGGGTCGGCGGCCACATCGGACTTGAGCAGCGCGTCGGCGGCGTAGATCCCGGCGGGGCCGGCTCCGACAATGGCTACCCGCAGGGGGCGGGGCATGATCAGGTTCCCTTCGAGTGGCGACAGATCGACTCGGGGGAAGCCTAAACTGAGGCAAGCCTTACCCGGTACGCGGGTCCGGTCTATGGACTCATAAACATCATTTATGAGTAACCCGGGAATCAACCCCCGCTAAGGCAGCGGCTGTTCAGCCCAGATGATCTTGCCGTTGGGTGTGTAGCGGGTGCCCCAGCGATCGGTGAGCTGGGCCACGAGGAACAGCCCGCGCCCGCCCTCGTCCGTCATGGCCGCGTACCGCAGATGCGGTGACGTGCTGCTGCCGTCGGAGACCTCGCAGATCAGCGTCCGGTCCCGCAGCAGTCGGACGCGCACGGGCGCGCTGCCGTAGCGGATCGCGTTGGTGACCAGCTCGCTCAGGATCAGCTCCGTCGTGAACGACAGGTCCTCCAGGTCCCAGCGCGCCAGCTGCCGGACCACCGCCGCCCGCACCTCGCCCACCGCCGCCGGATCCACCGGCACGTCCCACTCGGCGACCCGGTCGGCGTCCAGCGCCCGGGTGCGCGCCACGATCAGCGCGATGTCGTCGTTCGGGCGAGCGGGCAGCATCGCGTCCAGGACGGCCTGACAGGTCTGCTCCGGCGAGCCGTCGGCGCCCCGCTCCAAGGCGGTGTGCAGCAGCTCCAGACCCGTGTCGATGTCCCGCGTCCGGTCCTCCACCAGCCCGTCGGTGTACAGCACCAGCGAGCTGCCCTCCGCCAGCTCCAGCTCGACCGTCTCGAACGGCAGCCCGCCCAGCCCCAGCGGCAGCCCGGCGGGCACCTCGGCGTACTCCACCCGCCCGTCGGGGTGGACCAGCGCAGGCGGCGGATGCCCGGCGCGGGCGACGGTGCAGCACCGGGCCACCGGATCGTAGATGGCGTACAGACACGTCGCCCCGGAAACCGGCGCGTTGACGCCGTCCGCCGCCTCGTCCTGGTCGATCCGGGCCACCAACTCGTCCAGCAGTCCGAGGAGTTCCTCGGGCGCCAGGTCCAGGGCGGAGAAGTTGTGGACCGCGGTGCGCAGCCGGCCCATGGTGGCCGCCGCGTGCAGCCCGTGGCCCACCACGTCACCGACGACGAGCGCCACCCGCGCCCCGGACAGCGGCAGCACGTCGAACCAGTCGCCCCCCACGCCCGCCTGGGCCGGCAGATAGCGGTAGGCGATGTCCAGGGCGTTCTGCTCGGGCAGGGTGCGCGGCAGCAGACTCCGCTGCAGCGTGACGGCCATGCCGTGCTCGCGGGTGAAGCGGCGCGCGTTGTCGATGGAGATCGCCGCCCGCGCCACCAGCTCCTCCGCGAGCACCACCTCGTCCGGGTCGAAGGGATCGGGCCGCTCCGACCGCCAGAAACTGACCACGCCCAGGATCAGCGCCCCGGCCCGCACCGGCACGGTGATCAGCGAGTGGATGCCGAACTCCACGACCTGCTCGGTCCGTTCCAGATCCTGGGCCCGCCAGCCCGGGGACTGGGCGAGACGCGCCTCCAGGACGGCCCGCTCCCCGCCGAGACTGCGGGCCTGCGGGGCGGAGTCCACGAACCGGATCCGCTCGCCCACCGCGTACAGCGGCGCGCCCTTGCGGATCCCGCTCATCGCCGTGCGCCGCAGCGCGCCCCGCGCCTCCGGCTCCTCGCCGTTCAGCACGGCGTCGAACAGGTCGACGGTCGCGAAGTCCGCGAACCTCGGCACCGCCAGCTCCGTCAGCTCCTCCGCCGTCCGGGCCACGTCCAGGCTCGTCCCGATGCCCACCCCGGCCGCGTACAGCAAGTCGAGGCGCTCGCGGGCCGCCTCCGCCCGGCCCGACAGAGCACGCAGCTCCGTGGAGTCGCGCAGCGTGGCCACGCTGCCGGCCGGTCCGCCCGCCAGGTCGGTGGGCCGCTGGTTGATCGCCAGCAGCCGGTCCCCGACCAGGTGCACCTCGTCCGTGACCATCCGCCCCGAGGCCAGCAACTCGGCCGTGTCCCGGTCCAGCCCCAGATCGAGGACCTGACGGCGTTCGGCGTCCGGCGGCAGGTCGAGCAGCCGCTGCGCCTCGTCGTTGGCGAGCAGCAGATCGCCCTCCCCGCCGACGATGATCACGCCTTCGCGCACGGCGTGCAGCACCGCGTCGTGATGCTCGTACATGCGGGTCATCTCGCGCGGTCCCAGGCCGTGCGTCTGGCGCAGCAGCCGACGGCTGACCAGCGCCGTGCTCGCCGTGGCCAGGGCGAGGGCCACCGCCGCGCTGGCGAGGACCAGCGGCAGCTGACGGTCGGCGTTGCCGCCGACGTGCGCGGTGGTGATCCCGGACGACACCAGTCCCACCACCCGCCCGTCGGCCGCCTTCACCGGTACGACGGCCTGCACCAGCCGGCCTATGGTCCCGTTGACCTCCTCGACCACGACACCGCCGTCCAGCGCCGGCTGGATCGTCCCGACGAACTTCTTGCCGATGCGGTCCGGCTTGGGGTGGGTGTAGCGGATCCCGTCGGTGTTCATGACGACGAGGAAGTCCATCTCCGCGGCCTTGCGGGCGGCCTCGGCCCGGGGCTGGAGCACGGCCGTCGGATTCGGGCTGTCCAGCGCCTGCACCATGCCCGGCGAGTTGGCGAAGGTCTCCGCGACGGCGAGGGAGCGGTTACGGGCCTCCTGGGTGGTGTCGTGCCGCACCTGGAGCAGCAGCGCCACCACGGCCGCGACGACCAGCACCAGAACGATGACCACCTGCAGGACGAACACCTGCGCGGCGAGACTGCGCCCGCCCAGCGCGGACTCGGGCGTACGCCGCACCCGCGGGCCCCGGGGACGACGGGCCGGCCGGGCATCCGAGCGCCCCAGGAGTCGGACCATGTGCCATGTCTACACTGCCCGGCCCCGTGAGGCGAGAGGCGTCACAGAGGGTCACCGCCCGCCCGCGTCATGCTCGCCTCGGGTGAACTCCCGTCGCCGCGCCGCGTGGCCAGCAGCAGGGCGATGTCGTCGGGCCGGTCGACGGCCTGCCGGGCCGTCGCGGTGAGCCGGTCCGCGACGTCCGCGAGGGAACGGCCCACGGGACCCTCGGCCTCGGCGAGGACCGTGCGCAGCGTCGTGATGCCCTCGTCGATGTCATGGCCGGCCCGCTCGACCAGTCCGTCCGTGTACAGGGCGAGGATCGCGCCCGGCTCCAGCCGCAGCTCCGTCACCGGGTAGTGGGCGCGCGGATCCACCCCGAGGACCACACCGCCGGGCAGCTCCACCACCTCGGTTCGCCCGTCGGCGTGGCGCAGCAGCGGCGGCAGATGCCCCGCGCGGGCCGCCCGGGCCACCCCGGTGGCCGGGTCCAGCCGGACATAGCAGCAACTGGCGAACTGACCGGGGTCCAGGTCGATGAGGAGATGGTTCGTGCCGCCCATGACCTCCTCCGGCGGCCGGTCCCCGAGCGCGAACGCCCGCACCGCGCTGCGCAGCTGCCCCATGGTGGCCGCCGCCTGCACCCCGTGCCCCTGAACGTCCCCGATGACCAGCGCCAGCCCGTCGCCGGCCTCCACGACGTCGTACCAGTCGCCGCCCACGTCCATGCCCTCCGTGCCCGGCAGGTAGCGGCCGGCGGTCTCCACGCCGGCGTGCTGCGACAGCCGCCGCGGGAGCAGCGCCTGCTGCAGCCCGCGGGCGAGGGCCGCCTCCGTGTCGTAGCGCTGGGCTTTCTCCATCGCGTGGGCGATCAGCCCGGCGAGCGCGGTCAGCACCGTGCGCTCCTCGGAGGTGAAGCTGCGCGGACGGTCGAAACCGAGGATGCATGAGCCGACCGGACGGCCCGAGGCGATCAGCGGGAGGAAGGCGCGGGAGCCCTCGACCGCGTCCAGGGCGATGCCCGGATAGGCGGCCGCGAGCTGCTGCATCGAGTCGAAGAAGAGTGGGCGGCCGGTGGTGAGCGTCTCCACGCCGGGCAGCCGGGCGTCCAGGGCGACCCCTTCGAAGGGGGCGAGGAAGCCTTCGGGGAAGCCGGACTCCCACGCCAGATACAGGTGCCGCTCCTGGAGGAGGTAGATGGCCAGCCGACGGCCGCCGAACGCCGGCAGCAGTTCCTGCATGACCACCGCCGACACCTGCCGGGCGGTCACCGCCTCCGTCAGTGCGATGGCCAGGACGATGGGCCGGTACTGCGGGGCCGTCGAGGCGGCGGTGTCCGGCGCGGGAGCGTCCGGGTCCGTGGGCTCGGGGGCCGCGTCGTGCGGCACCCGGCTCGCCGGGGCCGCCGTGCAGGTGATCAGATCCGGGCCCGGGTACAGCGACACGTGCAGCCATTCGCCCTCGTACGGCCGCGGGACGGTGGGCGGCTCGGCGGCGGCCGGCAGCCGCACATGGAAGTGCGCGGGATCCGGCGTCAGCAGGGCGCCCCGCAGGTGCTCCTCGGACGTCGGCTGGTTGAGCCACGGCACGGCCTCCCACAACGACCGCCCGACCAGCCGCTCCCGCGGCACGCCCAGGAGGTGCCCGGCCCGGGAGTTGGCGTAGACGACGAGCCCGAGCCGGTCGAGGCAGAACACGCCCTCGGGGAGCAGCTCGGCGGCGCCGTCGGCGAGGGCGCCCGGCCCAGGGTCGAGGAGGACGCCGGCGATGGGGCGGGGCGCGGCGGGGGACGCGGCGGGCTCGGCCGCCGTGCTCGTCGCCTCCCACAGCTCCAGCAGCCGCAGGCCGCCCTCGGTGGTGCGCACCTGGATCGGCAGCGGCGGGGGCCGGCCCCGGGCCGTCCGGTGCAGCAGACCGGGAAGGCGGTGGGCGTCCGTCGGGTCGACGGCCCTGGCCAGGGCGTCCAGCGTGGCCGGGAACGCGCCCGGCGGCAGCCCGAGCAGGGCGCGTGCCTGCTCGTCCAGGGTGACGGCGTCGGTCGCCGGGTCCCAGGAGAACCGCCCGACCCGCCCCGGGGCCGGTCCCGCGGCCGGCGGCCGTACGCAAAGCGGCTCGTCGTCCCAGGTCACGGCCTGGCCGCCCGCCCGCAGGCGCAGCAGGTCCGCGCCCAGGGCGTCCGCCACGGCCGTCAGCCGCTCACGCTCCGCCAGGACCTCCGCAGCGTCGTCCGCGGCCGGGCGCAGCACGGTCAGCACCCCGAACGAGCGCCCGTCCGCCACCACGGGCACGTACAGCGAACCGAACTGGAAGGGCAGGCCGGCCGCGAACTGCGCATAGCGCCGCATCATCTCGGCGGCGTTCGACAGCACGACCGGCACGCCCGTCCGGAACACGTCGGCCACCGGGAACGGGCGGTCCACCTGCACCCGCCACCAGGCCCGGAACAGCGGACCGGGCAGCCCCGCGAGGACCGCCAGGCGCAGCAGCCCGGACGTCGCCGAGCACAGGTACACGCCACCGGCGCGGCCGCCCGTCGTCCGCAGCGCGTCCGCCACGGCCCCGGTCAGCAGCGCGGGCGGCGGTCCGGACGGCTTCCGCTCGTCCCCGGCGCTCCCAGTCATCGGCCCTACCTCGTCCGTGCGCCGCCGCTTGGGCGACACAGCAAGAATGCGCCACATCAGGCCGGATGCGCATCCGCGCGCCGCACGAGGACGGACTGCGGGCCGCGGCCCGCACGCCCCGCTGCCGACCGTCAGGCAGCGGTCGGGCGCAGGGTGCTCTTGGCGAGTTCGTACGCCGGGAGCATCGCCTGGTGCTCCCCGTCGTCGAGCCCGCCGAGATGCAGGACGACGGGGCCCTCGGACGTGGTGACGGCGAGGGCGTGCTCCGTCCTCGGCTCGTCGAGCAACTTGCTGGTGATGACGTACTCGACCTCGGCGCCGTTGACGTCGCCCGACGTGAACGTGCGGTACTTCGCGCCGCTCGCTTCCTTCTCGGCGGCGACGAAGCCCTCCAGCACGGTGCGCGCGTCGGCGTCGCCCGGCTCACCGGTCCACGCGCGGAGGAACCCGATCTTCCCCGCGGGCTTGGCGTCGATCTCGCAGGCCATGGTGACCGGGCCCTGATGCAGCAGAGCGTCGGCGAGGTCGGCCAGGTCGCCGCCGGCGTTGCTCGCCTTCCCGGCGTCGACGGCCTTGGCCTTCCAGAACTCGGCGATGTCGAAGGTGACGGGAAGCTCGCAGGCGGACCCCTTGGCCCCGACGGACCCGCCGCGCTGCGCGACCTTCGCGGTCGCCTTCGCCGACGCCGTCGAGGCGGCGTCCTGGCTCGCGCCCTCGGCGCCGCATCCCGTCACCAGCCCCGCCGCCAGGACCGCCAGTGTCAGCCCCCGCCCCATGTACCCCACGTTCCCCGCCCCCACGCGCACTGCCGAGTCTCCTCTCGCCACCGGCTCGATGCCGACGGGGAACTGTAACCGAGAGGCCCCGACCGCTCCGCGGCGCGGAGGAGTGACGTGCCGTCATATCCCTGCCCGGCTGGGAATCCATAGCGGCAAGAGCAAGATCACGCCGCCCGTCATCGCCACGTTCCCACCGCTTCCTCCGCTCACAAGGGGCACACCACATGGCCGAGTCGACCCGCCGCAGACTTCTGGGCTCGGCCGCCGGCGCGCTGGGCGCCGCCGCGGCCCTCTCCCTCCTCCCGCCGAGCGTCCAGAAGGCGGTCGCCGCCGAACCGCCCCGCCGGGGCTCGCTCGCCGACGTCGAACACGTCGTCCTGCTCATGCAGGAGAACCGCTCGTTCGACCACTACTTCGGCACCCTGTCCGGCGTGCGCGGCTTCGCCGACCCCGACGCGCTCACCCTCGACACCGGACGGTCCGTCTTCCACCAGCCCGACACCGAGAACCCGAAGGGCTACCTGCTGCCCTTCCACCTGGACACCCACACCTCCAGCGCCCAGGCCATCCCGTCCACGAGCCATGCCTGGTCGGTGCAGCACGACGCGTGGAACGGCGGCCGGATGGACCGCTGGCTGCCGGCCCACCGCCAGGCCGACGGCGCGGACGGCCCCTACGTCATGGGCTACTACACGCGCGACGACGTCCCGTTCCAGTTCGCCCTCGCCGAGACCTTCACCCTCTGCGACCACTACTTCTGCTCGGTCCTCGGCCCGACCTGGCCCAACCGCCTGATGTGGATGACCGGCACGGTCGACCCCGACGGCGGCCGCGGCGGCCCCGTCATCGGCAACGCCGCGCCGACGCCGTTCGCCTGGACGACGTACGCCGAACGCCTCCAGGCGGCCGGGATCGACTGGAAGGTGTACCAGCAGGAGGACGACTACGGCTGCAACATGCTGGAGCAGTTCGCCGCCTTCAGGGACGCGCAACCGGGCTCCGAGCTGTACGAGCGAGGCGTACGACCGCAACCGGAGGGCACGTTCGAGGACGACGCCCGGGCCGACCGGCTGCCGACCGTGTCGTGGATCCTGCCGCCGGGGCCCCAGTCGGAGCACCCCGACTATTTGCCGGCTGCCGGGGCGGCCTTCGTCGCCGCCAAGATCGAGGCCATCGCGTCCGACCCGAGGGTCTGGCGCAAGACCGCGTTCATCCTCAACTACGACGAGAACGACGGCCTGTTCGACCATGTGCCCCCGCCGACCCCGCCCGCCGGGACGCCCGGCGAGTTCGTCGGAGGGCTGCCGATCGGCGGCGGCTTCCGGGTCCCCGCGATCATCGTCTCGCCCTGGACCGTGGGCGGCTGGGTGGCCACGGAGCCCTTCGACCACACCTCGACCCTGCGGTTCCTGGAAAAGCTCACCGGGGTCGAGGAGCCCAACATCAGCGACTGGCGGCGCACTGCCTTCGGCGACCTCACCTCCGCCTTCCGCTTCGCGTCGGCCGCCCCGCGCGCGCCGGCGCTGCCCGACGACACGGCGGAGCAGCTCCAGCAGGCCCAGGAGGAGGTCGCCGTCCTGCCCAGACCCACGCTGCCGGGCGCCGAGCAGACCTTCCCGTACCAGGAGCCGGGCCGTCGACCACAGCGCTGAGCAGAACGGCCCGGCCCACCCTCAGGCGACGGCGTCCGGCGGTTCTGCGCGCGTAGACAGGGGAGCGCCCTGCGGAAGGAAGAAGAGGGCGCAGATGCGCAGCGTCTCCCGTTCGCGGTTCTCCGCTCGGTGCACGCCCTGCGGCCCCACCGGCTCGACGATGCACCCGCCGGCGGGCGTCACGCACTCGGACCCGTCCGCCAGGGTCCGGGTCAGGACGCCCGCCGTCACCACGGCGACGACCCGGCCCTCGTGGTAGTGCCAGGGCAGCGAGCCGCCCGGCGGAATCTCGTAGTCCGTCACCACGACCCTGCTGTCCTCGGGGACGGCCAGAGCGAGCCGTTCGGTGAGGAGGCCGTCGGCGAGCAGGGTCGGTACGGGTTCGTCGGCGGGGCGGGCCTCCACGGACGGCGGGCGGTTCACGCGGCGGTCGTCCGGGACGGGCGGGGGCCAGGGGCGCCGCGAGCCGGTCGGGCCCGCTGTGCGACGTAACCTGGCCGGGGTCATGTTCCGCTGGTCAGTGCGTTCCACGGAAGTGACATTAGCCCACTTGAGTTACGTGAAAGTGACCAGGTGTCATCGGGTGCCCCTGCGAAATGTGAGGTAAACGGCTTGCGGACGGAGTGAGCCTCGCAGGCCGTCTTTGCGTCTTCCAGGGCGTGACTCGTACGAAACCCCGTGCGACGAGTGTGTGGGGGGAGACCTTGAGCATCCTGCGTCCGGACGTGGAGCGGCCCCGCGACAGCCAGGGCGAGCCTCGCGACAGCCGTACCGAGGGCAGACCCCGCGACAGCCGTACCGAGGTCAGGCCGCGTGGCGGCATCCGCGTGCTCGCGCCCGCCGCCGCGTTCGTCGCCCGGACGCTACGGGGCGAGTGGTACGGCATCGTCGTCGACCCCCTGCGACAGCTGCGCCGACGCGGTCCCGGCGCGCTGCTGCTGGCGTTCGTGGCCTGCGGGGGAGTGATCTTCTTCCATGCCATCGCCCAGCACCCCGCCGGTGAGACGGCGGTAAGGATCCTCGGCGGGGTCCAGGGCGATCTGCCCCTGTGGCTGGCCCTGCTGCGCACCCCCGTCTCCCTGTACGTCCCGGCGCTCGACCTGCCGGTGTGGGCCGGCATCACCCAGCTGTTCATCGCCTTCGCCCTCGCCGAACTGGCCCTCGGCCGTCGCAGGACCCTGCTGATCGCCTACACGTCCACCCTGGCCGGCACGCTCACCGTGCGGGTGATGCTGGCGTTGGGGCCGGGCTGGTGGGGCCTCGGCCTGCCGCCCGAGATCGGACGCGTGCTCGACACCGGCCCCTCCGCGGCGGTCGTCGGGCTGTTCACGTACCTCGCGGTCGTCCGCCGCGCGCCCGTCGTCTTCATCCTGACCGGCGGCTCGATGGTCCTCGAGTCGGTCGCCAAGCCCAATCTCGCCGGCCGCGAGCACCTCATCGCGGTCGCCGCCGCCGTCGTCCTGGGCCTGCTGCACGAGCGTGCGCTGCGGCGGCGGCAGATCCGGTCCGTGCCCGCGGGCATGTCGATGGAATGAGCAAAGGTCCAGGCCAGAGCGTTTTCCTGAGATGTTGCTATGAATTCGTGGGGTGGTTGAACACTTCCGTGCGCTCCTGCGTATAACGCCGGGGGATTTCATGCCCGCGGCCGCCGACGACGCGTAGGAGCACTCCTTGGTACAGAACAGGCGCAGACGCCCGACGGGCGGACGACGCGCGAGCTTCGCGGCCGTGGCGCTGATCCTCGGCGGCGGCGGACTGATGGCGGTGAACGTCTACGCCTCGGCCACGGACGGCGGCTCGGTGGAACTGGCCGGAGTCGGCGCCGTCACCATCGACTGTCCCGACGTCGGCAACGGCCTGACGTCCGTCCCGGAGGCGGCCGCGCCCGAGGTCGACCGCGAACTCGCCCTTCTCGACGAGCAGATCGCCGGCGCCTACCGACAGCTCCAGGACCAGGCGCAGGCCGTGCGGGAGGACAACTCCTTCGCCGACAACGCGGTGATGAACCCGCTGAAGGAGAAGCGCGGCGCGACGATCCAGCGCATCGCGGACGCCATCGACCGGGCCGGCGACCGCCCGGCGGGCCTGGAAGCCCTCGCCGCCTGCACGCTGCGGATCACCGAAGAGCAGGTGCAGAACCAGGATCAGAGACAGGACCAGGGTCAGCAGCAGAACCAGGGGCAGCAGCAGAACCAGGATCCGAGTCAGGGCCAGAACCAGGGCGGCGACGGGCAGGATCAGGGCAAGGGACAGGATCAGGGGGCTGGACAGAACGGCCGGCAGGGCAACGGCGGCCAGGCCGGTAACGGGCCCGTCGCCGCGGACTACGCGGACATCACCACCGTCCAGCCCGCGCAGCAGAGCTCGGATCCCGGCTCGGGCCCCTCCCGCGGCACGTTCGTCACCAGCTGCGGCGTCAACGCGAACGGCCTGTTCAACTCCGACAACGTGATCGTCGCCCCGGGCGTCACCAACGGCGCCCACCACTTCCACGACTACGTCGGCAACCAGGCCAACAACGCGTTCGCCTCCGACGACGACTTGGCGAAGGCCGGGACGAGCTGCGTGGACCAGGGCGACAAGTCCACCTACTACTGGCCCGTGCTGCGTCTGCAGAACGGCGCCCAGGAGCAGGACGCGGGCAGTCCCGGCGGCGGGATCGAGGGCAACGCAGGCGAGATCGTCACCCCGAAGGCCGTCACGCTGACCTTCGTCGGCAACCCGCGCGCCCAGGTCACCGCCATGCCCCGGCTGCTGCGCATCATCACCGGCGACGCCAAGGCGTTCGTCAACGGCCCGGCCAAGGCCAACGCGTCCTGGAGCTGCACCGGGTTCGAGGACCGGCAGCTGAAGGACAAGTACCCGCTCTGCCCGGCAGGCAGCGACGTGGTGCGCACCTTCCGCTTCCAGAGCTGCTGGGACGGCGCCAACATCGACAGCGCCAACCACCGCACCCACGTGGCCTTCGCCGCCGCGGACGGCTCCTGCCAGGCCGGCTTCAAGGCCGTCCCGCAGCTGGTGCAGCGCATCGTGTACGACGTCGACGCGCCGAGCCTCGCCGACGGCGGCAGGCCCACCCCGCTGTTCGCCGTGGACTCCTTCCCCGAGCAGCTGCACAAGCCGGTGACGGACCACGGCGACTTCATCAACGTCTTCGACGACGACCTGATGCGCGAGATGGTCGACTGCATCAACACGGGCCGCACCTGCGGCGCGGGCACGGAACCCGGCTCGGACGACGGCGCCGGCAACGGCAACGGCAACGGTTCCGACGGGGGCACGCAGGAGCCGTCCCAGTCTCCCGAGGCGCCCGCGAGTGAGCCCGCGGCCAACCAACCCGCGACCAACGAGCCCGTCCCGACCGAGCCCTCGATCAAGGCAGCCACCTCGGCGCCGCCCGCCATCGACTCGAAGGGCGAGATCGGCACCCCCGCGACCGCTCCCGATCGGACACCGGACCCCGCCGACCCGGCCCCCGCCGACCAGGCCTCCGAAACCACCGCTCCGGCGACCACCTCTCCCGGCACCGTCATCCCCGGGGGGACCCAGCCCCAGGCCGTCCAGGGCGGACTCGCCGAGACGGGCGCCAACCTGTGGCCCGCGGCCGGCGGAGGCCTGCTGGTGATCGCCGGGTTCGTCGTGCTGTGGCGCAACGCACGCCGTACGCACTGAGACTCAGCCGCTGCGACCAGGGCCCGTCGCACCGCCGACGGGCCCTGTGTGCCCTGTGTGCCCTGTGCGCAGTCAATTCGGGTACTCCCGCCCGCAAGGAACCATCCCACCGCCCGACCGCGCGGTATATGTCGCTCGAACCGCGCGTGACGATGGGAGATCCATGGAGCACACACCGACCACGGCGCCCACGGCAGCCACGGAGTACTACGACCTCGGCGCCTACGGTCGGTCCGTGACGACCTCGTCCCCCGAGGCCCAGCTGTGGTTCGACCGCGGGCTGGTCTGGTCGTACGCCTTCCACCACGAGGAGGCCGTCGCCTGCTTCGAGGCCGCGGTCCGCGCCGACCCGGACTGCGCCATGGCCCACTGGGGCATCGCCTACGCCCTCGGTCCCAACTACAACAAGCCGTGGGAGTTCTTCGACGACGAGGACCTGGCACGTACCGTCGCCCGCACCCACGCCGCCGTCGAACTCGCCCATCAGAAGGCCGTGGCCGCCACCCCCGTCGAACGGGCCCTGATCGGCGCGCTGCGCGTCCGCTACCCGCAGACCCGTCCCGCCGAGGACTGCTCGGTGTGGAACGAGCCCTACGCCGACGCCATGCGGGCCGTCCACGAACTGGCCCCCGACGACCTCGACGTCGCCGCCCTGTACGCCGACGCCCTGATGAACCTCACCCCCTGGCAGCTGTGGGACCTGCGCACGGGCGAGCCCGCCGAGGGCGCCCGCACATCGGAGGCGAAGGCGGTGCTCGACCGCGCGCTCGCACATCGGGCCGCGGACGGGCACCCCGGCGTCCTGCACCTCTACATCCACCTCATGGAGATGTCACCCACCCCCGAGGCCGCCCTCCAGGTCGCCGACCGGCTGCGCGGCCTGGTGCCCGACGCAGGCCACCTCCAGCACATGCCCTCGCACCTGGACGTGCTGTGCGGCGACTACCGCCGCGTCGTCGCCGACAACACGACCGCGATCGCCGCCGACGAGAAGTACCGGGCGCGCTCCGGGACGATGAACTTCTACACGCTGTACCGGTCGCACGACTACCACTTCAAGATCTACGGAGCGATGTTCCTCGGCCAGTTCCGGACCGCCCTGGAGACCGCGGAGCGTCTGGAGGCCTCCGTACCGGAGGAACTGCTGCGGGTGCAGAGCCCGCCGATGGCCGACTGGCTGGAGGCGTTCCTCGGCATGCGCTTTCACGTGCTGATCCGCTTCGGCCGCTGGCAGGACATCCTCGACGTGCCGCCGCCCGCCGACCCGGTCCTGCACAGTGTGACCACCGCGATGCGCCACTACGCCCGGGGCGTAGCCCTCTCCGCCACCGGCCGGATCCCGCAGGCCGAGGCCGAACGCGACCTGTTCCACGCGGCGGCCGACCGCGTCCCCGAGACCCGCATGCTGTTCAACAACACCTGCCGGGACATCCTCGCCATCGCCTCCGCGATGCTCGAAGGCGAACTCGAGTACCGCAAAGGCAACCACGACCTGGCCTTCGCCGCGCTGGAGCGGTCGATCGAACTGGACGACGGCCTTCCCTACGACGAGCCCTGGGGCTGGATGCAGCCCACCCGTCACGCCTACGGCGCCCTGCTGCTCGAACAGGGCCGGATCGTGGACGCCGAGGCGGTCTACCGCGCCGACCTCGGACTCGACGACGCACTGCCCCGCCCCTCCCAGCACCCCGGCAACGTCTGGTCCCTGCACGGCCTCCACGAGTGCCTGGTCAGGCTGGGCAAGGAGGCCGAGGCGAAGATCGTGGCCCAACAGCTGAAGTTTGCCGCCGCCCTGGCCGACGTACCCGTACAGGCGTCCTGCTTCTGCCGCCTCGACGCCGTCGCCGACACAGGCGACGGCACCGGGACCGCGGTCACACCAGGGTGCTGCGCCATGGACAATTGATCGAGATCGTTGGCGCTGTCGACGCACAACAGGGAGCCTCGGAGCATGGCGGGCGCACGGTGAACGAGACACGTAGGACGAAATGGGCGCTGCCGCACCTCGGGCGGGCGCAGCTGGATGCCGTCGCCCGCGCGCGGGGCTGGGCCCGGCTCGCCCTGGTGTTGGTCGCCGCCTGTGTCGCGGTGGTGATGGCGGGCGCGGGATCCGGTGGCTGGCTGATCCTGCTCGCCGGATTCGCCCTCCTCGCGCTGGCCGGCGCGGGTGTGTGGTGGATGCTGGCGCACCGGGGCGGACCCCGGGTGCTCGGCGGCCTGTTGGCCGTCACGGCCCCGGTGGGCGTCATGGTGCTGTACGCCATGTCGGGCCTGTGGCCGGTGGCGGTGGGCGCGCTCGGCCTGTGGGCGGGGGCCCTGGCCTCGGCCCGGGCTTCGCTGCGCAGTGTGCGCCGCCCCAAGGGCACGCACGGCCGCAGGACGCCGCCGCCGCGCCGACCGGTCCTGATCATGAACGTGCGCTCGGGCGGCGGGAAGGTCGAGAAGCACGGCCTGGTCGAGCACGCGGAGGCGCTCGGCGCCAAGGTCGTCCTGCTCGGCGCCGACGACACCTACACCGACCCGGCGGTGGAGGCCCGCCGGGCCGTCGCCGAGGGCGCGGACCTGCTCGGCGTCGCGGGCGGCGACGGCACCCAGGCGCTGGTCGCGGCCGTCGCCGCCGAGCACGACGTGCCGTTCCTGGTCATCGCGGCCGGCACCCGCAACCACTTCGCCATGGACCTCGGACTCGACCGCACCGACCCCGTGCGCAGCCTCGACGCCCTCACCAACGGCGTCGAACTGCGGGTCGATCTCGGCGACGTCAGCGGGCGGCCCTTCGTGAACACCGTCTCCTTCGGGGCGTACGCGGAGATAGTGCAGAGCCCCGATTACCGTGACGCCAAGGCGTCCACCGCCCTCGACCAGCTGCCCGACCTGTTGCAGGGCGGCTCCGGCCCGACCCTGGACATCCGCACGGACGACACCCATGTCCACGCGCCGCAGGCCCTGCTGGTCAGCAACAACGCCTATGCGCGCGCCGACCCGCTCGGCGGCGGCCGCCGTCCCCGGTTGGACGCCGGACTGCTCGGCGTGATCGGCATCCGGGTGGAGGGTGCGGCCCAGGCCGCCGAGCTGGCCCTGCTCGGCGAGCGTGCGGGCAGCATCATCTCGGTGACCTCCCGGCGTGTCGTCGTCGAGGCCGACCGGGAGCGCATCGCGGTGGCCGTCGACGGCGAGGCACTCGAACTGCCCACCCCCGTCGTGTGCACGGTCCGGCCGGCCGCGCTGAGGATCCGGGTGCCCCGGCACCGCCCGGGCGCCGCCTACGCGCCCCCCACGGTCGACTGGCGGCGCGTCGTCCGCCTCGCGCTCGGCCATCCCGACCCCCACACGATCAAGGAGGCCTACGATGTCTGACCGCCGACCGAAGCTTTCCACCCCGCGCCTGGTCAGTGACCTGGCCACCATGGACCAGGCCCTGTACGAGACGGTCACGGTGACCAGGACACCCACTCTGGACACCGCGCTGCGCCGGCTGTCGGCCGCCGCCGACCACTCCAAGCTCTCCTTCACGGTCGCCGCGGCGCTCGCCCTGCGCGGCGGCCGCCCGCGCCGCGCAGCCGCCCTCGGCGTCGCGGCCATCGGCGTCGCCTCGGCCACCGCCAACCTGCTCGGCAAGCAGCTCGTACGCCGTCCGCGACCGTACCGGGCCGAGGACTCGCCGTTCCCGGGCCGGCATGTGCCGATGCCGCAGTCGGCGTCGTTCCCGTCCGGGCACACCGCCTCGGCCGTCGCCTTCGCCGCCGCGGTCGGCCCGACCCTGCCGGTCTCCGCGGTCCCGCTGGGCCTGCTGGCCTGTGCGGTGGGCTACTCGCGGGTCCACACCGGCGTGCACTACCCGGGCGACGTGGTGGCCGGTGCGCTGCTCGGCACGGGCGCGGCGGCGGTGGTCCTGGCGCTCGCCGCCCGCGACGAACGCTGAGAGGTCGTCCTACTCCCTGCCGCAGCAGAGGAAGAGGTGGGGTTCGGGCGAGGCCTCGGGATGGTCGGGGGTGAACAGCACGCTCTCCTCGGCCAGCACGGTCAGTCCGGCCCCGGTGACCACGGCGACGAGATCCTCACCGGCGAAACTGGTCACCCGCACGGGCTGCCCCATGAACACGGCGTCGACCCCCTGCACGTCCACCGGCACGGTGGCGAGCACGAGACTGCCCCCGGGCCGCAGCGCCCGCGCCAGCCGGCCGACCAGGTCGCTCTGCTGCGCACGATCCATCTGGAGCAGGGAGAAGTACACGCATGCCGCGTCCAACGAGCCTGCGTCCAACGGGAGTTCACGCGCATCGGCGCGGCGGAACGTCGCCTGCGGCACCTGGCGCGCGGCGAGGTCGACCATCACGGGGGAGACGTCGACGCCCAGCACCTCGTGCCCCGCCCGTGCGAGGGTCTCGGCCGTGGGCCGACCCGTGCCGCTGCCGACGTCCAGCACCCGACTGCCCGGCGCGAGCCGCCCGAGCAGCCACTCCAGGGACCGGCGGTGCGCCTCCGAGTGCGCGAACGCCCTCTCGTACGCGGCTCCCAGCGCGTCGAACACCCGCGCCGCCCGCCGCTTGTCGTCCTCGTCCGCCAAGACGTCCTCCCCTTCGCGACGTGCGGGTCCCGCGCATCCTCGCACTCCTGACGGCACCTCACAACGGTGCGCCGACACGGCCGTTCACCCCGCCCCGCCCGCGTCGAGCAGCGCCAGCAGGGTGCGGGCGTCGCGCACCGTGGGATGCCCCTCGCCCAGGTGGACGGCCGCCTCCGCCACCGCCCGCCCCGCGTGAGCGACCCCGCCCGGCTCCGCGCAGCCCAACAAGGCGTACGACACCGAGAGCCGCAGCGTGAGCGGATGCCGGCCGCCCAGCCGCTCACGGGCCTCGGCGTGGAACTCCCCGCACTCCCGGCGAGCCTGCTCCGTGGACCTCGACCCGCCCTCCTGCTCCCAGGCCAGGACCCGTGCCTCGATCTCGCGGGCCGCCTCCTGCGACCCCGCCGCCCGGTCCTCGACCTCGTCGACCGCGGCCGCGATCGCCGCCGCCGGCTCGGCGTCACCGGCGGCGCCGGCGGCTGCGACGGTGGTTCGCTCCGCCTCGCTCCGCGTGTAGGCCAGCGTCTCGTGTCGCAGGGTGACCGGCAGCGTGGCGTGCTCGCGGATCAGGGCGCGGGCCTCCGCGGAGAGCGGCGGCGCGTCGAGGGGGCCCGACTCGGCCGCCTCCGGGAGCAGTTGTGCGGCGACCTCGGCGGGCGACGGCCGCCGGGCGGGGTCCGGGTGCAGACAGTCCCGGACGACACGGTCGAGGCCGGCGGGCAGGCCCGACAGGTCGGGCGTGTTCGTGCTGATGCTCTCCACGACGGTCGGTGCGTCG
The DNA here is from genome assembly GCF_044453465.1 of Streptomyces sp. NPDC051677. Classification (NCBI taxonomy): domain Bacteria; kingdom Bacillati; phylum Actinomycetota; class Actinomycetes; order Kitasatosporales; family Streptomycetaceae; genus Streptomyces; species Streptomyces sp. NPDC051677. The sequence goes on from NZ_JBITCT010000033.1 coordinate 53,334, forward strand.
CTGCCCCAGGGCAGCCGACCGAGTGCGAGCCGCGCCAGCAGCGTGCCGAGGGAGAAGACGTCGCTGGCCGGGGTGAAGCGGGCGTCGCCGCGCAGCTGCTCGGGGGAGGCGTACGCGTAGGTGCCCGCGAACCCCTCGCGGGGCTCGGTCAGCCGCTCGATCTGGGCGATGCCGAAGTCGATGACGCGCGGCCCGTCCTCGGTCATCAGCACGTTGGCCGGCTTCAGGTCGAGGTGGACGATCCCCGCCTCGTGGATCGCGGTGAGCGCGGTCGCGATGCCCGCGCCCACGCGCCGCACGGTCGGCTCGTCCAGCGCGCCGAACCGCTGGACGAACTCCTGCAGGGAAGGCGCGGAGACGTACGGCACCGCCATCCACGGGGTGACGCCGGCGGTGTCGGCGGCGATCACGGGGACGGTGAACCGTTCCTCACGCACCCGGCGCGCGGCCTGCACCTCGTGGGCGAAGCCCTCCCGGATGTCGGCGTCCGCCGCGTACTCGGCGTGCAGCGTCTTCACGGCGACGAGGATCCCGTCGGCGTCCCGGCACAGGTAGACCCGCCCGAACCCGCCCTTGCCGATGCGTTGCAGCACCTCGTAGGAGCCGAAGGCCGGCGGGTCGTCGGCCACCCGGGACGCCCGGGCCCGGGGAGTGCCGCGCCAGCCGCCGAGAGCCACGGCCCCCTCGTCGAACACGGTGACCGCGGGCGGTGCGGCCGGGGCGGGCGGCCGGTCCTGCGGCTCCTCCTCCACGGCCACCTGCAACGTCACCGCCACGGGACCGTCCGAACCGAACGAGAACGCCTGCGCCTCGACCTGTTCGCCGTCGCGTGCCCGGACGCACACCGCGGGCAGTCCCAGCCGCCCGCAGAGGTCGGCGTCCTCGGCCGTCGGCTCCGGTGCGGGGCGGGCGAAGTACAGCGCGAGGACGTCGTGGCCCTGGTCCGCCAGCTGCTTCAGCAGCAGCTGCCACCGTTCGACGGGCACCGCCTGCGGGCCGCGCCCGCCGGTCTGTTCCGCGAGGCCGGTGACCACCGTGGCGACCCCGGTCCCGCTCCTGCCCGTCAGCAGGCCGAACGCCGTGACCGGCGCCGACACCACGTCCTGGGCCAGCGCCCGGCTCGCCTCCTCGCCGATCCGCAGCACGGTCTCCGCGGCCCGCGCGGCCAGCCCGTCGCGCTGGGCGCTCAGGGTGTCGTACTCCGGGGAACCCGGGCCCTGCCCCCGCAACTCAAGGCAGTCCAGGACCTGTTGGAAGACGCGGCTGGCCGTCGCGAACTCCTCGGCGGCGACCGCCGCCTTCGCCTGGGCGACGCGCGCGTCGAGGGCCTGTTCGCTGCCCGCCCCGTACAACTGCTCGCTGGCGTCGGCGAGTTGCCCGTACATGCGCAGGGCGCGCCGCAGATCGCCGCCCTCCTCGATGGCGCGGGCCGCCTCCCAGAGGTCGCGTACGCCGTCGTGGCCGCCCTCCTGGCCGAGCGGCAGGCTTCCGGCGAGTCGCGCGTAGTAGCTCCTGGCGATGCCGGTGATCCGGTGGGCCGGGCCCAGTCTCTGCTCGGCGCCGCGCAGCATCTCGGTGAACGTGCGGAGCGCGGCGGCGGTGTCGCCGGACTCCAACTGCCAGTGCCCGACGTTGCACTGCAGGTCCAGCGCGGCCTCGGTACGGCCTTCCGTCTCCGCCGTGCGCCGCATCGCCTCGTACCGGCGCACGGCCTCCTCGGGACGGCCGGCCCGGCCGTGCCAGTGGGCCAGCTGGTGACGGGCCAGATGGGTGTGCGGATGGCCGGCGCCCTGATGGGTCTCCTGGTCCGCGGACAGCCGTGCGAACAGCTCGACCGCGGCCACCGGATTCCCCGACTCCCCGGTCCAGTGGGCGCGTTGGTGGCGCATGATCAGCGTCTCGGGGTCGTGCGGTCCCAGCCTGCGGGCGGCCCGGTCGACCAGTGTGCTGTACTGCCGCTCCGCCTCCCTGTACCGCCCGGCCCTGCCGCTCTGCTCGGCGACGGCCGCCGCGGAGTGCAGCTCCTCCACCACGCGCTCGCGACCGTCCCCCTCGGACGCGCTCTGTCCTCGCCTGGCTCCCCACCGCATCCGGTGCCTCCGTCCGTCGTTCCGCACTGATCAGTTCACGCCAGGGGTGTGGAGGCGGTTCCCGGAACCGGCCGGAATCCTATTTTCGGCTACCGTAAGTAACATGATCCAATCCTCTTGACGTGGGCCCTACTGGTGAGTAGCTACGGCCCCGGCAACCGTCGTTTCCGTTCGGAGGACCCCCCATGCCCTCTCCCGAGGATGCCCTGCAAGAGGCCCGCACCGCCTACGAGGAGCACGTCCGCACCTGCCGTCAGTGTCACTTCGACATGTCGCCGTGCGCCGTCTCCAAGCACCTGCTGCGCATCTACAACAACGCCAGAAGAGCCCAGGCGCGCCCGAACTCCACGGCGCGCTGAAGGAGCGGTCGGCTCACCCCCGCCGTGGGGGCGCCGTCACCGTCAGGTTCCTGATCTCGTAGCCGCCGATCTCGTCCTTGAACGAGACCCGCGGTGAGCTGGTCATCCGCAGACCTTCGAGCGCGAAGAGCCTGCTGAGCAGGACGTCCGCCTCCAGTACGGCGACCCCGGCGCCCGGACAGCGGTGGGCGCCGTCCCCGAAGGCCAGCCCGGCCGCCCCCGGGCCCAGCTCCAGCACCCGGCCCGGGCGCAGCAGGCACGGGGCGCGGCCCACGACGTCCGGATCGGCGTTGGCCTCGTCGACGAAGACGGTGATCAGCTCCCCGGGGCCGACCGACGCCCCGCCGACCCGCATCGACGCGGTGGTCCGGCGGGACAGACGGCCCACGACGGGCTCCAGCCGCAGGATCTCCCGAAGCAGTTCCAGCCGCTGCGGCTCCTCGGCCGCACGGTAGCGCTCCAGCAGGCGCGGATCGTCGAACAGGTGCCAGGCGGCGACGCAGATGAACTCGCGGGTGGTGACCATGCCCGCCGCGGCGTAGGTCAGGCACTCGCCGAGGATCTCCGCGCCCGAGCACCCCTCGGCGAGCAGATGCGAGATCAGGTCGTCCCGCTCCCCCTCCCGGCCCCGGTGCGCGCGGATCGCCGGGCGGACGTCGGCGAGGTGGATGCGCAGCCAGTTGGCGTTCTGGCGCAGCAGCCAGCGGAGGCCGTGCAGGCTGGTCAGCCCGGGCCGGCCGAACTCCTCGGGGAAGAAGCGCTCCAGCCTGGACTTCAGGCCCGGCCGGCTGCGCGTGAGCCCGAGGATGTCGCTCACCACCTCGATCGCCATGGTGAAGCTCAGGTCGGACAACTGTGCCGTGCCGACGGCCCGCAGCACCGCCAGCTGCTCCTCGGCGACCCGGGTCATCAGCTCGCGGTAGTGCGCGTCCACGTGCCGCGGCGTGAAGAAACGGGCGGTCTGCCGCCGCTGTTCGCGGTGTCCGGGGCCGTCCTGGTAGAGCACCGGCCGCCGGATCCGGGACGGCATTTTCTCCACCGTCTCGATCCCGAGGCCGGCCTGCACCGTCTCCGTGGCGCGCAGAACCTCACGGGCGGCGGCGTATCCCCGGACCTCCCAGCTTCCGTCCGCGCCGCGACGCACCGGACAGCCCGGCCGGCCGCCCCCTCGGTCGACCTTTCGCACACTGTCCCGCGCGTCCCCCATCGGACCGCCCTCCCGGTACGCCGCCCCGAAGGCCAGTGTCACCGGGACGAGCGCCCCCGCGATGCCTCTTTACCGGCCACACCCCGGCATGGAGGCGGCCCGCTCAAGCGGGTCGAACGGCGCCGCGCAGCGCACCCTCTCCGAACGGGAGGATCGCCTCCTCGCGGATGTACGCACCCGGACCCGGGGCGTGGACCATCGTGGCGCCGTCCGTGCACAGGCCGACGTGGCTGAGGTCGTCGTGGAAGAACACCAGGTCGCCGGGGCGGAGCTCGTCGAGGCCGACCCGGGTGAAGGCCTTCGCCTGGTCGATGGCGGACCGCGGCAGGCTCACCCCGGCGGCCAGCCAGGCGGCCTGGGTGAGGCTGGAGCAGTCGTACGACTCCGGTCCGGTGGCGCCGGGGAGGCAGGGCCGCCCGATCTGCGCACGCGCGAAGGCGAGCGCCTTGTCCGCCTTGCCCAGATAGGCCGTGCCGGCCGTGCTGAAGGTGGTGCCGACGGGAGCCGCGGTGGGAGCGGGCATCGGGGCCGGGGCGGGTGCGGGAGCCACGAGGACCGGTCCCGCGGGGGCGCCCATCGCCGCCCCCATGACGTCCGTCACGGGGAGGGTCATGCTCGGCATCGGGGCGGCGACGCCGACTCCGGGAGCCGGGTAACCGGACACGGAGGCGGCGCCCACGAGCTCGGGTTCCCAGTAGCCCGCCGCAGCCGCGGTCAGGGCCGCCTCGGGCACGGGGATGCCGGCAGGCGGCGTCGCGAAGCCGACCTGGCTCATCGGGACGCTCGCCGGGGGTGCGGCGAAGAAGGCGTCCTGCGTGGGGAAGCCGAACGAGCCGGTTGCCGGTCCGGCCTGGGGCGTCGGGACGCCGGCGGTCGGCGTGATGGCGTCGGCCGCGGGATACGGGAAGCTGAACGGCGGCTGCGCCGCATCGAGTTCGGAGGCCGGGAAGCCGACTCCGGCCTGTGCGGCGGCGGCGGCCGGGATGCCGGTGGCCGGGGTGGTGGGGCCGGCGTCGGGCATCGGGAAGGCGAACGAGCCGGTTCCGGGTCCGGCTTGGGGCATCGCGTTGCCGGGCATGGGGAAGCCGGCCCCGGCCTGTGCGGCGGCGGCCGGGATGCCGGTGGCCGGGGTGGTGGGGCCGGCGTCGGGCATCGGGAAGGCGAACGAGCCGGTTCCGGGTCCGGCTTGGGGCATCGATTCGCCGGGCATGGGGAAGCTGAACGAGTCCGTCGCGGGGAGAGCTTGGGACATCGGAGCGCCGAAGTCCGGTGTGGCGGCGGCAGCTTCCGGCATGGGGAAGCTGAACCCGGCTGCCGGTCCGGCCTGGGGCATCGGGGTGCCGGCCGCAGGCGTGGTCGCGGCGGCGTCCGGCATGGGGAAGGCGAACGGGCCGGTGTCGGAGCCGTTCTGCGGGCTCGGGGCGCCCGACGCCCGGCCGGCGTCGACGGCGTCGAAGTCGGGAAGGATGAACGTGCCCGTCGTGGGATCGACTTCCGGCATCGGGAAGCTGAACGCGGGCTTCGCGACACCGAATTCGGACGTCGGGAAGGCGGTCGAGGGCTCGGCGCCGCCGAGTGCGGAGCCCGCCCCCGGCGTCATTATCTTGAACTCGGGCAGCTGATCGCCTCCGCCGCGCTCCGCGGTCGCGGCCTCCGTGCGGAACGCCTGCTGCTGCAGGGAGTCCCCCGGCTGAGGCGCCGGGGCGGCAGGCGATCTCATCGGCTGAGGCATCGGCTGTGTCAGCGACGGCGCGGGCGACGGCTGGGGCGCGGACGCCAGGGCCTTGGGCTCCGCCCGGCGCGGCTCGGGCGCCTGCTCGGCCGCCGGGGGCAGCGCGGCGACGGCTCGCGCGGTCAGCTCCGGTACCCGGCGCTCGGGCGCCTCCAGTTCGAGCCGCGCACGCGAGGCAGTGCTTTCGAAAGCCCTCTCCAGTTCCTTCGGCACCCGGGGAGCGGCCGAGGCGACGGGACGGGCCGGCATCCGGTCGGTGGGCAGGACTGCCGGCACCGTGGGGCCGATGCTGTTGCGCGCCCCGTCGAACCACTTGCGGGTCACCGCATCCAACGACGGGTCGGCCCCTCCGCGCCCCCGGGTCAGGGAGATGCCGGACCGGCGGCCGCCGCCCGACTGGGCACGTGTCACGTTGTGTTTCCCGGTGTCGTTCTCGGCCCGGTCGTACAACGCGTTGACCGCCTGCCGGATCTCCGCCCGGCTCGGCTCGTCGGCCTCCGTCGCCATGGAAGACGTACTCCTTCCGTGCTCCGCGGGCGGAACCGGCCCGCGGATCCGGGCGCTCCCCGAGTCGGGGGCGCCCCAAGCTTTGTGCCCTGTCGGGCTGTTGGGCCGCTGACCCGGCGGGTCGTGCCAGAGTCGTTCATGCGGTCTGGGCGTCAACTTAGCCAACTTGTGTGACTGGTGTGAAGATTGAAACGCTAAATGTCCGATACGTATTCGTGACCTTCGTCTCTCTCTGCCGACGGACCGCCGAAGGGCCGTGCGAGACGGTCAGGAACGGGGGTCGTGTGCCTCGGTCTCGGCGTGTCCGGCGCGCCCCGCCTCGTCCTGGATCAGCAGCGAGAGCAGGGCCGCCACGCTCAGACCCGCCTCGGCGGGATGGCGCAGTACCTTGCCGGGCTCGATCCGGTAGGCGTTGCCGCGCCCTTCCCTCGTATGGGACAGATAGCCGTCCTGCTCCAGGTCGGCGATGATCTTCTGCACGGCCCGCTCCGTCAGCCGGCAGTGCGCGGCGATGTCCCGGATGCGGGCGCTGTGGTTGTCCGCGATGACGGCCAGCACGCGGGCGTGGTTCGTCAGGAACGTCCATCCGTTGTGCGACTCGGGCACTCCCTCCATGGGCCAATCCTACGGCCGATCGTTCACGTATACAAAGGCCGGAACTTTATTTCATGTATCTGTTGACGTATGACGGGCAAGGGGGTGAGGCTTGACGTGACATGTGGAGTGACCGGGGGAGGCGGTCATGCAGGAATCTGCCGATGACGCGAACATCAGAGGCGGGGACGCCCGTATCGGGGCGAGGGCGAGGGCGAGCGGTACGGGACCCGCGCGGCCAGCTCCCGGGCCCGAGATCGGTGTCCGTCCCGACGGCGACCGTGTCGTCGTGGCGGTGCGAGGCGAACTCGACTTCGAGTCGGCCGAACAGCTGGAGCACGCCCTGCGCGCCGCTCTCGGCTCCACGGTCGGCGGTGTCGACCTGGAACTCGGCGGTGTCGCGTTCTGCGACTGCTCCGCCCTGAACGTCCTGCTCGGCCTGCGCGACCAGGGCCTGAAGCAGGGCAAGACGGTCGCCCTGCGCACGGTCGGCCCGGCGGTCGAACGGCTGCTGACCCTGACCGGCACCCGGACACTGTTCGACACCCCCTGCTCCGACGACGGCGACGGCTCCGCAACCGCCGCGGACGACAGCGCCCTGCAGGACCTGCGCATCGAGGTCGTGCAGCTGCGGCGCGCCATGCAGACCCGCCCGGTGATCGACCTGGCCCGCGGCATCCTCATGGCCTCCTTCGGCCTGAGCGTCGAGGAGGCCTGGCGGGTCCTGGTCCTGGCCTCCCAGAACACCAACACCAAGCTCCACCACCTCGCCCGCGACCTGGTCTCCGCCGTACGGGGAGACCCGCCGGCCGACGTCGTGCAGGAGCAGGTGGCCGCGGCGGTGGCCAAGGTCAGGTCGGAGGCCGCGCCCCTGCTGGGCGACGGAGGCGATCGCCTGGGCGACTGAATCCCCGCGGCGTCGTGCGGCGGATCAAGGGCGTGGACGGAGTCCCGGTTCCGTTTCCGGGGGCTCGGTCGGGTAGAACTGGCCGACATGCGCGTTGACTACGATCCCGGGGCCCTCGGCGCCGGAGCCTTCTACCGGCTGCTCACCGCCCTCGTCGTACCCCGGCCGATCGCCTGGGTGTCGACCCTGGCCGCGGACGGCACGACCGCCAACCTCGCCCCGCACTCCTTCTTCACCGTCGCCTGCACCGACCCGCCGATCGTCCAGTTCACCTCCGTCGGCCGCAAGGACTCGCTGCGCAATGTCGAGGCCACCGGAGAGTTCGTCGTCAACTTCGCGTCCGAGCCGCTCTTCGAGCAGATCAACGCGAGCGCCGTCGACTTCCCCGCGCACGAGGGCGAGTTCGACGCGGTGGGCATCGAGCGGGAACCCTCGCTGCGGGTGGCGCCGCCGCGCGTGGCCGCCTCGCCCGTGGCGCTCGAGTGCCGACTGCACTCGACCCTCGGCATCGGCAACTCCACCCTGGTCCTCGGCGAGGTCCTGCACGCCGCCGTACGGGAGGACGTCATCGTCGACGGCCGCCCCGACATCCGGCGTCTGCGCCCGCTGGCCCGCCTGGGCGGCGACGAGTGGGGCACGGTCGGCGAGATCCACGACCTGGCCCGCATCGCCTACCGCGACTGGCCGCCGTCCTGACCGCGTCGAACGTATCCTCGGCCCATGACGACTCGCCGCAGGACGGTTCGCCCCATGACGACGCGTGACGGCAGCGGCGCCTCCTGGCGTTCGCTGTGGTCGAAGAACTCGGCGCTGTCGATCGGCTCCGTCGACTCGTTCCTCTCCGTCGGATCCGTGGGCAGCTCCCTGTCCGTCGCCTCGGTCGGCAGCTTCCTGTCCGTGGGGTCCGTCGGCTCGGCCGCCTCCTTCGCCTCCGTGGGCTCCTGGCTCAGCGTCGGCTCGGCGCTGTCCGCACGGTCCACCGGCTCGGTCCTGGCCCGTGGCTCCCGGGGCGGGGCCGCCGCGGTGGCGACCGTCGCCGGGCTGGCGGTGCTGTACACCCTGACGTCCCGGGGGCGGGCTCCGGCGGGCCTGTCCCGTCGCCGGGGGGACCGCTGACCGTCGGCCCGCTCAGCCCGTCGGGAGCAGGTCGTTCGGTGTGCCGCGCCACTCGCGCGGGGAGAGCCCGTAGGCGGCGCGGAAGGCCCGGCTGAAGTGGGCGGGGCTGGCGAAGCCCCAGCGCTGGGCCACTGCCGAGACGGTGGGAGCCGAGGCGTCGGGTCGGGCCAGTTCCCGCGCGCACCGCTCCAGGCGACGCTGCTGGATGAGGCGGGCGACGGTGACGCCCTCGCCTTCGAAGAGCCGGTGCAGATAGCGCACGGAGATGTGGTGCGCTGCCGCGACGGACTGCGGGGAGAGGTCCGGGTCGCCGAGATGGCGGTCGATGTGGTCGCGGACGCGCAGCACCAGGTGTGCGGCGGAGTGCGCCTGGGGCGCCGTGACCCGCCGGGTCCGCGCCTCGACCAACGTGGCGAACAGGTCCACGAAACCCGTGGCCAGCCTGGCGGCGACGGCCGGCGCGTACGGCGGGAGCGACGCGGTGAGGGCGGTCACGAAGGTCACCAGCAGGGCTCCGACGCTGTCCGTCCCGGCGATCGCGGTCCCGGTCACCCGGCGCAACTCCTCCTCCGGCAGGCCCACCGCCCGGCGGGGCATGTGCACGACATGGGTGGAGAAACGGCGCGGATAGTCCAGGGAGTGCGGCCGTGCCGTGTCGTAGACGACGAGGTCGCCCTCGCCCACGAAGGCGCGGCGGCCGTCCTGGACCAGCGTCGTCGTGCCCGCCGTCTGGACGGCGACCGCCACCTCGTCCCCCGCAGGGGCCGCTGCCGCCCCGGCGAGGTGGGCGGGCGTGCGGCTCATGCGCTGTGCGTCGGCGTGGATCGTGGAGATGCGCAGGTGCCCCAGCCGCCCGGTGACGATCCGGCCCTCGAACGGGCCGTCGCCGTGCACCGTGACGGACATCGGCCGCAGCGCGTTGCCCAACGCGTCCTGCCAGAAGGCGCGTTGCTCCCCGTCGGGCGCCGAAGCAGTCGACAGCACCAGGGCCACCTGGTTCTCCTCTCCACCTGTGCGAAACCGGCGGAGAGGGATCGGACGGCGGCCCGTTCTCCCCGCCGCCATCAGCCAAGCAGCGGCCCACGGCGGGCTCCAGGCAGGAAGCAGGCAGAAACACGGACGGCGTCGGCGCGGCCGTCCGCTGTGCGCTGAGGGAACAGCGCGGTGCACTGTCGGACAAGACGCGGAAGAGCCCCCGCGACCAGAATGGGGGCGCGGCGAGGGACCTCGCCCGTCGGTGGCGCGAGCCCGCCCCCGTCCCCGTGGTGCGGCGACCCGGGAACGGGCGGGCGGGGTCAGGGCGTGTCGAGACGGGCGAGGAGGTCACGGGCCTGCGCGACCGGTCGCGGGTCGGCGTGGAGACCGAGGCCGACACAGCGCGCGAAGGCCGCGCGTGCCTGCGCCGGACGTCCGGCGGACAGCAACGCTTTTCCGAGGTGGACGAGCTGGCGGCTCTCCAGGGCGGTGTTGCCGCCGGCCCGGCAGATCGCGACGGCGGTGTCCAGGTGGTCCACCGCCTCCGCCCAGCGCTTCAGCGTGCCGAAGTTTCTGCCCAGGCCCGCGTGCAACCCGATCCGGGTGACGTCGGCGATGTGCGGTTCCAGCCGGTCGCTGACCTCTTCCAGGAAGGCGAGCGTCTCCCGGTAGAACGCGAGCGCCTCCTCGGGGCGGCCCAGTTCCTCCAGGACGCCGGCATGACCGGACCGGGCCTGGAGACCGCCGTGCAGGTCCCCGACGCTTTCGAACAGACGGGCGGCGTGGCGAAAGTGGTCGGCGGCGGGCCCGAGGTCGCCGAGTTGCTCCAGCGCCCAGCCTTGGTACACATGGGCCCAGGCCTGCTGACCGGCATCGTCGGCCCGTTCGGCGACGGCGAGGGCCTCGGCGGAGCGCAGCACGCTGTCCTGGCGGCGGCGTTCGCATACCAGGAGCGCCCAGGCGTGGTAGTTCAGCTGGGTCGCCTCCACGACCGGATCGCCCAGTGCCTGCGCGCAGCGGGCGGCCATGCCGAAGACCTCCGGCCAGTGCCCCCAGAAGATCCACTGGTCGGAGAACCAGTGCAGGGCCTCGGCGACCTCCACCACCGTGGCGTGCTCACCGGCGGCCTCGGCCGCGTGCAGAGCGGCCAGCCAGTTGGCGCCCTCCGCCTGCAGCCAGGCGCGGGCCCGGCCCGCGGTTGACAGGTCCACCGTTGCCTGCCAGGTGGGCGGTGGAGCCCCGTGGTCCGGCTCGAACCAACGGCCCGCGACGACCGCCGTCTCCAGTGCCCAGTGGAAGAACGCGGCACGGGCCCGGTCCACGTCCCGCGGGTCCTCCTCGGCCGCCAGCCGGGTACGGGCGTACAGCCGCAGCAGGTCGTGCAGCCGGTAGCGCTCCCCGTCCGTCCCCAGCAGCCCGGTCTCGACCAGCTCCTCCAGGGTGTCCTCGGCGTCGAACAGCGGCTGTCCGGTGAGCCGGGCGGCGCCGGGAGCCGCCGTGTCCAGGCCGGGGACCAGGGCGAGCCGCCGGAACAGGCGAGCCGCCGAGGGCGTCAGCTGACGGTAGGACAGGTCGAAGGCGGCGGCCACGCGTACGTCCCCGGCGGCCAGCGCCTCCAGGCGGCGTTCCTCGACGGCGAGGCGGTCCGCGAGCCGGCGCACGGTCCAACCGGTCCGGGTGGCAAGCCAGTTACCGGCCACCCGCAGGGCCAGCGGCAGATGACCGCAGCGCTCGGCGACATCGGCGAGGGCGCCCGGATCGGCGGCGGCACGCTCGGAGCCCACGAGAGAGGTCAGGAACTCGGCGGCCTCCGCGGGGCTCAGTTCCCCGAGCGCCATCCGGTGCACGTTGTCCAGCCCGCTCAGCGAGCGACGGCTCGTCACCACCACCATGCCCGCGCCCGCGGCCGGCAGCAGCGGGCGCACCTGGCCCTCGTCACTGGCGTTGTCGAGGACCAGCAGACTCCGTCGTTCCGCGAACAGCCGCCGGTACAGCGCGGGATGACCGCCCGGCCCGGCCTGGGCGAGATCCCGGTCGGACACCTGAAGGGCCTTCAGCACGCTGAGCACGAGTTCGGCCGGAGGGGGCGGATCATCCTCCGTGCCGCGCAGGTCCAGCACCAACTGCCCGTCGGGAAACCGGTCGGCGAGGCCGCGGGCCGCGTGCAACGCCAGCGTCGTCTTGCCCGTGCCGGGCGGCCCGGACACCGCCACCACCAGCGGCTGGACGGCGTCCTCCCGCTCGGCGAGCGCCGTCAACCGGGTCAACTCCTGTTCCCGGCCGACGAAGTCGTCGATCCCGCGCGGGAACGCTCGCACCCCCACCGGGCTGTAGCCCCCGGTGCGCCCCGTCCGCGCCGCTGTGAGCAGCCGCTCCCGCAGCGTCTCGGCCAGGCCCAGACCGTCCGCGAGCGCGGCGACCGTCCGCCGCTGCGGAGCCGCCCGCCGCCCCCGCTCCAGATCCCCGATGCCCCGCACACTCACGCCCGACACCTCGGCCAGACCCTCGATGGTCAGCGACGCGGACAACCGCAACTCCCGCAGCAGCGTCCCGAACGACGCCTGCTCCCCGCTCAATCCCGCCCCTTCACGTCGGCATGCTCCCGCTGTCGCCCCCGAGCATGATCATCGGAATTCTAGAAGAGCCGGACGCCGCGGGCCCGCGCCGACCGGGATGCGGACCGTGTCGTCGGCGCTCGCCCGGACGGCGACATGAAGGGCGTCGGACGGCGTTGTCAGTGGTCGCCGGTAAGTTCGTTGGTGTCGCGCCGATCGGGTGCGACAACCCCCCTGTGCTGCGTCGATTTCGGCGTGCGGAGCCTTGTGCTGCAAAGGAGACGGTGCGTTGTCGGACTGGGAGAACGCGAGTACGGCCCGGGTGGTGCCGCCCGCGCGACCGCGAAAGCTGTCCAAGGTCCCCTTCGTCGAACTGGCCGACGGACGCCTGCAGGGCGTGGTCTCCAGCGGCTCGGACATCGAGCGGGTGTACGTCTCGTCGGTCGCCGCCGGCACGTACGCCTTCGCCTGCAGCACCAACAACAACCGGCCCTGCGGCGGCGCGCGCGGTTCGTTCTGCAACCACATCCGCGCCCTGATCACCGAGGCCGTCCTGCAGTACGGCGCCGACCGCGTCGGCCGCTACCTGCGCGTCGAGCCCGCGGGCGCCGAGGCGGACGCCGCCGCCCTCACCGCCGCGATGACCGGCGCCCACCCGCCGCAGGCGGACGGCAAGGCGGCCGCCGCACCCGTCTTCAGTCGGTTCCTGCGCCACCTCGCCTACCTCGAACTGGCCCCGGTCACCGCCCCGTTGCCAGAGCTGCACTGGTTCCCGCCGACGCGGGCGGCGACCTCGTCGGGGGCGCCCCCGAGTGAGGCCGGTGCGAGCGCCCAGGAGCACGTCGGCCGGCTCACCGACCCCGTGGAGGGGCTGGACGAGACGCTGACGGCGGTCGACGCCTTCGACCGGACCCTCGTCGCCGGCCTGCTGCGCCTGCGGCCCGACCGGGTGGGCGACCTCACCGGACTCGCCCGCGCCGTCGCCGGCACCCCACTGGCCGCGCGAGTCGCCGAGGCCGCCGAGAAGGCCGCGGCCGGAGCCGCCGGCGAGGACGACTTCGTGGCGCTCGCCGCCGCCCGTACCGCCCTCTTCGGCGCCGTGCACGACGCGCTCACGGCAGGCGTCGACGAGGTGACGGGCCGCACGCGCACGGAGCGCGCACCGGCGGCCCCTGCCGAGCGCCCGACGGTGAACCTGCAGGCAGCCGCCCGCACCTGGCTGTCGGACCTCGCGCGCACCGGCTGGCAGGGCATCGACCACGACCTGGTCGGCGGAGCCGCGCCGATCGTCTCCGCGCTGCTGCCGCACCCCGAGCTGCGCCGCCTGGCCACCCTGCTCGACGGCTTCGCCGCCGAACTCGCCGCCTCCTGCCCCGGCGCCGTCCTGGAACGGATCCCGGCCCGCCGTTGGTGCGACCTGTGGGCCCGCGCCCTGCTGCTGACCCGGCCCGGCGCGGCCGAGCCGACCGGCGTCGGCACCGCCACCGGCCGTCTGCTGCCGCTCGGCGTCGACCTGCACGAACACGCCACCGCCGCGCAGGCCCAGGTCCACGCGGTGTTCGAACCCGCCGACGGCACCGCACCCCGCCTGGTCCGCGCCGGCGTCTCGGTGCCGAAACCGGACACGGTCGTCGAGGCCGGCGTCTGGCAGCTGCTGCGGCCCCATCTGTCACTGCTCGCGGCCGTCGGCGAAGGCCGGGCGATGGAGCTCGACGCCATGCCCCTCACCGACGAGGGCGACCTGATCTGGGACGACGCCCGAGCGCGCGGGGGAGACCCCGCCGACGCCCTGACCACCGCACGCGTCCTCCTGCCGACCGCCACCGCCCTGCCCACCGCGCCCCTGGACCGCCACCCCGTGCGCATCGCCGAGCCGGTGTTCCTGGAGGGCTACGCCAGCGAGCAGGAGGGCGACACCCTCACCTTCACCGTCGCCGGACACGCCCTCCCCGTCGACACCGACCGCATCCCGACCGCGAGCCCGCTCACCCCCGAGGCGGTCGCCGCCTCCGGCGCGTGCATCGGCCTGCTCCGCTGGGACGGCGGCGGGTTCCGCCTCCAGCCGCTCGCCGTCGAGACCACCGTGCGCAAGAAGGCCGTCGCCCTGCACGCGGGCGCGTGGGCCGGCGGCACCACCGACAAGGCCGGCGTCCGCGCCGAGAAGGCCGCCACGGACGCCGTCACCGTCCTGCGGGAGCGGGCGGGGAGGCTGCTGCGGAAATGAGCGACCACATGCGACAGACAGACCACTCCGGGCCGGTCCCCGACGACAACCGCCGACAGGTCCTCTACTGGCGGCTGCTGGCCCGCCTCTTCGACCCCGAGGAGCAGGCCGGCCTGGAATCGGCGAGTCTCGCCGTCGTCCAGGACATCGGCCTGCCGCCCGCACTGCTGGACCCGCAGACCTCCGTCGACTCCATCGTGCAGCGCCACCCCGAACTGGCGGCGGAGTTCGACCGGTTGATGGTTCCCGAGACCGAGACCGAGACCGAGACCGAGGTCGCGGCCGACGAGGACGCGCGTGATCGTGCGGCCGAGGTGCGGCGCGCCGCCCTCGTGTCCAAGGTGCTGCTGAACGTCTTCGCCACCGGCTCCGGTCCCGTCAGCGCCGGGCAGCTGTCCCGCTGGCAGAGCGACGCCGGCTGGCTGGAGCGCGCACTCGGCTGCCCGCCCGGCGGGCTGCGCGGCGGCCGAGGCGCCACGCCCGACGGCGGCGACCTCGTCCCCGGGATCGGTCCCGAACTCGGCGCCATCGAAGCGGACCTCGTCCAGCGTATGCACCTGCGCGAAGTGCTCGCCGACCCCGAGCTCGCCGCGCGGCTCACGCCGAGCATGTCGCTCATCGAGCAGCTGCTGCGCGACAAGGACAACCTCTCCGGCGTCGCCCTGGCCAACGCCAAGGCCCTGATCCGCCGGTTCGTCGACGAGGTCGCCGAAGTGCTGCGCACCCAGGTGGAGAAGTCCACGGTCGGCGCGGTCGACCGCTCGGTCCCGCCCAAGCGCGTGTTCCGCAACCTCGACCTCGACCGGACCATCTGGAAGAACCTCACCAACTACAGCCCCGAAGAGGAACGCCTCTACGTCGACCGCCTCTACTACCGCCACACCGCCCGCAAGACGACTCCGCAGCGGCTCATCGTGGTCGTGGACCAGTCGGGCTCGATGGTCGACTCCATGGTCAACTGCACCATCCTGGCGTCGATCTTCGCCGGACTGCCCAAGGTCGACGTGCACCTGATCGCATACGACACCCGGGCGCTCGACCTCACCCCCTGGGTGAACGAGCCGTTCGAGGTGCTGCTGCGCACCAAGCTGGGCGGCGGCAACGACGGTCCGGTCGCCATGGCCATGGCCCGGCCGAAGATCGCCGAGCCCAAGAACACGGTGATGGTGTGGATCTCGGACTTCTACGAGTTCAACCGCTCCCAGCCGTTGTTCGAAGGCATCGAGGAAGTCCACCGCTCCGGCGTGAAGTTCATCCCGGTCGGCTCGGTGACCAGCTCCGGCCGCCAGGAGGTCAACCCCTGGTTCCGGGAGCGGTTCAAGGCCCTCGGCACCCCGGTGATCTCCGGCCACATCAACAAGCTCGTCCACGAACTCAAGACGTTCCTCGCCTAGGACTTCCCCCCTTCTGCTTTCACGAGAAAGGCCCTGCCATGACCGACCTCCTGCGCGCCCCCGCCGAGCTCAAGTACGCCGAGGAACTCGACTGGCTGGAGTCGATCGACGACAACCCCAAGCCGTTCTCCTGGCGGCTGTCGCCGAAGATGGTCCGCCTGTTCATCCTCGGTTCCGAGCGCGCCGACGGCCTCGACCGGGAGATCGCCCAGAAGTGGTTCGGCGACCGCAGCTTCGTCGAGCGCTCCATCGTCACCCTCGCCTCCGACCGCGGGCTGCTGCTCATCGGCGACCCCGGCACCGGGAAGAGCTGGCTGGCCGAACTGCTGTCGGCCGCGATCTCCCGCAACTCCACCCTGGTCGTCCAGGGCACCGCGGGCACCACCGAGGACCACATCAAGTACTCGTGGAACGTCTCGATGGTCATCGCCAAGGGCCAGTCGCGTGAGTCGATGATCCCCTCGCCGATCATGACCGCGATGGAGACCGGGTCGATCGGCCGCTTCGAGGAGCTCACGCGCTCCACCAGCGACGTCCAGGACGCGCTGATCTCGATCCTGTCCGAGAAGTACATCTCGGTCCCGGAGCTGGGCAGTGACCAGGACAGCGACAACATCGTGTTCGCCAAGCCCGGCTTCTCGGTCATCGCCACCGCCAACAGCCGCGACCGGGGCGTCAACGACCTCTCCTCGGCGCTCAAGCGCCGCTTCAACTTCGTCCGCATCCCGGTGGTGACGAACAAGAAGAGCGAGGCGGAGATCGTCCGCTTCCGCACCGAGGAACTGCTGCGCCGCCACCAGATCGAACTCGACGTCCCGCCGACCCTGCTGGACGTGCTGCTGCAGAGCTTCGCCGACCTGCGGGCCTCCTCCGCAGCGGCCGGCAGCGACGACGAGAAACTGGAGTCCGCGCTGTCCACCGCCGAGCAGATCGGCGTCCTCGAGGACGCGATCCTGCACAGCAACTTCTTCGGCGAACGCGCCCTGACCGCCCACACCCTCGCCTCCTCCCTCGTCGGCTCCCTGGCCCGGCGCGCGCCCGAGGACCTCGCCATCCTCAACAAGTACCTGCACGGCGTCGTCGAACCGCGCAGCAAGGAACAGGGGGGCTCCTGGCCGGAGTTCCTCGAAGGCGGCCGCGACGCGATCGCGACCCTGTCATGAGCGGCGTCGTGAGCGGCGGCGCCTTCGAGGGGCTGCGCGGCCAACTGCACCAGGCGGCAACGGCGTTCGCCGACGGTCCCGGAGCCCTGGAGGGCATCCTGCGCGGCATCGTCGACGACGTCGAGCGCGCGGTGCGCGAGCCCCTGGAGATCTTCCCGGTCTGCCACCACTCACCGGCCTCGGCGATCGCCATGGCCCGCCGGCTGCGCGAGAAGCAGCCGAAGGCGGTCTACCTGGAGCTGTGCGAGGACATGGCGCCCCTCCTCACCGAGCTGCGCAACTGCCGCCTCCCGGTGGCGGTGCAGGCGTTCGCCAGCGAGGTCGAGGGCTTCCCCGCCGACTGGGCGCCGCTCTCGGTGGTCGCCCCGGTCACCGAGGCCTCCGCCGAGTACCAGGCCATCGCCTACGCGCTCGACACCCCGGGCGTCGAACTGGTCCTCGTCGACCGTTCCTCGGACCATGTCTTCCAGTGGGAGACCGGGCCGGACGCCGACCACACGGCGCAGGCCGACCCCGACGCGCCACAGGCCGAGGAGCAGACCGCGCTGCACGGCGACGCCGTCGGCGTGGAGATCGGCGACCTGCGCCCGCGCTTCGCCGAACTGGAGGAGCACCTCCTGCGCCACGGCCGGGTGCGGCACTGGTCGGAGTGGTGGCACCAGTACGTCGAACTGCCCCTCGGCGACAGCGACCACGACACCTACCGCCAGGTGATGCTGCTCATCGGCAGCCTCTTCCGCCGCCTCGCCCCCGGCGACCCCGCAAAGGTGAGGGTCGACGAGGACCGCGAGCGGTACATGTGGACGCGGATGCGCCAGCACCTGGCCGCCACCGGCGCCGACCCCGCGGACTGCATCTACGTCTGCGGCGCCTTCCACGCGGCCAGCCGGGTCGCGGAGTTCGGCGTGCACGGCAGCGACTCCTTCACCATCAGCCCGCCGAGCCCCACCAAGTGGCGGCACGGCCTCATCCCGTCCAGCCACGCGGCGATCGAGGCGCAGTTCGGCCTCGCCGCGGGCTCGGTGTCCATCGCGGCGACCGAGTGGGCGAAGAACGTCAAGCGCACCGGCGTCCGCCCGTACCGCCTGGAAGGCCAGGCGGGCACGAAGAAGAGCACGAAGCCGAAGAAGGCCCTTCCCGCGCTCACGGCTCCCACGGCCCCGCCCACCGACCGGCTCACGGGCTTCCTGCAGCGCCCGCCCGCCCTCGACGCCCTGGACGAGGCCGAACTGCTCGGCTGGTCGGTCGACATCGTGCGCGCCGCGCGCCGCAACGGATACCTCGCCTCCACCGCCGACGCCATCGCCGTCTTCGAGACGTCGATCCTGCTGGCCGCAATGCGCGATCGCGCCAAGCCGACGGCGTACGACTTCCAGGACGCGGCCGTCACCTGCATCGAGAAGGACGCCGTACCGGGCCGGCGGGACGTGGGCCGACTGGTCGAGATCATGATGGGCGGCGACCGCGTCGGCCAGGTCGGCTACGACGCGCTGCCGCCGCTGGCCCGTGACGTGCACGACCGGCTCGCCCCGCTGAACCTGCGGCTCCAGCAGCGCGGAGTGCAGCGCGCCCTGCTGGACATCGCCTCCCGGCCGGAGCTGGAGCCCTGCTCCGACCTGCTGTGGATGCTGCGCCGCCTGCTGCCCCACGGCGCCGCCCGCCCCATCATGGGCGAACGGCGACTCGGCGAGCGCCCCATCCAGGAGTCCTGGGACCTGGCCCTGGGCACCCACCAGCGGGCCCTCATCGAACTCGGCTACGAGGGCGTCAGCATCGAGCAGGTCCTCGAACAGCGGCTACGGCGGGCCGCGTATGCCCCGCAGGCCACGGCTGCCCAGGTCCTGGAGGCCGTCGAGGACGCCACGCTCCTCCTGCGCAGCCGCCGCCTCGCCGACGAACTCGGCACCCGGGCCCTGGAGGTCCTGGCGGGCGAACGCAGCGTCGACGGCGCGCCGGAGGTGCTGCGCCGCGTCCGCAGACTGCTGGCCCACTACCGCACCGCCGAACCGGTGCTGCCGCCCTGGATCGAGTCGTTCGTCAAGACCGGCTACGCGCACTACTGCACCCTGCTGCCGACGGCGTTCACCGACGAGGACGCGACGGTCCGTCAGGTCGCGGCGATGCTGGGCTTCCTGTTCGGCATGGAGAGCCTCGCCCTGTCCCTCGGCTGCGACCGCGCCCAGCTCGAACTCGCCCTGGCCCAGTCCCATCCGACCGAGCCCTCCCGCACCGCACTGCTGTGGGCGGCGCAGACCCACCTGGGCGCCCTGCCGAGGACGGCGCTGCGCGAGCGCTGCGCCGAACTCCTCGGCAACCCGCTGGTCGTCCCCGCCTACCCCCGCTACCTCAGCGGGTTCGTGCACGCCCTGGAACCGGTGCCGGGCCTGGCCGACTTCGTCGTCGAGGCCGTGTCCAACGCGTTCGCCCGGCTCCCGGACCCGGTCCTGCTGCCCTGGCTGCCCACGTTGATCAGCACCCTGCGCGCGAGCGGCACCGAGCTGGCGCCGCTGCTGATCCGCGAGGCCGGCCGCGTCTTCCCCGCCCGGCTCACGGAGCTCGACGCCTGGGTTCCGCCGTGGCGACTCCTGCAGGAACCGCCGCCCGCGCACCCGGAGTCGGCGGCGGGCGCCGCGGGCGGTCTGCCGCTGCTCGCCGCCCACCCCGCGACCTGCGACGCGCTGGCGGACCTGCTCGGCTACGACGGGACGTGGGAGACCGCCGACGCCCCGTCCGGCACGTCGCCCGCAGCAGCCCTCCTCGGCCGGTATCCACGGACCGCGCAGGCGCTGGCGGCGCTGTTGGCCGTCAGCTGACCGGCAGCGCCGCCGCCAGGGCGCGGAGCGCGCCCTCTTCCCACGCCGGGTTGGCGGCGGCGTGGTGGGCGAGCTCCTCGTCGTCGAGCAGCTCCGCCAGCCGGGCGGGCGGAAGGTTCGGGTGGCGCGCGAAGGCCGCCCGCACATCGGGCTCGGGGTCCCGGCTGAGCCGCTCCACGGTGGCCGGCGGGGTCCCGGGGTCGCGGGCGGCCAGGACCCGCACGGCGGGATCCTCGTCGTCGGCGTGGCCGGCCAGCCCGTCGGTCGGGAAGTGCGGCCGGGTGACGAGATGCGCGCGCTCGGGGCCGGTGTACTCCAGGAAGCTGCGCAGCAGGAGCGCCGCCGGGGCGTCCGGATGGTTCTGGGCCAGCAGGACACGGACGCCGAGGTCGTCGTCGCCGGCCAGCCGGGCCACGAGGTCCGGCGGCAGGGCGTGCTCCTTCGCCGCCTCCCGGCGCAGCATGGGGTGCCCGGAGAGCGCGTCCCGGCGGACGGCCTCGGGATCCCTGGTCACCAGACGCTCGGGGTAGAAGCAGAACGGCTTGTCCAGGGGGGCCTCGTACGCGATCGCGGCCCGTTCCACCTCGGTCCATCCGGGGTGGACCGACACGGACAAACGCACCTTCGGGTCCGGGTCCGCCGCGAGGACACGCCGGTCGTCCTGATCGAGGTCCGGGTGGCGGGCGATTGTCTGGCGTATGTCGGATTCGGGATCCGCGACCAGCGCGCGGCGCTCGGCGGCGCCGAGGTCCGCGCGGCGTGCGATCCCCCACCGGACCTCCGGATCCGGATCGGCGGCCAGGAGGGCCACGACGTCAGGAGGGAGACTGGGGTTGCCCGCGATCATCCGCCGGTCCGCGGGACCGGCCGGGGCGGTGAGGACGCCGTCCACGACGGCCCGGCTGAGAGCGTCGTGCAGCAGCATGCCGGTGCGGGCGTGACAGGACCGGTCGGGCAGCTCGCTCTCCACCCACGCGGGATCCTCGTGGCGCAGCCGGTCCTCGGCCCGCCCGCGGACCTCGTCGTCGGGGTCGGCGAGCAGCGCCGCCCGTGTCTGCGGGTCGTGCCACCCCCACATGCCGACGCCCCAGGCCCGGACCTTCGCGTCCGGATGCGTCGCCATGGAGCGGCGCAGTCCGAGGGAGAACTGCCGGTAGAAGCTCCCGCCCAGGTGCTCGGGGTCGTAGGCGTTCATCATGTGGACGACGGCGTCGTCCGGCAGCGGCCGGGGCTCGGCCGGGGGAGTCACCCGGGGCGCCTCGGCGAGGTGGGCGCGCACGAACCAGTGCGGATCGTCCAGCAGCCGCACCCGTTGCGCCGGGTCGACGTGGGGGTTACGGGCGAAGAAGCTACGGGTGCGGTGGTCGGGATGCTCGACGACGGCGTCGACGACCGCCTCGGGCAGGACCCGGTCCCGGCACAGCACCATCCGCACGGCGAGCGGCGCCTTCGCCAGCAGGTGCAGCAGGACGTCCTGCGGAGCGGATGGATTGAGCGCGACGCCGGCCAGGCGTCGGGCGGCGAGAGATGCGTCCTGCCAGATCTGCTCGGGTGTGGGCATGTGTCGTGTCCCCCCAGGAAACGATCGGGCCCCCTGCCTCGGGCAGGGGGCCCATGACCTTAACCGCCCGGCTCGATCAGGAGCCAGGCAGTTGAGCTACCGGCGCCGGAGGCCGACCGTGAGGACGCCGTTGACCTTCGCGGGGTAGCCGCTGTCGTAGACCGCCTTCCCGTCGGACTTCTTCCAGATCTTCATGAGGAAGAAGTCCGGGTTGTCGGTCGCGGTGACGCGGAAGGCGTAGCCGCTCTTGCCGTCGATCGTGCCCGAGCCCTGCAGGACGGCCTGGGAGCCGGAGACGACGAGCCAGTCGAAGCCGGTGGAGCGGAACTTCAGACGGGGCTGCTTGAGATCGAAGGCGACCTGCCCGACCGGGGCGGAGAAGCCCGGCATATAGCCGACGGAGAGGGAGAAGAACGCCTTGCCGGCGGTCCCCGCACCCACTGCCGGCCCGGCCGCCCGGTCGTACACGATCAGCTCGGGGAGCGTGCTGGCGACCGCGGCGCCGTCGTCGTCGGTGACGGTGATCACCGGACGTCGGATGCCCGCCGAGGCGTAGGTGTGCACCGCCCGGCAGCCGGACGAGGTGACCGTGCCGGCGGCCGGCTTGCTGCCGTCCTTCCAGTCGACCACGCACGTGTGGGCGTCACCGGCGCCCGGGTCGGCGAACCGGGCGGTGACGGCCGTGGACCGGCCGACCGAGACCGGGCCCGACGGGCCGGTGGCCGACGTGATCGACGGAGCCGCGTTCGTCACGGTGACGGTCGCGGTGTCGGTGCTGCGCCCGCCCGTCAGGGTGAGGGTGTAGGCGCCGTTGTCGGCGCAGGTGACCGTCGTCCGGGCGGCGGCCGGGTCCGCGACCGTGCACGGCGCGCCCGACTCGACCGTCCACCGTGCGCCGCCCGCCCCGGAGACCGTCCCGTTCAGGGCGATCGCGGAGCCCTCGACGCCCTTGGCGTCCGGACCGGCGTGGACGATGGTGACCGGATCGATGCTCGTGAGCGTGGGCACGACCTTCTTGATCAGGCCGTCGGCGTCGAACTCCAGCTTGTCGACCGTGGTTTCGCGGTGCGTGCCGTCACCGCCGGGGATCGCGAACCGGTGGTAGGCGATGTACCAGTCGTCGGTGCCCGGCACCTGCACGACCGAGTGGTGGCCGGTGCCCAGGATGCCCAGCGAGGTGTCCTTCTCCAGGATCACGCCCCGCTTGGTCCAGGGGCCGGTGGGGGAGGGACCGGTGGCGTAGGCGACGCGGTAGTTCTCGTCCCGGGTGTCGTTCTCCGACCACATGAAGTAGTAGGTGCCCTTGCGCTTCACCACGAACGTGCCCTCGTTGTAGCCGCTCGGGGTGATGTCGGTGATCTTCGAGGCGTCGAAGGAGACCATGTCGTCGTTCAGCGGCACGACATAGGCGTGGCCGTTGCCCCAGTACAGGTACGACCGGCCGTCGTCGTCGGTGAACACCGCCGGGTCGATCATCTGGCCGCTCAGCTGGCCGGCCTTGAGCAGGGGCTTTCCGAGAGCGTCCGTGAACGGACCGGTCGGCGAGTCGGAGACCGCGACCCCGATGTTCGCGTCGGCGCAGAAGTAGAAGTAGTACTTGCCGTCCTTCTCGGCGATCGTCGGCGCCCAGGCCCTGCTGTCCGCCCAGCTCACGTCGGGACCCAGGTCGAGGATGACGCCGTGGTCCGTCCAGTGCACCAGGTCGGTCGACGAGTACGCCTTGAACTGCGTGCCGCTCCAGCCCTCGAAGCCGTCGGTCGTCGGGTACATGTAGAAGGTGTCGCCGAAGCGGACGATGTTCGGGTCGGCGTTGAGACCCGGCAGGACGGGGCTCTTCATGATGAGCGCGGAGACCGTCCAGGTGCGCTTCTTGCCGTCGGAGCCGGTCACCTCGTACGTCACCGGCTTGCTGAAGTCCTGGACGCTGCCCGAGGCGGGGCTGATCGCCGCGCCGTGGGCCAGCGTGAACTCCGGTGCCAGCCTGGTCAGATCGGTGCCCTCCTTCGCGGGGAGCGTGATGCGGCTGCCGGCGTTGTCGATGAGCGCGTCGACCTTGAGTGCGGAGGCGGTCGCCAGGGCGACGCCCGCCGTGTTTCCGCTGAGCTCCATCACCTCGGCGGCCGTCAGGGCACGGCCGTAGATGCGGAAGTCGTCGACCTCGCCGCCGAAGTACGGGTCGCCCGAGTACAGGGAACGGCCGATGTACCCGCTGTAGTCCTTGTTCGCGTCGTAGAGCTCGGACGGCTTGATGGTGGTCGTCGTGCGGGCCGCCTCGACGCCGTCGACGTAGAGGATCATCGTGCCGGTGGCGCCGTCGAGGGTGACGGTGACGTGCCGCCACTCGCCGGGCGTGAGCTGCTTGGCCGTCAGTTTCGACTCCGCCGACCAACTGGCCTTCGTGATCGCCGAGTAGAGGCTTGAGCCGCCGTTGGAGGGGGTGGCGAAGAGGTACTTGTTGCTGTCGGGGCCGAGCCCGAACAGCCACTGGAAGTTGCCGCCGCCCTTCCACTTCGCGTACGTCGACACGGTGACGCTGTCGGCGTTCTTGAGCACTCCGTTCGGGATCTTCACGTAGGGGGACGTCGCGGAGTCGCCGGACATCTTGAACGAGCCGCCGTCCACGCCGGCGCCGAAGTCGGGGGTACGGACGTAGGTGCCGTGGTAGCCGTGGCCGCTGGAGTCGACCGCGATGTTGCCGGACGTCTCGTCGAAGCCGTAGTCCAGCAGCAGGTCCGCCGGGACGTCAGCGCCCTCCTCGGACACGGTGACCTCGGCCCGGACCGGTATCGCGGCGCCGTCGGGCAGGCTGCCGGTCACCGTGAAGACGCCGGCCTGCGCGTAGGCGGACGCAGGGACGTCGTCCCAGGCCACCGCCACCGGACGCTTGACGCCGTCGGCGTAGGTGGCGATCACGGTCGCGGGGAGTACCGGGGCCTCGCCGATCCGGGTCTTCACCGACACGCCCTCGACGCTCCCGACGAGCTGGTCGGGCTGGTAGGCGCGCAGCAGTCGGTCGTACTCGGCCTGCGTGACCGGCAGGACCGTGCCGTGGCGGGGCTTCGACGGCAGGTCGTAGCCGGCGGACGGAGTCCAGGCGCCGGAGGCGAGGTCCGTCGTCTCGAACGGGATGTATCCGCGACCGCCGAACTCGTCGAGGAACGCGTACCACTTCTCCTCGGTGTTGGACTTGAAGACCAGCGGGCCCTCGGCCGCGTTCATCGCACCCTTGCCGATGCCCTCGGCGACCGGGCTCCAGGAGAGGTTCAGCAGCGAGGCGCTCTTCTCCTCGAAGATGAACTTGCTGTTGGGCGTGGAGGAGGTGTTGTTGCGCTCGTCCTTCGACAGGCGGAAGTACGTGCCGTCGTGCTGGATGACGGTGGAGTCGATGACCGAGTAGCCGCGGTCGATCCAGACCTTGGGCTCGCTGAACGTGTAGAAGTCGCGGGTGGTGGCGTACATCATCCGGTTGTAGGTGTCGCCGGAGTGCGCCGCGTTGTCGTACAGCTTCGACGCCCAGAAGACGACGTACTCGCCGAGCCGGGTGTCGTAGTACGCCTCCGGCGCCCAGGTGTTGCCGGCGCTGTCGGGGGAGATCTTCACCAGGCGCTGGTTCGTCCAGTGGACGAGGTCGGTGGACTCCCAGATCATGATCGACTTGCTGCCGGTGCGCTGGGCCGCGTCCCAGTCGCCGTTGCCGTAGATCCTGAGGTCGGTGGCGATCTGGTAGAACTTGTCGCCCTCGGGGGAGCGGATGATGAACGGGTCGCGCAGGCCCTTCTCGCCGAGCGTGGAGGTCAGGACGGGCTTGCCGTCGTTCAACTCCCGCCACTTCAACGGGTCGTTGCCCTTGCTCAGCGCGGCGTAGAGCTGCTCGCCGTCCGCGGTGCCCTCACCGGTGAAGTAGCTGAACATGTAGCCCTTGAGGGCTTCCTTCGCGGGCAGTTCGGGGACCTTCGCGGTGAAGGTGCGGGTCGCCGTCGCCGTGCCCTTGGCGACGGTCGCCGTCAGGTCGACCGTGGTGGCGCCGGCGCCGTGTGCGGGGCGGTGGACCACACCGTCGGCGGAGATGACGTCCGGGGCTGCCGAGGACCACGTGACGGCGGTGCCGTAGGAACCTGTCGCCGGGAGCGCGAGGTTGCCGCGGACGTCGTCGAGGTTGTGGACGCTGAGGGCTTCGGCGGCCTGCTCGGCGGCGGCCTGGTCGTCGAAGGCGGGGAGGACCGTGACGTCGAACGACTTGGTGTCGGTGACCGTGCCCTTCTTCAGGGTCGCCCTGAGCGTGGCGTGGCCGTCCGGCAGGCCCGCGGCGGGACGGGTCACCTTGCCGGCGTCCGACACGACGTCGGGGTTGTCGCTGGCCCAGCTGATCGCGGAGCCGCCGGCCGTGCCGGTCTTCGGCAGGCTCAGATCGGCGGTGACGGCGTCGGTGTCGCCGAGGTCGAGCGCGGCCTTGTCGTCGGCGACGCCCTGTGTGGCCACGGGGAGGGCGAGCTGCTCCACGTCGGAGGCGGCCAGCGCGCGGTCGTACACACGGAAGTCGCGGATGTCGCCCTTGAAGAGCCTGTCGCCGGAGTAGACGGACTTGCCGATGTAGTTGGCGGTGGTGATCCCGGAGCCGATCGCGCCGGGGGTGATGGTGACCGAGGTGTTGCGGGCGACCTCGACGCCGTCCTCGTACAGCACGCCGGTGGTGCCGGACTGCGTGTAGGTGAGGTGCTTCCACACCGAGCGGCTCAGGTTGTGGGAGTCGGCCGGCTTGGTGGTCTGTTCCGTCGACCAGTTGCCGGTGGCGATCGAGGTGCGCAGGGAGTTGCCCGTGGTGAACAGGTAACCGTTGCCGTTGCTTCCGCTGGAGTTGCCGAAACCGTAGAGGAAATACGGAGTCGACTGGCCGGCGTCGATCCGCACGTCCATGGCGACGCTGATCGCGTTCATGCCCTTCATGACGTCGTTCGGCACCTTGATGTAGGTGTCGGAGCCGTTGAAGGAGAGGCCCTGGCCGGTGGACGACCACCCGGCGGCGCCGTTGACCGTGCCGTCGCGGCCGTGGCCGGAGGCGTCGGTCACGGTGGCGCCGGACGTGGCGTCGAGCTTGTACCAGAGCGCCAGGCCGTCGGAGACGTCGGCAACCTCCGCCGCCTGTACGGGAGTTGCCGCACCGGCGAGGCCCATGACCAGTGAGACGGCGGTCAGCGCGGCGAGTTGTCCCGCCCCGCGTCTCGCGCGTCCGCGGAGTCGTTCTCTGTGCGCCATGTGAGCCCGCCGTTTCAGCCGTGTGACGTGATGTTGCGAGAGTGTCAAACGGCGTACGGTGTGGCGTCAAGAGATCTCGAACGATGTCCGACAGGCCGAACGGGTTGGACGGGGCGTGGCTGCTGCTCCCTGGCAGGCGTCTTCCTCGCCCTGATCGGGCGTCGGAATTCACCCGGACACGGTCCGAACGAGCGAGACATGCGGTGAGTGGCCCGACTCACATGGCCAATACGGTCACTCACCGCCACGATGGGTCCCGTCACCGGCAGGCTGAAGGGGTCCCAGGATGTTCCGCAAGGTGCTGGTCGCCAACCGTGGTGAGATCGCGATCCGTGCGTTTCGCGCCGGCTATGAGCTGGGCGCGCGCACGGTCGCCGTCTTCCCGCACGAGGACCGCAACTCACTGCACCGGCTGAAAGCCGACGAGGCCTACGAGATCGGCGAGCCCGGACACCCCGTGCGCGCCTACCTCTCCGTCGAGGAGATCGTCGGCGCCGCCCGCCGGGCGGGCGCCGACGCCGTCTACCCCGGCTACGGCTTCCTCTCCGAGAACCCCGAACTGGCCCGCGCCTGCGAGGAAGCGGGCATCACGTTCGTCGGCCCCGACGCCCGGACCCTCGAACTGACCGGGAACAAGGCCCGGGCCGTCGCCGCGGCCCGCGAGGCCGGCGTGCCCGTGCTCGGCTCCTCGGCGCCGTCCAGCGACGTCGACGAACTGGTACGCGCCGCGGACGACATCGGCTTCCCCGTGTTCGTCAAGGCGGTCGCCGGCGGCGGCGGGCGCGGCATGCGGCGCGTAGAGCACCCCGCGCAGCTGCGCGAGTCCATCGAGGCGGCGGCCCGCGAGGCGGCGTCCGCGTTCGGCGACGCCACCGTCTTCCTGGAGAAGGCCGTCGTCGACCCCCGCCACATCGAGGTGCAGATCCTCGCCGACGGCGAGGGCAACGTCATCCACCTCTTCGAGCGTGACTGCTCGGTCCAGCGCCGCCACCAGAAGGTCATCGAGCTGGCCCCCGCGCCGAACCTGGACCCGGAACTGCGGGACCGCATCTGCGCCGACGCCGTGCGCTTCGCCCGCCAGATCGGCTACCGCAACGCGGGCACCGTCGAGTTCCTCCTCGACCCCGACGGCAACCACGTCTTCATCGAGATGAACCCGCGCATCCAGGTCGAGCACACGGTGACCGAGGAGGTCACCGACGTCGACCTCGTCCAGGCCCAGCTGCGCATCGCCTCCGGCGAGAGCCTCGCCGACCTCGGTCTGTCGCAGGAGACGGTCACCCTGCACGGCGCGGCCCTGCAGTGCCGTATCACCACCGAGGACCCCGCGAACGGCTTCCGACCCGACACCGGCCGCATCAGCGCCTACCGCTCCCCGGGCGGCTCCGGCATCCGCCTCGACGGCGGCACCACCCACGCGGGCACGGAGATCAGCGCCCACTTCGACTCCATGCTGGTCAAACTCACCTGCCGGGGCCGGGACTTCAAGACCGCGATCGGACGGGCCCGGCGTTCCGTGGCCGAGTTCCGCATCCGCGGCGTGGCCACCAACATCCCGTTCCTGCAGGCGGTCCTCGACGACGCCGATTTCCAGTCCGGACGCGTCACCACGTCGTTCATCGAACAGCGGCCCCACCTGCTCACCGCACGCTCCTCCGCCGACCGCGGCACGAAGCTGCTGACCTTCCTCGCCGACGTCACGGTGAACAAGCCGCACGGCGAACGCCCGGAACTGATCACCCCGGCCACCAAGCTCCCGCCGCTGCCCGACACCGAGCCGCCGGCGGGCTCCCGCCAGCGACTGGTCCACCTCGGCCCCGAGGGCTTCGCCCGCTGGCTGCGCGAGTCGCCCACCATCGGCGTCACCGACACCACCTTCCGCGACGCCCACCAGTCCCTGCTCGCCACCCGCGTGCGCACCAAGGACCTCCTCGCCTCGGCCCCGCTGGTCGCCCGCACGCTGCCCCAGCTGCTGTCCCTGGAGTGCTGGGGCGGCGCCACCTACGACGTCGCCCTGCGCTTCCTCGCCGAAGACCCCTGGGAGCGACTGGCGGCCCTGCGCGAGGCCGTCCCCAACATCTGCCTGCAGATGCTGCTGCGCGGCCGCAACACCGTCGGCTACACGCCGTACCCGACCGAGGTGACCGACGCCTTCGTGCAGGAGGCCGCCGCCACCGGCATCGACGTCTTCCGCATCTTCGACGCCCTCAACGACGTCGGCCAGATGCGGCCCGCCATCGACGCCGTACGCGAGACCGGCACGGCCGTCGCCGAGGTCGCCCTCTGCTACACCTCCGACCTGTCCGACCCGAGCGAGCGCCTCTACACCCTCGACTACTACCTGCGCCTCGCGGAGCAGATCGTCGAGGCCGGCGCCCACGTCCTGGCCGTCAAGGACATGGCGGGCCTGCTGCGCGCCCCGGCCGCCGCGAAGCTCGTGGCAGCCCTGCGCCGCGAGTTCGAGCTTCCGGTGCACCTGCACACCCACGACACCGCCGGCGGCCAGCTCGCCACCTACCTGGCCGCCATCCAGGCCGGCGCGGACGCCGTCGACGGCGCCGTCGCCTCCATGGCGGGCACCACCTCGCAGCCCTCGCTGTCGGCGCTCGTCGCCGCCACCGACCACTCCGAGCGGCCCACCGGCCTCGACCTGCAGGCCGTCGGCGACCTGGAGCCCTACTGGGAGAGCGTCCGCAGGATCTACGCCCCCTTCGAGGCCGGCCTCGCCTCCCCGACCGGGCGCGTCTACCACCACGAGATCCCCGGCGGACAGCTCTCCAACCTGCGCACCCAGGCCGTCGCGCTCGGCCTCGGCGACCGCTTCGAGGACATCGAGGCGATGTACGCCGCCGCCGACCGCATCCTCGGCCACCTGGTGAAGGTCACCCCCTCCTCCAAGGTGGTCGGCGACCTCGCCCTGCACCTGGTCGGCGCCGGAGTCTCCCCGCAGGACTTCGAGGCGACGCCCGACCGGTACGACATCCCCGACTCCGTCATCGGCTTCCTGCGCGGCGAGCTCGGCACCCCGCCCGGCGGCTGGCCCGAGCCGTTCCGCAGCAAGGCGCTGCAGGGCCGCGCCGACGCAAAGCCCGTGCAGGAGCTGACCGCCGAGGACCGCGAGGGACTGGAGAAGACCCCCCGCACCACCCTCAACCGGCTGCTCTTCCCCGGCCCGACGCGCGAGTTCGAGACCCACCGCCAGGCCTACGGCGACACCAGCGTCCTCGACAGCAAGGACTTCTTCTACGGCCTGCGCCCGGGCAAGGAGTACTCCGTCGACCTCGAACCGGGCGTCCGCCTCCTGATCGAGCTGCAGGCCGTCGGCGAGGCCGACGAGCGCGGCATGCGCACCGTCATGTCGTCCCTGAACGGCCAGCTGCGGCCCATCCAGGTCCGCGACCAGGCGGCGGCCTCCGACGTCCCGGTCACCGAGAAGGCCGACCGCACCAACCCCGGGCATGTCGCCGCGCCGTTCGCCGGCGTGGTCACGCTGGCCGTCGCGGAGGGCGACGAGGTGGAGGTCGGCGCGACGATCGCCACCATCGAGGCGATGAAGATGGAGGCCACGATCACCGCGCCGAAGGCCGGACGGGTGAGCAGGCTGGCCATCAACCGCATTCAGCAGGTGGAGGGCGGTGACCTGTTGGTGGTCGTGGGCTGAGCGCTCACTCGCCGGCGGACACGTACCGTCCGCCGTCCGCGTGCTCCCGCTCCTGCTCGGAGAGGTCGACCCGCACCCCGTGGGGCTCCAGGGCCTGCCGCACCCGTTCCATCATGGCGTCCGTCAGATAGTGGTGGTGCAGGTCCAGCTCCTGAAGGTGCAGCAGGGGCTGGCCGGACAGCAGGGCCTCGGCTCCCGCGTCGCCGAGCGTGCCGCGGCCCAGGTGCAGGGCCGTCAGGCGGGCGACGACGGGCGCGGAGGCCACCGCGGCGGCGATCTCGTCCTGGATGTCGGCGTTCTGCAGG
This sequence comes from Streptomyces sp. NPDC051677, assembly GCF_044453465.1. NCBI lineage: Bacteria > Bacillati > Actinomycetota > Actinomycetes > Kitasatosporales > Streptomycetaceae > Streptomyces > Streptomyces sp. NPDC051677. The sequence goes on from NZ_JBITCT010000033.1 coordinate 83,750, forward strand.
CCCAGTCGGCGCAGCGCGGGCAGCCGGGAGCCGTCCAGGACCGGCGCGAGGTCGGCCACCGTGGTGCTGCGGCCGTACCACTCGTCGCCCAGCCACAGGTCCAGGTGTTCGAGGGCGGGCAGGTCGGAGGCGGCGAGGCCGTGCACCACCTGGGCGGGCAGCCCGCCGTTCTCGAAGCGGAGGACGCGCAGCGACTCGTGGCGCAACGGCGTGAACTCCAGCCCCGGCTCGCCGCTGAAGCCGCCGCCCGAACCCCGCACGGCGAGCTCCTCCAGCCTCGGGTACGCGGCGAGGAACGGGCTGACGTCGTCCTGGACGATCCACGAGAGCTCGGCCTCCTCGAATTCGAGGTCGGCGAGGTAGAGGGCCCGAAGACCCGTCAGCCGGTCCGCCGCCGCGGCGAGCCGTGCGGCGGTCTCGCCAGGGTCGGCGGCGTCGTGCTCGGTACCGTAGGCGCCCGCCCCGAGGACCAGCGCCCGCACACCGGCCGGGTCCACGGTGTCGAGGAAACGATCCCAGCATTCGGGGTAGTCCTCGTCGAAGACGCCTTCGCCGTTCCGGGAGAGCCGCCAGGCGACGGACCCCGGCTCCGGCAGGGTCGCGGGGCCCTCACCGGGCCTCGGGAACTCGTACACCGGCAGGCCGTGCAGTTCAGAGAGGTGGTCCAGGGCCATGGCAGGAGCCTTACGTGCGGGACGGCGGCCGGCGACAGGAAGTCCCGGCCCGTGCGCCGCCTGTTGTATCAAGGCCCCCTGACCGGATCAGCCCGCCGAAAGGCCGCCGACGGCCAGGTCTGCCCTCGCGGACAACAGGTCTGCCCCCGCGTCCGGTGACGTCCGCCGGACGACGGGCTAACCTCCGGCCGTGAACACCAGCACCTTCCCGGACCGGCTTGTGACGGACCGTCCGGAGCTCTCCGCGTGAGCGACGAGCACGCCCTCGAGACCCGCCCGGCCGACGAGCCGGCGACCCCGCCGCAGCCGCCCGCGCCACGGCCCCGCCGACGCGGTCCCGGCCCCTTCACCCTGCTGGTGCTGCCGGGCCTGTTCACCCTGTCGGCAGTGGCCGGGTTTCTCGTCCTGACCGGCGGGCTCCCCGCGGACTGGACGCCCGGCGACGGCTCGGAGCAGCCCGCCGCCGACGGCGTCGACGAGACGTACGGGCCCTGGCTGCGCAAGGCGGCCAAAGCCTGCACGGTCGTCACCCCCTCCCTCCTCGCCGCCCAGATCGACCAGCTGTCCGGCTGGAACAACGACAGCGCCACGACGGCCGACGAGCAGGGCATCGCCGCGTTCACGGCCGCGGGCTGGCGGACCTGGGGCAAGGACGACGACGGCAACGGCAGCTCCTCACCACGCGATCCGGCCGACGCCATCATGGCGCTCGGCCGGCAGGACTGCTCCCTCGCCGGGAAGATCACGGACCTCAGGACCGACGGGACCGTCTCCGGCGAGCTCGTGGACCTCACCCTCGCCGCCTACGCGGTCGGCACGGACGCGGTGGTCGCGGCCGGGCGGGTGCCCGCCGGGGCGCAGACCTACCTCACCGAGGTGAAGGCCCTGTTCACCCGGTACGAGGCGTTCGACCGGGAGGACTTCAGCGGCGGCGGGCAGGCGAACGCGATCCTGGCCGCACCCGTCACCACCCTCACCATCACCTCCCCGTACGGATCACGCCAGCACCCGCTCACCGGCGTCACCAAACTCCACACCGGCGTCGACTTCGGCGCCCCGCAGGGAGCCCAGGTCTCCGCGGCCCGCGACGGCCGGGTCGTGTTCGCGGCCATGACCAAGGCGTACGGCAACCGCGTCGTCGTCGACCACGGCGGCATCGACGGCAAACGCCTGGAGACGACGTACAGCCACCTGTCGGCCATCGAGGTCACCGCCGGACAGACCGTGCGGACCGGAACCCCGATCGGAAGGGTCGGCTCCACCGGCCTGTCCACCGGCCCCCACCTGCACTTCGAGGTCATCTACGACGGCTCCTACACCGACCCGCAGCCCTGGCTGGCGCTGAACGGCTGAACGGCTGAACGGCTGTACGGGTGTACGGGTGAACGGCTGTACGGATGAACGGCTGAACTGCTGAAGGGTTTCAGGGGCTCGACATGGTGCAGCCTTGAGCCCTGTATGCGCCCCCGCGCGCCTGGGCAGAATCCGTTCTGCCATTGATCATGCGGGGGAGCGGCACACCGTCCTCCCCACGAACCTCCAGGGAAGGCAGGTCGGTCGTCGTGCAGTTGCGTCTTCCCTCCTCCATATCCGAAGCACAGCGGTGTCTGGCCGAGGGAGCGGTACCGGTAGGCGGCGCCACGCTGGTGTGGGCCGGCTGGCAGCGCGACGGCTTCCCCGAGCAGGCCGTGTCGCTGCGCAATCTGCCGGAGGCCAACACGGTCGGCCCCGAGGAACTCGGCGGGGCCGTGCTGCTGCACCGGGTCGACGCGACCGTGCCCGAAGTACTGCACCGGGCGGCCTCCGGAGTGGGCACGGGCGCTGTGCGCCGGACGGCCACCGTCGGCGGCAACATCGTCGGCAGCACCCTGCGCTGTCTGCTCCCGGCCGCCCTCGTCCTCGACGCCAGTGCCGTCGTCCTGGAAACCGAGGGTGTGTACGAGACCGACCTGACCGAGCTGCTGGCGAAGCGTCATGTGCTGCTCGCCCTGCGCTGGCGCACCCCCCTGGCCAGCGGTTATCGCAAGCTGGAGGGTGAGGCGGGCGGCCCGCCGCCCCTCGTCGTCGCCGCCGCGGTGCACGCCGACGGCGACGCCCCCGGCCACCTGCGCGTGGCGGTGCGCGACGGCTACGAGGTGCTCAGCGAGAGCGTGCGGTACGACGCCGACGCCACCCAGGTCCTCGAGACCCTGGCGGGCACGGACCTGGGCGCTCTGCCCGCCACCGCCCGGGACGCCCTCCGAGACGAGGTCGCCGACGTGCTGGCCCGCGCCGCCGGCGCCTGAGGCCCGCCCACGGGACGCTTCCGGTCAGGTCTCCCGCACGGGCGCGTACACATCGGGGTGCAGCCCGAACGTCCAGGCGACGCCCGCCCGCGCCGTAAGCGTCGACGGCGGCACCCGCAACCAGTAGGTGCGCCGTGTCCCGTCCGGCTCCGGCGTGGAGTTGAGGACCTCCACCATGACGACGGGCTCGTCGTCGTCCAGATCGATGCGCCACAGGATGCCCGTCTCGTCACGGTGGACGGGACGGGCGCCGGAGTCCGCCAGATAGCGGTCATAGCCGTAGTACTCCAGCATGACCCGGCGCAGTTCCGCATTCTCCTCGGCGCGGATCCGCTCCGGGGTGAGAGTCGGCAGCTCCGCCAGGAAATCGGCCGGCACCGGCATGCCACGCCACGCGTACAGGGCGAAGCCGTCGGGGTAGGCCAGCGCCGGGCCGTCCCCGTGGTCGAGCCGGCCCGCCTCGTCGCGGTGCAGGGCGACGGGCCGCTCGCTCACCACGGCGACACGTGCGAACGGCCACCACCAGCCGGCGCTGCGGCTCACCGCGGCCAGCCCGTCGAGCGGTCTCTCGACCGGTCCGTCGTCGGTGGGAAACGCGGCGAGCCACGGCGCGTCGTGCTGTCCGAGCACGGCGTCCAGCAGGATCAGCCGGATCTCCGCGGCCGCCTTCCCCGTCTCCTGTCCGACCAGATCCGCCAGCACCCCGGTGCGGATCCGGTTCACCAGGGCCTGCGTCGAGTCCCACAGACGGCCGCCGGTCGCCGCCCAGTGCGCCGACCAGCCCGCCGCGCCCAACTCCGTGTGCAGCCGCTGCCGTTCGCCGGCCCAGGGGGCGCTGCGGACGGCTTCGCGCACACTGGGGCCCGGTTCCTCCAACGCCCGGATCAGTGTCACCGCCTCGCGCGGTGAACCGGCCCACACCACCTTCTCCGGTTCTCGAAGCCCCGCCTGCCGGTAGGCCCGTCGCACGCCGGCCTCGGCGGCGGCGCGGTCCGCCGGGGCGACCCTCGTAGCGCACGCGCGCCAGGCGTGGTAGCTCGCGTCGGAGGTGACCGCGGTCTCCTGCATGTCCATCGTCGTCATCCGTCCCTCCCGCACCTTCTGTTCAGTCCGCCACGATCCGCACGGACCCCGGCACGTACTCCCGCTGCCGGATCACCCGGTACCAGCCCTTCGGCAACGCGATCGCCGCGTGCTCCTCGTGGACCACCCGGCCGCCCTGCGGAACGTGCAGCAACAGCGGACCGAACGGCCCCGGCTCACGCAGCAGATCACCCGGTCCGACGACCGCGTGGGCGTGCCCGGTGACCTCGCCGAGCGCCAGCACCAGTCGCCCCCGCCCGTCCCGCGCCTCCCGCGGCGCCTGCGCCACGTGCGGCGGCACCGCCTCCTCCGCGACGGGCACGATCAGCACGTCTCCCTGCCGGTACATGGCTCTCCCCTCCCCGCCGGGTGCTTCGCGCACCGGCCTCATGACCACGACCGTACGGTCCACCACTGACAACGCCCGCGGACCGTCCGCGAACCGCCCCCGACCCGCTCCCGAGCCGCTCCGAACCGAGGCCCCGCCGAGGGGCGTTGTCAGTGCCTGTTGGTAGAACTGCGGACACATCACGGACCGCACACTTTTTCTCCTCAGGAGCAGCCGTATGACCATCGGTCACCACCTCGACGCGCTGTACGGCCTGCCCGCCTACACGTTCCCCGGCGTCAAGCACAAGCCCAGGCCGGTCGAACCGGACGCCGTCGCCTGGCGGATCAGCAGCGACGTCTACGACTCCGGCGAGAGCTGGACGGAGGCGTTCGGCCGGTTCTGCGCCGCCGTGGACACCACTCGAGTGAAGGCCCTGATCGTCGGCGCCTGGGAGGAGGCGTACGAGGAGGACCCCTCCGCCGTCATCGAGGCGCTGACGGCCGCGCGGGACCGCTTCCCCGCGCTGCGGGCCGTGTTCCTCGGCGACATGGTGGGGGAGGAGTGCGAGATCTCCTGGATCAACCAGACCGACGTCACTCCCCTCCTGGCCGCGTTCCCCGAACTCGAGGAGCTCGGCGTGCGCGGCGGATCCGGGCTGCGCTTCCCCGCCCTGGGCCACGGCGCGCTGCGCAGGCTCGTCATCGAGACGGGCGGGCTGCCCGTGGACGTAGTGCGCGGAGTCGGCGGCAGCGACCTGCCCGCGCTGGCCCACCTCGATCTGTGGCTCGGCACCCCCGAGTACGGCGGCGACAGCGAGGCCGCCGACCTGGAGCCCGTCCTCTCCGGCGCCCGTCTGCCGAGCCTGCGTCACCTGGCCCTGCGCAACAGCGAGATGCAGGACGCCGTGGCCGCCGCGGTCGCGTCCGCGCCGGTCGTGGCCCGCCTGGAGGTGCTGGACCTCTCCATGGGCGTTCTGACCGACGACGGCGCGACCGCCCTGCTCGGCGGGCAGCCGCTCACCCACCTCAAGCAGCTCGACCTCCACCACCACTATGTGACCGAGCCGCTCCTGGAGCGCCTCCGGCAGACCCTGGAGCCCGCCGGAGTCGAGGTGAACCTCGACCGCGACGACGCCGACGAGGACGCGGAGGACGACGGCACGGTGTGGCGCTACGTCGCCGTGGGGGAGTGAGTGCACCTCATGCCGCCGTCGACGCCTGACGCGGGGCCGCGCTTCGCGGTGGTCGGCAACCCCGAGAACCGTCGGGTCGCCCTCTTCGAGGACGCGGTGCGCGCGGCCGGTCTGCCCGCCCCGCGCATCGTCCCCTGGACGGACGTACTGCACGACCCGGGAGCCGACTTCGCCGACGACGAGCTCGTCCGGATCGACTCACCGGGCGAGAACACCGAGGTGGACCGTCTGTTGCGCGGCGCCCACGACCCCACCCGGGTCGAGGGCTCGGCCCGCTGGTACGCCGGCTTCGTCCGTGCGGTGCGCGGCCTGCGCGGCGGCGTCCGGCTCGACGACCCGGACGACCTCGCCGTGCTCTTCGACAAACGGCTCTGCCACGCCGTCCTCGACGCGGCGGGCGTCCCCGTGCCCGCCTCGCCCACCTCGGGCCCGCAGGGCACGGCGGTGCGCGGCTGGGACGACGTACGGGCACTGATGCGGGAGCACCGGATGCCGCGGCTCTTCGTGAAACCCGCGCACGGATCGTCCGCGTCGGGCGTCCTCGCCGTCGAGTCGGGCGGCGGCGGCCGCATCAGAGCCACCACCTCCGTCGAACTCACCGCCGACGGCCGCCTGTTCAACTCTCTCAAGGTGCGCCGCTACGAACGCGAGCAGGACATCGCGGCCGTCGTCGACGCGCTCGCCCCGGACGGACTGCACCTGGAGCGCTGGCTGCCGAAGGCCTCCCAGGACGGCCGGGCCGCCGACCTCAGGGTCGTCGTGGTGGCCGGCCGCGCCACCCACGCGGTGGTCCGCACCAGCCGCTCGCCCCTGACCAACCTCCACCTCGGCGGCCGACGCGGCGACCTGGCCACCGCCCGGGAGGCCGTCGAGGCGGCGGGCGCCCGCTGGGCCGACCTGCTGGGCGTGTGCGAGCAGGCCGCAGCCTGCTTTCCGCGCACCCTGTGCGTCGGCGTCGACCTGCTGCCGGCCGTCGGCTGGCGCAGAGCGGCGGTCGGCGAGGTCAACGCCTTCGGCGACCTGCTGCCCCGCCTCACCGGCCTGCCCGGCAGCGGCGCCGAGGGCCTCGACACCTACGCCGCCCAGGTCGCCGCGGTCCTGCGCGACCGCGCTCAGCACCGCAGCTCGACCCAGAACAGGAACACTCCATGCCTGAGCCGGACATGAACGAGATCGTGGGCAGCCACGACCTCCTCCTCGTCACGCTCGACACCCTGCGCCACGACGTGGCCGCCGAGCTGGCGGCGGCCGGCCGCATCCCGAACCTGGCCCGCCACCTCCCCGGCGGCCGATGGGAGAAGCGGCACGCCCCGGGCAGCTTCACCTACGCCTCCCACCACGCGATCTTCGCCGGCTTCCTGCCCACCCCGGCCGCTCCCGGACCGCATCCGCGGCTGTTCGCGGCGAGCTTCGCCGGCAGCGAGACCACCGCCGACGGCACCTACGTCTACGACACGCCCGACCTCGTCTCCGGCCTGGCCCAGGACGGCTACCACACCGTGTGCATCGGGGGAGTGGGCTTCTTCAACCAGCAGGGCCCGCTGGGCTCGGTGCTGCCCGGCCTCTTCCACGAGTCCCACTGGGCGACGGAGTTCGGCGTGACCTCGCCCCACTCCTTCGAGAACCAGATCGCCCGCGCCGAGCAGGTCGTGCGCCGACTCCCGGACGAACAGCGGCTGTTCCTCTTCGTCAACGTGTCCGCCCTGCACCAGCCGAACTGGTTCCATCTGCCCGGCGCGACCCGTGAGGCCGGCGACAGCCGCGAGACGCACGCCGCCGCGCTGGAGTACGTGGACCGGCACATCGGCCGGCTGTTCGCCGCCGCGAGCAGCCGCCGCCGCTGCTTCGCGATCGTCTGCTCCGACCACGGCACCGCCTACGGCGACGACGGCTACACCGGCCACCGCCTCGGCCACGAGTCCGTGTGGACCGTGCCGTACGCCCACTTCTTCCTGGACCACCCCGCCGAGGCCGCCCGATGACCACCGCCCAGCTGACCAGCCCCTATCAGCACTACGTCTACGCCTATCCCCACAAGACCGCCTACCGGAAGCTCAAGGACCGTCCGCTGCTGCGGGACCTCTGGGCGGCCGAGCCCAAGGACGCCCTCTCCCTGTACCTGCACATACCGTTCTGCGAGGTCCGCTGCGGCTTCTGCAATCTCTTCACCCGCATCGGCGCCCCCGACGGCCTGACCGGCGCCTATCTGGACGCCCTGGAACGGCAGGCGACCGCCGTGCGGGAAGGCCTGGGGGACACGGACGACGTCCGGTTCGCCACGGCGGCCTTCGGCGGCGGCACCCCCACCTTCCTCACCGCTGCCGAACTGGACCGCCTCTGCGACATCGCCGAGCACCGCATGGGCGCCGACCTCCGCGCGGTCCCCCTGTCGGTCGAGGCGTCGCCCGCGACGGCCACCGCCGACCGCCTCGCCGTCCTGGCCGACCGGGGCGCCACCCGGCTGAGCCTCGGCGTGCAGAGCTTCGTCGACTCCGAGGCCCGCGCCGCCGTACGCCCGCAGCGCCGCGCCGACGTCGAAGCGGCCCTCGCCCGCGTCCGCGACGCCCGCATCCCGGTCCTCAACATCGACCTGATCTACGGCATCGACGGCCAGACCGAGCAGACCTGGCTGCACTCCCTGGACACGGCCCTGGCCTGGCGGCCCGAGGAGCTCTACCTCTACCCGCTCTACGTGCGCCCCCTCACCGGCCTCGACAGACGCGGCACGGGCCCCGATCCGGCCTGGGACGAGCAGCGGCTGCGCCTGTACCGCGCGGGCCGCGACCACCTCCTCGCGCACGGCTACACCCAGCAGTCCATGCGCATGTTCCGCCGCACCGACGCCCCGCCCCAGGGCGCCGACGACTACGCCTGCCAGACCGACGGCATGATCGGCCTCGGCTGCGGCGCCCGCTCCTACACGGCCGCACTGCACTACTCCTTCGACTACGCCGTCGACATGCACCAGATCCGCGGCATCATCGACGACTACGTGGCCACGGCCGACTTCACCCGCGCCGAGGTCGGCCATCGCATGGACCGCCACGAGGCACGCCGCCGCCACCTCCTTCAGTCGCTCCTGCAGGCCGACGGCCTCACCGTCGAGGACTACCGCATCCGCTTCGGCAGCATCCCCGCCGACGACTTCGGCGCCGAACTCGCCGGCTTCGCCGACCGGGGCTGGCTGACCGACAGCGACCCCGCCACGCTGCGACTCACCCCCGAGGGCCTCGCCCACTCCGACGCCATCGGCCCCGAGCTGTTCTCCCCGGCCGTCCGCGCCGCCATGGCCGCCTACGAGCGGAAGTGAGGCGGCCGCCATGGACCTGACCCTCCTCTACCGCGGCCCGCTCGCCTCCTGCGACTACGACTGTCCCTACTGCCCGTTCGCCAAGCGACGCGACAGCACAGCGCAGCTGCGCGCCGACCGCGCGGCCCTGGAACGGTTCGCCGCATGGGCGGCCGCCCGGACCGACGACCGGCTGTCGCTCCTGTTCACCCCGTGGGGCGAGGGCCTGGTCCGCTCCTGGTACCGGCGCACCCTCGCCGAGCTCTCCCGCCTCCCGCACATCCGCCGGGTCGCCGTCCAGACCAACCTCAGCTGCCGCACCGACTGGCTCGCCGAGGCCGACCCCGACCCTGGCCCTGTGGTGCACCTACCACCCGGGCCAGACCCCCTACGACCGCTTCCTCGCCAAGTGCCGTGATCTGACCGACCGGGGCATCCGCTTCAGCGTCGGCGTCGTCGGCCTGCCCGAGCACCTCGAAGCGGCCCGCCGTCTGCGCGCGGCCCTGCCCGAGCACGTCTACCTGTGGATCAACGCCGCCGAGGGCCACACCTACGAGGACGCCGAGGCCGACGACTGGACGGCCCTCGACCCGCTCTTCCCGTACAGCCGTCACCCGCACCGCAGCGCCGGACTGCCCTGCCGCACCGGCGAGTCCGTGATCTCGGTCGACGGCGACGGCGCCGTCCGCCGCTGCCACTTCGTCCGCGCCGAACTCGGCAATCTCTACGACGGCTCGTACCGGGCCGCCCTGCGCCCGCGCCCCTGCCCGCTCGCCGTCTGCGACTGCCACATCGGCTACGTCCACCTCGAGACGCTCCCGCTGTACGACGTCTTCGCGGGCGGAGTCCTGGAACGCATTCCGGCAACGCCCCCTGCCTCCGTCCCCGTCCCTGTCTCCGCACAGCACTCCGCCCGCATCACGACGATCGCGATGCGGGCGGAGACAGCGGACTAGCGGGCGCTACGGCGTCACGTCCGTGACCCTCCAGCGCTGGTTGGAACCGGAGTTGGCCTGCCACGTGGTGACGGCGGCGCCCTCGTTGGTCGCCTGACCGCCGACTTCGAGGAGTCGCCCGGTGGCCACGTTGACCAGGGTCCAGGTGCTGTCACCGGTGGTCGACATGATCCACTCGGTGGCCGGGTCCCGCTCGCCGGTGTCCGGCTCCACCACCGGCACGTTGTCGCGGACGGCGAGCCGCTTGCCCTCGGCCGGGTTCGCGAAGACGTAGTGCTGGCGGGCGCCGGTCTTGCCGTAGCGGGCGTCCAGCTGCCACTGCTGCGCGGTGGTGCCGTTGGCCGAGCCGATGACCAGGTTCGTGCCGTTCGCGGCGACGGTCACCGCCTTCCCGCTCTGCACGCCGGTCAGCGTGTAGGAGTGGCCCTTGCTGAACAGGCCCGCGTTCTTCGCGACGCCCGAGACGCCCTTGACGGCGAAGGAGGTCACGGACTGGGCGGGAACGGTGTACGTCGCCTTGCCGTCGACGACCTTGACCGGGGCCTGCTGCTTGAGCTTGCCGTCGGCGCTGGTCACGGTCGGCGTCACGGTCGCGTTGCCCTTGATCGTGCGGAACTTGGACAGGTCGATGGTGACCGTGCGGGCCGCGGTGGTGGAGTTGACGTGGACGAGCGAGGCGCCCTTGCCGTCCTTGGTCACGGCGGCGGCGCTGGAGGCGTCGTCCACCTTGATCAGCTTGTCGCCGGGCTTGATGAAGTGCGTGAAGTTACGGGCCGTGTCGAACTTGGTGTTGGTGTAGATCGGGCACGACTGCAGGGTGTCCGTCTTGGTGCAGCTGAACGGCAGCTGAACCTCGCCCCAGTTGCCGCCCTTGGCGGACTCGCCGCCCGGCTTCATGTTGTCGTAGTCCTCGACCGGCTGCCAGAACACCCAGGCGGTGGGCTCCAGTTCACGCAGGTCGTTCACCATCTGCTGGGCGAGGCCGAGGCCCGGCCGCATGTCCGTGAAGCTCTGCCCGTCGCCCCAGTCGCCCTCGACCTCGCTCATCCACAGCGGTTTGTCGGCGGCCTTGGCGAGGTCGCGCACGGTGGTGCGCTGCCCGGTGCCGTAGGTGTGGACGTTCATCTGGCCGACGGCGTCCTTGGAGGCTTGCGAGTAGGAGTTCCAGTTCGTCGCGAAGATGGACGGGTTGGTCTCGTCCATCGCCGCGATCTCGGTCTTGACCTTGGCCTTCTTCAGCGCGGGCGGCAGCGCGGCGAGCACCTTCTGCTGGAGCTCGGGGCCGATGTGCGCGCCCTCCTGACGGCCGCCGACGGGCTGGCCGTTCGCGTCGAGCCGGGTGCCCCAGTAACCGGTGTTGGGCTCGTTGAACGGGTCGATCGTGTCGACCTTGATGCCCTCGGCCTTCTCCAGCCGCTTCGTCGCACCCGCCAGATAGGCGGCGAAGTCGTCGACCGAGTCGGTCTTCAACTGGTCGGTGTTGGCGTTGAACCCGCCGGAGACATAGCCGCTGTTGGTCATGAACCACGGCGGGGAGTTGCTGAACGTCTCCCAGTGGTCGATGTCGTTCTTGATGCGATCCACCCACCAGCGCTGGGTGGCGTCGGCGTTGTCGTTCCAGTCGGCCGGGTCGTCCGCGCTCCACCAGCCGGTGTCCTCACGGGTGGTGCCCGCGGGCGCCTTCCACCAGCCCTGGACCGCGCCGCCGGGCCGCAGGTAGTCCTTCACGTCCGGGGCGTTGCCGCCGCCGATGTTGTAGCGGGCGATGTTCAGCGCCAGGCCGTCGTCGCCGAAGAGCAGCCCCGCGAGCTTCTCGCGGATCGCCGGCGGGTAGTCGCCGGTGGCGTTGGCGAACCAGACCAGGCTGGTGCCCCAGCCCTCGAACTTCTGCTGGTGGTACGACGGGTCCGGCGTCACGGTGACGGCGGCCTCGGCGTGCGCCTGTACGGGGACGCTGAGCAGCGCGGCCCCGGTGGCCAGCGCGGTGAGTGCGGCGGCCCCGAGGGACCGTCTGCTGCGGGTACGGCGTGCCATCTGTGCTCCCAACTGCGGTGCGGTCGCTGTGGTGGGCCCCTCCTGCCCGTGCGGGCAGGAGGGGATGGCCCCCGGCACGGGTCAGGTCGTGCCGGGGAGTCGTGGGTTCTCTACAGGGCGGCCTGGCGCAGTACGGCGACCGCGCGGGGCCCGAGGACCAGGGCGCCGTCCGTGCGCTCGCCGACGAGGACCTCGCCCTCGACGCCGGTCACCGGGACCGTCTCGTCGGTGCGGTTGACCAGGAACAGGAACCGTTCCTCGGCCCCCCGGCGCACGGTCAGCTCGACCTGCCCCCGGAGGTGGGCGGGGAGTTCGCTGCTCACCCCGGCCGGCTCCAGCAGCCTGGGCAGCAGCGAGCGCAGCCCGTCGACGCCGAGGCGGGTGGACACGTACGACGCCGAACCCGCGCCTGTCGTGCGGCGGGTGATCGCCGCGCGCCCGGTGTGCACACCGGAGGCATAACGGGCCAGTACGGCGGTGTCCGGGTCGGCGACCGTGATCCGGTCGGTCCACAGGCTGCCCGAGGTGGCGTCGTCGAGCTCCACGCTCTCCCCGGCGAGCAGCGGACCGAACTCCTCGACGCGGATGCCGAGCAGGTCGCGCAGCGCGCCCGGGTAGCCGCCGAGCCAGATGTGGTCGTTCTCGTCGACGACCCCGGAGAAGTACGTGGTGACGAGGTGGCCGCCCTGCTCGGCGTAGCGCGTCAGCTCCTTGGCGAGCTCGGCGGGGACGACGTGCAGGACGGGTGCGATGAGCACCTGGTGGCGGGAGAGCTCGGAGCGGGTGGTGACGAGGTCGGCGCGCACGCCTAGGGCGAGCAGCGCCGAGTACCAGTCGAGCGCCTCCTGCCGGTAGTCCAGCAGGGCGGTGGGGTGCGAGTCCTGCTCGCTCGCCCACCACGACTCCCAGTCGTAGAGGATGCCGACGGCCGCCGCCTCGCGCTCCGAACCCGCCACCGGGGCAAGGGCCTTGAGCTGGGCGCCGAGGTCGGCCACGGCGCGGAACAGGTCGCTGTCCTCGCCGGCGTGCGGGACCATCGCCGAGTGGTACTTCTCGGCGCCGGCCGCCGACTGCCGCCACTGGAAGAAGCACACCGCGTCCGCGCCGTGCGCCACGTGCAGCAGTGAGTCACGGGCCAGGTCGCCGGGCCGCTTCGCCACGTTGACGGGCTGCCAGTTGACGGCACTGGTGGAGTGCTCCATCAGGAACCACGGCCGGCCGCTCGCGATGCCGCTGACCAGGTTCGCGGAGAAGGACAGCTCGTCGCGGTCCTGCGGGCCGGGGTGGACGTAGTGGTCGTTGGAGACGAAGTCGATCTCGCCCGCCCAGTCCGGGTAGTTCATGCCCTTGGTGCCGCCCATCACCATGAAGTTGGTGGTGACGGGGATCCCGGGCGTGATCTCCCGCAGGATCTCGCGCTCGGCGACCAGGTGGTCCTTCAGCACGTCCGAGGAGAACCGCTTGAAGTCCAGCTGCTGGGTGGGGTTCGGGTGCGCGGCGGCCTGCCGCGGCGGCAGGATCTGCTCCCAGTCGCTGTAGCGCTGCGACCAGAACGCCGTGCCCCAGGCGTGGTTGAGGGCGTCGAGCGCTCCGTAGCGGGCGCGCAGCCAGACGCGGAAGGCGCGGGCCGCGTCGTCCGAGTAGTCGTAGATGTTGTGGCAGCCCAGCTCGTTGGAGACATGCCAGGCGACCAGGGCCGGATGGTCCTTGTACCGGTCGGCGATCTTCCGCACCAGACGCAGGGCGTGCTCGCGGAAGACGGGAGACGTGGGCCGCCAGTGCTGGCGGGCGCCCGGCCAGAGCGTCTCGCCGTTCGCGGTGACCGGCAGGATCTCGGGGTGGGCGGTGGTGAGCCACGGCGGCGGGGAGGCCGTGGCGGTGGCCAGGTCCACGCCGATGCCGCCCGCGTGCAGCAGGTCCATGACCTCGTCGAGCCAGCCGAAGTCCCAGGTGTCCGGGCCCGGCTGGATACGGGCCCAGGAGAAGATCCCCACGGAGACGACGTTGACGCCGGCCTCCTGCATCAGCCGGATGTCCTCGTCCCACACGTCCCGGGGCCACTGCTCGGGGTTGTAGTCGGCGCCGTAGGCCAGACGCGGAGCGGGGTCACCGTCCGACCCGCGCAGCATGCGGGACTGGAGGGTGGAGATCATGGCGGTCCTTCCGAAGGTGGTGCACGGGGGCGGCGCGGCCCGGGTGCCGCGCCGCCCGGCGTTTTACTGCGTACCGACTTACTGCGTGCCGACGTACTGCGTGTCGACTGCTTCCCGACTACTTCTCGATCGTGAAGCCCTGCTCCTCGCCGTACTTGATCGAGGCGTCCTGCCAGGCCTTCAGACCGTCCGCCAGCTTGGTGCCGGAGACGTAGGCCTTGCCGACCGTGTCGTTGAAGATCGAGTTGGCGTACGGCTGGAACGGGAGGTACGACCAGTCGCTCGCCACGTTCGCGGCGGAATCGGCGAAGATCTTGTTGGCTTCCTGGCCGCCGAAGTAGTCGAACTTCTTGCTCTGGAACGACGGCGACTGCAGCTCCGCCTTGGTGGCGGGGAAGGCGCCCTCGCTGACCCGGGTGGCGACACCGGCGCCGGAGTTCGCGTACTCGGTGAAGGCGTAGGCGAGTTCCTTGTTCTTGCTCAGCGCCGGGACCGCCAGCGAGCTGCCGCCGTTCTCCGCGCTCGCCTTGTCGCCCTTGGTCCAGGCCGGCATGGGGGCCGCGCGCCAGTCACCCTTGGCGTCCGCCACGCCGGTCACGAAGTTGGCGGGCATCCAGGCGCCGGTGGTGAGGGTGGCGATGGTGCCGTCGCCGAGGCCCTTGTACCAGTCGTCGGTCCAGCCGTTGATGGGCGCGAGCAGCTTCTGGTCGATGAGCTTCTGCCAGGTGTCGGTGTACTTCTTGGCGCCCGCGTCCGTGAAGTCGATCTTCACCTTGGTGCCGTCGACCTTGTACGGACGGGAACCGGCCTGCCACAGCATGCTGGTGGTGAAGCCCGCGTCACCGGCGTCGTTGGCGATGTAGGCCTTCGGGTCGGCCTTGTGCAGCTTGCTGGCCGCGTCGACGTACTCGTCCCAGGTGGTCGGGACGGCGATCTTGTACTTGTCGAAGACCGTCTTGTTGTAGAACATCGCCATCGGGCCGGAGTCCATCGGCAGGCCGTAGACCTTGTCGCCGTCGCTCACGGCGTTCCACGGACCCGCGGTGTACTTGGACGCGAGCTTGTCCGCGCCGTACGGGGCCAGGTCCGCAAGGCCCTTGGTGAGGGCGTACTGGCCCAGGGCGAAGTACTCGACCTGCGCGACGTCGGGCACGCCCTTGCCGGCGGATATCGCGTTCGACAGCGCGGTGTAGTGCTTGTCGCCGGACCGCTCGCTGACCAGGTTGACCTTGACCTTGGGGTACTTCTTCTGGAAGTCGGCGGCCACGGTCTTCAGGGTGGGCTCCCAGGCCCAGACCGTGATGCTGCCGCCCTTGTCCAGGGCTGCCTGGATGTCGCCGGCCGAGACGGCCTTCGTGTCGGAGTCGTCGTCCGAGCTGCCGCAGGCGGTGACGCCCAGGGCGAGGGTGGAGACGAGGGCGATGCCGCGCAGGATGCGGCTCGTTGTTCTGCGCATGGGGCTTCCGCTTCTTGGTGGGTGGGACAGGTGAGGGTGGGGGTGGTGCCGGTGTTGCTCACATGTGGGGCTCGGGGCCGCCGTACGTCACTCCTTGACACTTCCGGCGGCGAGGCCGGACTGCCAGTACTTCTGGAGGAACAGGAAGGCGGCGATCAGCGGAAGAATCGTGAGCAGGGAGCCCGTGATCACCAGGTTGAAGATCACGTCACCGCCGATGGTCTGTGCCTGGGAGCTCCAGGCGCTCAGACCCAGCGTCAGCGGGTACCAGTCCGGGTCCTTCAGCATGATCAGCGGGAGGAAGTAGTTGTTCCAGGTGGCGACCGTGGTGAACAGCAGCACGGTCACGATGCCCGGGGCCAGCAGCGGCAGCGCGACCTGGAAGAAGGTCCGCACCTCGCTGGCGCCGTCCATCCGGGCCGCCTCCAGCAGCTCGGTCGGGATCGCTTCCGCGGCGAACACCCACATCAGATAGAGGCCGAACGGCGAGACCAGCGACGGGATGATCACCGCCCAGGGGGTGTCGGTCAGTCCCATCTTGCTGAACATCAGGAAGGTCGGGACCGCCAGCGCCGTACCCGGCACGGCCACCGCGCCGATCACCACGGCGAAGATCGCACGCTTGCCGGGGAACTGGAACTTCGCCAGCGCGTATCCGCCCAGCACCGCCAGCAGCGTCGCGCCGCCCGCACCGAGCACCACGTACAGCAGGGTGTTCAGCAGCCAGCGGCCGAAGATGCCGTCGTGGTAGGTGAAGGTGTCCCGGATGTTGTCCCACAGGGCGAAGTCGTGGGCGAACCACAGGCCGTTGGAGTCGCCAAGGCCCGCCTGGGTCTTCGTGGAGTTGATGACCAGCCAGATCAGCGGCACCACGGTGTAGAGGACCATCAGGGCCATCAGCGCCGTCAGCAGCCGACTGCGCTTCGGCTTGCTCGGGGTGTGCTTCTTACGGGGGGTCCGCAGCTTGGGCGCGGTGCTCTTCGCGGGGGAGGCGGTGACAGAGGTGCTCATCGGGTCACGCTCCCTTGCGCATGCCGCGCAGCTGGACGGCGTAGGCGACGATCATCGTGATGACGCCCATGATGATGGCGACCGTCGCGGAGTAGTTGTGCTGCTGGCCGTTGAAGGACAGCGAGTACGTGTAGAAGTTCGGCGTGTAGTCCGTGGTGATGGCGTTCAACGCCAGCGGACGCAGGATGCTCGGCTCGTTGAAGAGCTGGAAGCTGCCGATGATCGAGAAGATCGTCGCGATGACGATCGCGCCCCGGATCGCGGGCAGCTTGATCGAGCTGATGATCCGCCACTGACCGGCGCCGTCGATCTCCGCCGCCTCGTACAGCGAGGTCGGGATGACCCGCAGCGCCGAGTAGAAGATCAGCATGTTGTACCCGACGAACTCCCAGGTCACGATGTTGCCGATGGAGGCGAGCACCCAGTCGGGGGAGAGCAGGTTGGGCAGTGTCGTGCCGAACGCGGAGTTGATGTCGCCCACCAGGCCGTACTTCGTGCCGTACATGAAGCCCCACATCAGGGTGGCGACCACGGCGGGCACGGCGTACGGCAGGAAGATCGTGATGCGGAAGAAGCTCTTGCCGTAGAGCCGGCCGCTGTCCAGAGCCAGCGCCACCAGCAGGGCGATGCCCAGCATGATCGGCACCTGGACCGCCAGGAAGAGCGCCACCCGGCCCACGGCCGACCAGAACTGGCCGTCCTGCAGGGCCTGCGTGTAGTTGTCCAGGCCGACGAACTGATTGCCGCCGATCAGCTTGTTCCGGAAGAGGCTCAGGTAGATCGAGTATCCGATCGGCGCCAGGAAGACCAGCGCGAACACCGCCACGAAGGGGCCTATGAAACCCCACCCCGTCCAGGAGCGGCGGTCCCGTTTCGCCGGAGGAGGTGCCGGCCGCGGCTCGGCGGCCACCGGCGGTTGCAGCGTCGTCATGTCGTTCCTCGCTCGTCCAGTCCTGGAACCGGCGGTGTTGCGCGGAGATTTCCGAGCACCCCACCGCCATCATGATGTTTGCGTAAACATCGGCCACGCAAGAGGCTGGGCAAGCTGTTATGTTTACGTAAACATCTGATGGCGGCATGTCTACACTGCCCCGATAACGATGGTCAAGGGTCCTCTGAAGAGACCGTGGCACCTGCGCCGACAGAGAGGTGGGACACTGAGTGGACATGGCTGAAAGAACACCGGCGAGGGTGCCGAGACGCCCCCGGGCCACGGCCTCGATGGCGGACGTCGCACGGCTCGCGGGGGTGTCCTCGCAGACCGTCTCGCGGGTCTCCAACGGTTACGCGGGCGTGAACGAGGAGACCCGGCAGCAGGTGCTCGCGGCCATGAAGGAACTCGGCTACCGGCCCAACAGCGCCGCGCGCGCCCTCAAGCGCGGGGAGTTCCGCACCATCGGCGTCATCACGTTCACGCTGTCCACCACCGGCAACGTGCGCACCCTGGAGGCGATCGCCACCTCGGCGGCCGCCGAGGGGTACGCGGTGACGCTGCTGCCGGTGGCCGTGCCCACCAGCGACGAGGTGCGCGGCGCGTTCTCCCGGCTGGAGGAACTGGCCGTCGACGCGGTGATCGTCATCATGGAGGTGCACCTGCTGGACGCGGCGACCGTCAAACTGCCGCCGCACGTCCAGGTCGTGGTCGTGGACTCCGACGCCGGCGACCACTACACCGTCGTCGACACCGACCAGGCCGGCGGCACCCGCACCGCCGTCCAGCATCTCCTCGACCTCGGCCACCGGACCGTCTGGCACCTGGGCGGTCCCGAGGGCTCGTTCGCCGCGCAACGCCGCGCGGACGCCTGGCGGGCCGCCCTCACCGAGGCCGGCCGCACCGCACCGCCCCTCGTCCGCGGCGACTGGTCGGCCGAGTCCGGCTACCGGGCCGGCCTCGACCTCGCCGCCCGCGATGAGTGCACGGCCGTCTTCGCGGCCAACGACCAGATGGCCCTGGGCCTGCTGCGCGCCCTGCACGAACGAGGCCGCCGGGTGCCGGAGGACGTCAGCGTCATCGGCTTCGACGACATCCCCGAGGCGAGCTCCTTCCTCCCCCCGCTCACCACCCTGCACCAGGACTTCGCCGAGGTGGGCCGCCTCTGCGTCCAGGCCGTACTGCGCAAGATGCGCCCCGACGGCTCGGAACACGGAACGACGCTCGTGCCGACGCGCCTGGTGCTGCGGGACAGCACGGCGCCGCCGCCCGGGGCCCGTCAGAGCCTGTCCGGCGGATCATGACGCAGACGCGGGGGAATGCAGACCCTCCTCCGCCTCGCAGTCGGTCGCACCCTGCCCCGCTCACCGGCGCTGATCAGGCCGCTGCCTCTCTGCGACTTGATCCGCCGGTCTCCGTGCGCAGACGCGGTGACGCTCCGAGGCCGACGCGCTGATCCGCACGCCGGACCTGTGCCGTCAACGTGCCCGCCAGGTGCTCTGCGGTCGCCATACGGCGGTGCGCCGGTGCCCCGTGGTCCGGGCGGCGCCACCACCGCGCCGGTCCACCCCGCTGGACTGGCGAGCCCGGGACAGAGCGGCTCGGGCGGTATGGCGGCCGGCGCCCGAGCCGTGGCGGCGTCGGGAACCGCGACGCATGTGCCCTTGCCTCCTTCGGTGCTCTCATCGACAGCTGGACCGACGCCCCTCGGGTTCGACGGTCCCGAGACGGCTGCGATCAGCCACACTGAGGAGACTCTGCGGCAGAGAGGGCAGGCATGGCGGCTTTGACAGGCGTACACGGCATCGGTCTGCACCATCGTGGTCGGCATCAGCTCCTGAGCACCTGGGAGCCCGCACTGGCCGACGGTTTGGAGCGCGCCGTCGGGCGGCGCATGGAACGCCCGGAACTGGACCTTGCGTTCTACGGCGACCTCTACCTGCCCGATGGAGGCGACCGTCTCAAGTCCGGGCGGGGGCCTGTTCAGCCGGACCTCGACGACCTGGCCGAGGGAGAGCTCGACGAAGTGAGCGCCTGGTTGTCCGAGGCGACGGGTCCGCAGGACGGCCTGGCCGAGACCGCCGGCGGGGAGAAGGGCTACACGCGCGTTCCCCGCCCACTGCAACAGCTGCTCAGGGCCTTCGACCGGCGCTTCGGGGCGGCGGCCGCCGTGCTGTACATCGGGGTGCTGCGACAGGTACGCAGGTACCTCACCGATACGGAGCTGAAAGCGTCCGTCGACGCTCGTGTACGTGAGGCCGTGGCCGACGACTGCCGTGTACTGGTCGGGCACTCACTCGGCTCGGTCGTCGCCTACGAGTACCTCCGGCAGAACCCCGGGCACGGAATATCGACGTTGGTGACGGTGGGATCGCCGCTCGGCCTGCGCATGGTGCGGGACCGCATTGCTGTACATGCTCTCGACGTGCCGGTGTGGGCGGCAGTGCGCGACCTGCGCGATCCGGTGGCCTGCGCCGGACCGTTACGGGCGTGGTGGCCGCAGATCCGCAACGGTGACGAGCCGGAAGTGGACAACGGTGGTGATGCGCACGCGGCGGAGCGGTACCTCAGCCGTGGGGCGACGGGCGGCCTCTTGCTGCGCGGTCTGCCGGGTCTCGTGGGCGGCTGACGTGCCCCGTGTCAGGCGCCGCGGTACGCGTCCGCCGACCCGGCCGACGTGGGGTGCACGTTGAGTGCGCGGACAACGGCGGCGGGCGGCACCGTGTCGTTCGGTTCCTCGGGGGTGAGACGCAGCGATCGCGTCGTCCCTGGGGCCATGTGGAACCACGAGTCCTCGGCACGGTAGCCGGGCGCGGACACGACGACCCACTGGGCCAGTTCGTCGGCTGTGACAGCGATGTGCCAGCTGCCTGCGGCGTACCGCACCGTGCCACGCAGTCCGCCTCGGCGGGCAGGCAGCGCTCGGCTGTCCAGCAGGACCACTTGTTCGGTCACCGGGCTGCCGTCGGCGGCGGTGAAAGCCAGGTGCAGCACTTCACGGGTCCGGGGTCCGAACCGGTAGGCGTGGTTGACATCGGTGAAGACGCCCAGAAACCGGTCCAGGTCGACCTCCGTCGCACCGCGTGCGGCCACGGACAACGCGGCGTGACGGTCGTCCAGCAGCGTTCCCTGGGCGGTCCAGGCCCTGACCGTGAGGTTGCCGACCAACGGGGTGGCAGCATCGTTCACCACGGTCACGGTCGTTCCGTTCAGGCCCTCGTCGTGTACCAGGATCGCGGTGGGCGCCAGCACACGGCGCAAGGCGTACCACGGGGCCTTGGGGCGGCCATACGCGTCGACCAGCCCCCAGCCGGCCCCCGGGAGCAGATCGCGCAGCGCCAGCACGACGGCGCCGGAACAGGGGTCGGAGGGGCGCCGCCACTGGCTCAGGACCTCGGTCATGGCGGTG
Organism: Streptomyces sp. NPDC051677; assembly: GCF_044453465.1. Classification (NCBI taxonomy): domain Bacteria; kingdom Bacillati; phylum Actinomycetota; class Actinomycetes; order Kitasatosporales; family Streptomycetaceae; genus Streptomyces; species Streptomyces sp. NPDC051677. Next base: position 104,554 of record NZ_JBITCT010000033.1, read on the forward strand.
CACACAGCGGCCCGTCCCAGATCGAGATAGCGCTCGGGATCCGTGCGGCGTACCTGGGCGGGGTCGACGCCCAACAACGTTCTGACGTAGTGATCCCGGACGTCTTCGAAGTCCCATGAAGCCGTCCGGTCCCGGGGAACGGCGACCTTCCACTCGGGGTGATGGCCGGCGACGTACGCCCCGCCGAAAGCACGCAGAACGCTCTCCTCCTCGGGCGGGATGCTGAACGCGAGGCACTCGGCGGCGAAGCGGACACCCGCGACACGGAGGTCGGACAGCGGGCGCAGATACGCGCCGACGCCGAAGTAGTGGGCGATGCCTTCCCTGGGATGTGGGGGGAAACCTCCGCCCATGGGGGTCGAGGTGACGTACGGAACGTCCAACGGGCCGGCCCGGAGCACGTTCGGAATGATCTCGGTGACGGCGCGCACGTCCCAGCTGCCGCGCGGAAGCCCCAAAAGGATCGGCTGCTGCTCGGTCTCGTTCCCCCCGCTGACGACGGCGGTGCTGGGTCTGCCGCCCAGTCTTTCCGCGAGTTCCGACACCTCCGCCGCGAGTTCTTCCGCGAAGCCGTCGTCGTCCGGGGGGTCCAGGGTGGCCAGCATGCAGTCCTGCCAGACCAGCATGCCGAGTTCGTCGCAGGCGTCGTGGAAGGCGGCATCCTCGTAGAGCGTGCCGCCCACCAGCCGGATCAGATTGAATCCCGCTTCCCGGGCCTGGAGGACGCACTCGGCGGCCGCCTCGGGCGAGGCCTGCACCGACAAGGGATCCGGGGGCATCCAACACGTACCCGCGACGAAGACCGGCACGTCGTTCACCCGCAGTCCGAACGCACCGTCGCCCTGCCGCGCTTCAACGGTACGGAAGCCGACCCTGCCCAGGAGGATGCGCACACCGTCGGTCTCGACCTCGACCGGATAGAGGGGCTGATCACCGTGCGAATGCGGCCACCACCGCCGCACTTTGGGCAGGCTCACGCTCACCGTGTGGTGCGTGGGCGAGGCCGCTTCGCAGTCCACCACGACGTCCTCCACGTGCACACGGCTACGGGAGGCGGCCGTGGGGACGGCGAACCAGACGTCCGCATCCAGGATTCCGGTGCTCCCCTCCAGACGAGTCCTCAGTCTTCGTCTCACCACGACAGGCCGATCCAGAGGAGCCAGAGTCAGCGGCCGCCAGGGCCCCACCACCGCGACCCCGCCCGGCCATCCCGGAGCGCGGCCGAGCAACGAGGTACGCAGGTGCCGCCATGCCTGGTGGGTGACGAGTGGGGACTTCCACCGCGGTCGCGGATGGCGGCGGCCCGCCACCACGGGCGTGGTGGCGGCGCACCGGACGACGACCTCGGTGGGCCCGGCCAGGCCATCGAGGCGCACGCCCACGGATCGGAACATGTTCCGGCTGTGTGCGACATGCCGTCCCGCGACCCACACGTCGGCGATGGTCGCCAAGCCGTGCAGGGCGAGCCACCAACGCGCCGGCCGCGAGTCGAGATCGACGACGCACCGCCACCACCAGTCCTGGCCGTCGTAGTCCTCCGCCCTGGCTCTCTGTTCGCCGTAGGCGCGGCGGACGGCGTCCGCCGCGGTGCCCGGGACCCGAGCAGGGATCCACCCGGCCCCTCGGGGCAGTGAGTCCGGGCCCTCGACCGCGCCTGGTGCGGTGCCGAGCAGAGTCCATCGAGCAGGTGCGAGGAGGTCCGGGGCCGGGCCGAACCGGGCCGAGGGATCAGCCGGTGACATCGGCGCGCTCCTCGGCCGGATGCCGGGACCAGACAGCCATGTGCGCGGTTCCCTCCGCCCATGCTTCGGCGACCGCGTCCAGCACACCGTGGACGTCGCGTGTGCCGCGTCGCCCTGCACGCGCCAACTTGAACTGCGCGCTCTTGGCCGCGGCGGCTGCTGCGGCGAACGCCGCCGCTGCCGGGGACAGTCGGCCGGCCCCACGGTCGGCCAGCCAGGTGAGCGCCGAGGCGGCCAGCTCCGCAGTGGCGCCGCACTGCCGAAGACTGCCGAACGCGTACTGGTGGAAGGTGGCGATTCCCTGCCGGGCGAGCCACTGGGCATCGGCCTCTACGCGCCGGGCGAGCCGGACCACCGGGTTGTCGGCGGGCCGCCGGCCGATGTGCTCCCGTGCGAGATGCTGGGCGCACGTGGTCAGGTCGGCGTCACGGCGCACCAGACGATCCAACGTCACAACCTCGGCGTAGGGCGGCAGCATCCAGCGGGAGTCGACGGCGCCGCCCTGCAGAACGGCGTCGCAATCGGCGCCGGACAGCTCCCAGTAGCCCGTTCCGTGAAAGTACGCCAGCCGCCGTCCCGCAATGTCCACAGCGTTGGGAACGATCGTGGACTTCGTGTGCGTGCGTCGATAGGCGGTGCCCGCCGTGTCCGGGAGGAAGAACGCGTCGGCCTCCACGGCGACGAGCCGGCCCGCGGCGAGATGCTCCTCGACGTGTCTGCCCAGCGGGCGCCAGACGTTGAACTCCTCCACATGGAGGCCGTAGAGCCGCCTGAGGTCCTCGATCGGGAATTTCAGAAAACGCCATTGATCGCCGATGAAGTCCGCGGACAGGGCACAGACCGCCGCCGGAGTCGGGTCCAGCCCCAGCGAGTGGATGACCTCGATCCAGACGTCGAGACTGCAGTTGGTCTCCGTCCACACGCGGTCGGGACTGTGCAGGGAATGCCGGGCGTAGGTCTCAGTGCGCAGGGAGATCACCGGTTTCACAGAAACAGCGCCTTCCGCACGGATACGGGCCATCGCACGGGATCCATGCCGTGCGTGCCGAACAGGGCCAGTGTCAGCCGCTCCAGCCCGAAGCCCACGCACGCGGTGTGCGCGGGGGCGCCACCGCTGCTGATTCCGAAGGAGACCCCGAAGTGGTCGCCGTGGTGATTGCAGGAAGCCACCGCCCACGACGTCGGCTTTCCCTCGGTCCCGGTGGCGGGGACCGGTACGACCAGCTCTGTTTTGGCGCCCGCGTCTCGTTGGTTGGCCGCGAGCAGTCGTCCCGCGCGTCCGAAGAAGGGGTCGCTGGCAGCCGAGGGCGAGGCGGCCAGACCGATCTCCCGCAGCAGTTCCACACCGCGCGCCCGCCACGTGTCGAGATGGGTACGCGCCCCTGCGGCATCGCCCAGATACACGTACTCACGCTGGCGGAATGTCTGCATGCGGAAAGGATCGGAGGACGGTTCCCGCCGGAAACACTGTGCGAGCACGTCGAGGACCCGTCCTCCCGCGGGCAGGGCGCCTCGCTGCAGGGCGTACACCGGCTGGCAGGCGGCGGGTACGAGCACCAGGTCGGAGGGACCCAAGGACGCCGTCCACCCGTCCTGCTCGGCCTCGTCCGCGGCGTCAGCCGACGACGAGCGGCACCATTGCTCGCTCCCGCGGAACGTGAACACCGCGCCGCCGAGGTGGGGAAAGGAGACCGGATATCCCGTTCTCGCGAAGTCTGCAGCAGGGTAGACGGGTGGCAGGCGCACGCTGGTCGCCCGCTGATCGGCGCCCCGCTCGGTTATGGCCTGCTGGACGCCTTCCACGATCGCCTCGAAGGCGGAGCCGTGGCCGTACACCCCGTCGGCGCCCAACGGCAGCAGGTGCCCGCTGCTCACCAGGTCCGTGAGGAAGGCCGAAGACGACGTGTCGTCCGCCATCACGCCTCCCCGGCGGCCAGCATGAGCAGGGCGGTGTTGGCGGCTATGCGGTCGTTGTTCACCATCACCAGACCGCCGTACGCATCACGCAGCAGGCGTCCCATCGAATAGGGCCCGTCGTTCGCGTAGCCGGCCATACCGGTGACGACCAACGCGCCATGGACGACGTCCACCGCCAGCTCGGATGCCGAGATCTTCACTTGGTTCGAGGCCGCGACGGAACGAGGTTCCGCCAGTTCCTCCGCCAGAGTCTCGTCGACACGGTGTGCCTCGGAACGGACCAGAACGGCCAGGCGCTGGTGTTGTCGCGCTACCTCGACCAGACGGTACCCACCCGGCGGAAGGGCGCCGGACGAGCGTCGCGCGCTCTCCCGGACGAAACGTCTGGCCTTGTCGAGGGCCTGTGTGGCGAGGCCCAACCACACGCAGGCCCACAGCACATGGGATAGCGGCAACATGGTCCGCGCCAGGATGTCCCCGAACCTGTCCTCCAGGACGTGGTCGAAGGGGCCATGACCGCGCAACCTGTACGGCGGTCCGCACGTACCTCGGAAGCCGAGAGTGTCCCAGACACCGGTCTGCCGCAGTTCGGGCCGTCGGCACAGAACGAGGACCTGGTCCGTGGGCGAGTCCGACGATCGGGCCGCCGTGACGAGGACGGCATCGGCGTCGGCGCCGTACGAGATCACCGGGACGCCCTTGTCCAACCGGAAGCCCTCGGCTCGGCGTTCCAGCACGCATCTGCTGGACGAGGCGTCTCCGCCCGTTCCCGTCTCCGACGTCGCGGACGCGATCAGGAGCTGCCGCTCCGCCGTCTCCTGGAGGAAGCGGCGCAGGGCTGCGCTGCGTGCGTGCCGAACGAGGCAAGCGACCTGGATCTGATGCATGGCGTAGATCAGCGCGGTGGAGGCGCACTGCTGCGCCAGCGCCTCGACAGCTCCGCCGATCTGCGCCACTCCGGCGCCCTCACCGCCCAGGTCCACCGGCACCATGGCGGACAGCAGGCGCGCCTCGCGCAGGCCTGCCAGGGCCTCGGAGGGCAGACGTGCGTGACGGTCGACGTCGGCGGCGGCCGGTCCCGCCCATGTCCGCGCCACGAACGCCGCCCGCTCGACGACGTCGGGTCGGGAGGGCGCCGTCACAGAACGCCTGCCGAGCGCATCTCGTTCACAGCGGCACGCATGGCCCGGACACTGGCGAACGTGCTCTTGCGCAGCAGATGGTCGGCGAACTCGATGTCGAAGGCGTTCTCCAGCGCCAGCATCACGGTGACGCTGGCAAGCGACGTCATCCCCCGCTCGTACAGGTCGTCGGAGTCGGCGAGTGCGTCCACCGGCACTGCGAGACGCGCGTGTTCCTGGAGTACATGCCGGATGACCGCGTCGTCGTCCGGCGCGGCTGCGCTCTGCGTCACGACGTGCTCTCCCCTCTCGGATCGAGGTGTGTCTGCGGCCGCAGAACGTCGTTCCACGGGGTGAAGGAGAGCGCACGTTGCCGCCGCTGTCGGGTTCGGACCGGTACCGCTCTGTCGGGTTTACGGATCAGCAGGTCGTCCATGACGAGGACGTCCAGTTCGCTGCGGCCAAACGTCTCGAGGGCGTCGCCGCGAGACAGGACCATGGGGCGACCCGCGACATTGAAGGAGGTGTTCACCAGGCACGGCACCCCGGTCAGGTCATGGAAGGCCCGCAGGATCGCGTGGAACAGTTCCTGCTGCGCGTGGACCACCTGTGGCCGCGTCGTTCCGTCGACGTGAACACCGGCCGGCACACCGACCCGCATGGATTCGCGCACGGGTACCGCGACCAGCATGAAGGCGGAGGGCGCGGGAGCCTGCCCCTCGAAGTACTGTCCCCAGTGCTCCGCGGGGACCGCGAGCGCCAAGGGGCGCCAGCTCTCCCGCCCCTTGAGTTCGTTCACCCGTGTCAGGGCGTCTCTGCGGCGCGGATCGCACAGGATGCTGCGTGCTCCCAGGGCCCGTTGTCCGATTTCCGCACGGCCCTGCCACAAGGCGACCACCAGCCCGTCGGCGAGGTGCTGCGCCGTCTGCTGCGCCAGGCGTTCTGGCGCGCACTGCTCCACCTTCCACTTCGACAGTCCGGTCCGCTCCTCGGGGCGGAGGGCGTCGGACCGCGGCGCCCAGAAGGCGTGGCGCATCCTTTCGGGCGGCCGCCACCGAGGACCCCGCAGTTCCCGGTCCGCGAGGAGGGCGGCGCCCAGGCTGACACCGGCGTCGTGGGGCACCGGGGGTATCCACAGGTCGCCGAACAGCCCGGACCTGCTCAGCCGGCCATTCGCGGCGCAGTTCAACGCGACTCCACCGGCCAGCGCCAGCGTGTCCGCCCCGGTGGTGCGTCGTGCCGCGCGAGCCAGGGCGATGAGGGCCTCCTCCAGTGCGTCCTGGACGGATGCCGCGAAGTCGGAGTACGCCATGACGTCGGCGACCTGGGCTTCACGGAAGGGGAAGTTGGCCGTCCGGAAATGCGCCCGCAGGCGGCTCCTGCTCAGCGCGTAGTGCATCCGTACCGGTGCTTCGGCGGGCGGTGCGGCGCTGATGGCGTAGTCGTCGGCCCCGACGACCAGGGGTACGGACTGCCGGGGGCGTCCGTAGGCGGCCAGTCCCATCAGCTTGCCCGCCCCCCAGACCGTGAGACCGGCCCACTCCGCTGCCCAGCCGTAGAAATGGCCGAGTGAGTCCCGGGTACCCCAGGACTTGACCACTTCGATGCCGTCAGGAGTGCCCACCGCCAGCGTCGTTGCTGCCGACTCCCCGCGGCCGTCCGCCACGATGATGGCGGCCGACGGCACGCCACTGGTGTAAAAGGCGCTGGCCGCGTGGGCGAGATGGTGGTCGAAGCAGCGGACGGGCACGGACCGGGCCCGGTCGGCGCTCGCCGGGCCCAACAGCCAGGACCTGAAGCGGTCTTCGTCGAAATCTGCCCCCTCCGTCGCGGACAGCCTCGGCACGTCCCACCCCACGGCGATCATGTCGAGCGAGTCCGGGTGGAGGCCCGCGTCCGCCAGACAGGAGTGGACGGCCTCGCTGGGGGACTCACCAGGCGCGTAGCGGTTCCGACTCAGCCTCTCCTGCTCGACCATCGAGACGAGGGTCCCGTCGCGAAGCAGTGCTGCCGACCCGTCGTGGGGCCCGGAGTTCACACCGAGGACATGGACGGGGCGCTGCGTGAGGCCCGCGAGATCGGCCGACGCGGCCTCTGGCCCAGGGCAGCCCTCGCTCATCCGAGGACCGTCCTCGCAGCGGACGACTCCTTCTCGGCGAGATGCTGCAGCATCCCGATCAGCCGCCCGCGGTGACTGGACCGCGCTGAGCCTTCGTGCTCGGCGAGCATGTGCAGCCAGTACCAGGCGTCGGTCAGCTCCGTGAGGCACTCAGCCATCGAGCCGGCCGCCCGGACGCCATGAGCATGCAGGTACTCGAAGAACCGACTCGCCTGGTAACGCTCCCCGGCCACCCGACACACATCGATACGGCCGTCGGTCTCCCGCGCCCATGCCGTATACGCCCTCAGCGCCTCTTGCGAACGTTCGTGGGTGCTCCGTAGGTGAGCACGGACCAGAGTCAGCAACTGGGCGGGCGACCCCCCTCGATCGGGGCCGCGCATGAGGGCGTAGAGCTTGTACGGTTCGGCCCGCCCTTCACACGGGGCTGCTCGCATCCGTTCGTAGCTCGGTGCGGGTAGGGCGATCACGTGCCTGCCCAGGTTCACGTCGACGACGCGGACCCACTCGGGCCCCCGTTCGACCACCAGAACGGCGTGGACGACATGCTTCGAGCCGGTCTCGCCACCGGGTGCAGGAGAAGGCAGGTGAAACGCGTCGACCTCCGTGAGGAACGGCACGCCCCTTGCCGCCAGGCCGAGCTCTCTTGACCTGGCGGCCGCCGCGTCGGCGAACGTCTCGATGGCCACGACGATGCCGGTAGCCTCGGCCAGGAGGTCGTTCCACGTCATGGAGCCGAAGAGCACCGCCCCTCCGCGCCACCGCACTCCCCAGGCGAGACCGAGCCTCTCCCAGTACCCCGGGTGCCCCCGCAAGGCAAGCACGTTGGCGATCAGCTGCCAGTGGCAGGTGGCGATCGGCGTGGTCTCGGTGTACGGCAGGTCGAGCACGCCTTCGGCCTCAACCGTTCCGCCGAGCCGGAGTTCTTCGCGACCGCTCACGACTCACCACGCTCGAGGAGATCCCAGACCTCTTCACGCAGTCGTGTGACGGACAAGGAACGAGTGGCATTCGCCATCGTCTCCGCCGGCCACAGAAAGTCGAATTCCTCCTCCAGGTCCATCATCAGTGCCAGTGTTCGAAACGAGTCCAACCCCGCGTCGGCGAGGGTCGTTCCGTCGTCGGGAACATCCTGTCTGGCCAAAGCCGCCGTCAGCAGACGATGGAAAACGCGCTCGAACTGCGCCCGGGACAGTGATCCACCTTTTCTCATCTGCGGCTCAATTGGTCATCTCGTCGAACAATTGGTCCTGCAGGCTCACGGCCAGCACATGGCGACCGGTACCGATGGCCATCTGTCCCTCCTTCAAGTCCACTGAATAGCCCGGAGAGGTTTGGGGAATCGCAAGCGACCGCTGGGTGGCGACATCCCACAGCCGCACGGAGAGATCGTCACTTGCCGACGCGATGATCAGACGGTCCTGGAAGGTGTCCGCCGTAATGCCCCAGACGCCGTCGCTGTGTCGACTCAGCGTCGCCAACTGGCTGCCGGTGGTGTAGTTCCACACCCGGACCTCGCCGCTGGCGCTCGAGGCAGCCAGGACAGGCTGTCCGCGCAGTTCGCCGAACGCCACGTACCGCACGCCGCGCGCGTGGCCGTAGAGGCGCCGCAGATGCTGGCCGGTGCGCGCGTCCCAGATCCAGACGCTTCGGTCGGTGCTTGCGGCGGCGATGACGGTCCGGTCTGCGCGGGTGTCGCAGGCGACCCCCCAGATCCGCTCTTTGGACCCCTCCAGCACCAGCAGCGTCTCGCCGGTCGCCACGTCGTACACCCGGACGGTTCGATCACGGCTGCCGGAGAACGCGATGAGCCGGCCGTCGACGACTCCTGCGGCCACGCCCCAGACGCTTCGCGTATGCCCGTGCAGGGACCGGAAAGGCGCTCCGTCGCGCGCGTCCCACAGCCGGACCAGGCCGTCGTGGCCTCCGGAGGCCACGAGCGGACGGTCGCCGAACGAGAGGGCGGCCAGGGACAGTACGCCCCCTTCGTGCCCGGGCCATCGCATGAGCAGCTCTCCCGTGCCGGCGTCCCGCACGTGGATGGAACCGTCGAGCGACCCGGAGATCAGCGTGCGGCGTCCGTCCACGTCCGCGAAGGCGACACCGCGTACCGGGCCGGCGTGGGTGTCCTTCGCCAGGACCGTCGACTCGCTGTTGCCCCACAACCAGACGCTGCTGACCGCGTCGTCCGTGGGGGATTCGGGCGCGAGGCTCTCCCGGGTCGCCGGGTCCCAGACGCGGATGGAGCGATCAGCGCTCGCGGACACCAGGACGCTGCGGTCGTTGAGATCGGCGAAGGTGAGGGCGCGGATTCCGCCGAGGTGTCCGGCGAGGACGGCCAGCCGCTCGCCCGTGCGGCAGCTCCACAGTCGAATCGTCATGTCAGCACTGCCCGACGCGAAGACGGGTTCCCCGTCGACCGTGCCGAACGCCACGCACGTGGCGACGGCCTGGTGTTCGGTGAAGCGGTGGAGCTTCGCCCCGGTCACCGCGTCCCACAGCCAGACGGACTCGTCGGAGTTCGCGGTGGCGAGGACCGATCTGTCGTCGACGCTGCCGACGGCCACACCCAGGATGCTGCCCGTCGGGCCGGTGAGGCTCAGCAGGTTCTCCTGGCTGACGCGATGCCACACGCACACCGTGCGGTCCATGCCACCGGAGACCAGCGTCGGGACATCGCCGATGTCGGCCGAGGCGATACTCGCGACCGCGTCACGATGGGCCCGCAACTCCCTGATCAGGGAGCCCGTCATGACGTCCCACGTCCGCAGGAATCCGTCCTCGCTGCCGCAGGTGACAAGGGGACTGTCCCCGTCCGTGTCGAACGTCAGACAGGTCGGTGCGGAAGGCGCGGCGATGCGCCGGACCAGGTTGCCCGACGTCATGTCCCAGAGGCGGATCGTGGCGTCTGCGCCACAGGACACGATGTGGTGGATCCCGGCGAACCGGCCGATCCGAAGACCTCGGATCGCACCGTGGTGGGCCTTGAACGCGAGGGAGACCCCACCGGTCGTGCCGTCCCAGACCTGAATGTGATGGTCGAGCGTGGCAGTCGCGATCAGCGGGCGGCCCTCGACGGGTGCGACGGCCAGCGCGGACAGGTCCTGTGCGCCGATGCGCGGCCGGGCGGGATGCGCGGCTGGACGGCCCTGGGCGAACTGCAGTCGCCATGGCTGCAGTGTCTGGCTCAGGACGTCGGCGTGCCACTCCACCGTGGGCTCTTCACAGGCGCACTCAAGGGCCAGGTTCGCGATCCGCTGGGCGAATGTGCCGCCGACGCGGGACACGCCGAGTCGCATGTACGATCTGGCGATCCCGGCGCTGATGGGGTCACCGTGGGCGGCAATGGGAAACAACTGCGGAATAAGGCGTTCCGGCTCAGCGGCTCCGAGGAAACCTATGTCCCGCATCAAATCACCGAGAAGCTCACCGAACGATGCGTGCGTCGGCAGGTGCTGACGGATGTAGCTGTTGACCGTGAGCCAGCCGAGACTTCCCTGTCTTACATAGACGGCGAGTAACTCCGTGATGCGGCGCTGAACATCGCGCTCGGAGTCCACCATCCGCCGCCTCTCCACCGTAGGCGCGGCCGACGAATGAATCGGCAGCCACGCAGCAGCGACTGTTGCTCCGCCCGAGTGAGCATCGTACGATTCCTCGGCGTTGCCCATCAAGACATGGCGCCACCCAGGCTTCCGAGTGGCTGATGCCGGATGTTCGAGGCACGGTTGATCGAATATCGGGAGGACGTCCTATGGACCCGTCTCGTTGACTGGAGGTATGGCGCCGACTCATGACGGATATTGATCAAGAAGTCCTGCGGCGGCACTTTATCGCGATCACCACCGCTGCCTACGGGGATCCGGTGTGGCCCGCACTGCCCGGTGTGCGGGACGAAGTCGCCACCCTGAAGAAATGGCTGTGTTCGGGCGCCCTGGCTGAACGTCGATTCGAAGAGCGCTGGCCCGAGCTGGCAGGGGACCCGCCCGAGGCTGAGGTGCGGAGCCGGTTGACGTCGCTTGTCCGCGAACGCGCGTGGACCGACGCCGATGCCGCCGTCGTCTTCGTCTCCGGCCACGGCGTCCAGGCCAACGGCACGCACTACCTGGTCTTCAGCGACAGTGACAGCGACATGGTGTCGTCGACGGCGCTGCGTACCTCCGATCTCATCGCATGGCTCGCTGACACTCCCGTCCAGCACCTTCTCCTCATACTCGACGCGTGCTTCGCGGGCGAGGTCGCGGGCGACGCACTCAGACTGAGCAACGGGCTGGGCCGGCAGTGGCTGGTACTTCCCAGTGCCACACGCGACCAGCGGGCCGTGGAAGGCGCCTTGACCACCGCCATCGCACAGTTCCTGAAAGAGCTGCGCGAACCGGAAGGCCGACGCTACGGCGAGGGCCCTTACATCGATGTGGCCGACTTCCTCCAGGACGTGCAGAAGTTGCTGGGTGACGAGCAGTCACTCCATCCCTTGTACGGCAGCCGCCTCTCCGGACCGCACGTGTGTCTGCCCAACCCGCACCACAAACGTGAATCCGTTCTCGAACTGGACGCCCACCACCAGGAACTGGCCCTGCCGCGGGAGGATTTGGAAGCTCACTGGTCGCCCCGCTCACGGGGAGTGACCACCGAGGAGGAGCCGGGATGGCTGTTCACCGGGCGCCGTGCGCTGATGCGCAAGCTCATAGCGGCGGCCTCCGGCGAGCCCGGCGCGATGATCGTGACCGGCGGCGCGGGCAGCGGCAAGTCCGCCGCACTGTCACGGCTTGTCACCTTGAGCGACAAGCACTTCCTGGAGCGCTACGCCCATGAGGTCGAGCAGATCCCGGCCACTCTGCGGCCGCAGGTGGATGCCGTGGACGTTGCCGTCCTGGCCACCGGAAAACTGCACAGTCGAGTTCTCGCACAGATCTGCAAGGCGCTCCAAGTGCCCGTCGACAGCGCGACCGAGCCCACTGTCGACGAGCTGCTCACCGCCTGGCACGGTTGGCTCAAGACCCACGGCAGGCCCGTGACCATCGTCATCGACGCGCTCGATGAGGCAGCGGATCCGGAAACCCTGGTCCGGGAGGTCCTGGCCTCCCTTGAGCCCGATCCGGCCGCGCCGCAGCTGCGGCTGTTGGTGGGCGTTCGCTCGTTGGCCGCCACGGACGGCACGCGGACTGCCGGCACGGTGCAGCCCGAGGCGCAAGTGCTGGCAGATCTCACGGAGAAGCTGCTGGCCGCGAAGCGCGTGTCCGTGGACGAAGAGCCCTGGTGGGATCAGCGTGACGTGGTCTCCTACGTACACGGGATTCTTTTGCGAACCCCCGGTTCCCCCTATCCCGAGGCCGAGGCGGAGATCGCGTCCTCGGTCGCCCATGCGGTGGGCGAACGGGCCGGACGGTCGTTTCTCGTGGCGCGGATCACCGCCAAGTCATTGGCCGATCGCGGCAAAGTCGTTCTCGCCGACGACGAGACCTGGCTCAGGGCACTCAACGACGGGCTGGTCGGAGTCTTCCGGAACGACCTGCGCGACAGTCTGGGAAATCCGGCCGAGCGCCGCCGCGCCCTGGTCCTGATGCGCGCGGTCGCCTTCGCCTTGGGATCAGGCATTCCGTGGCGGGGGATCTGGCCCTTGATGGCGCACGCGGTGGACGACGACGGAGACCACTACGGTGACAGCGACATCGCCTGGCTGTTGGGCACGCGCCTGAGCGCCTACCTGGTCACCGACCGCAGTGACGGCACGACCGTCTACCGGCTCTTCCACGACCTCCTACGCACCACGCTCAAGCAACGCTGGCAGGATCTCCTCACCGACCGCGACGCCGCTGGCAAGGGCGTCGACGTGTAGTTCAGTGGTCGTCCGGCAGGCGGGTGCCACCGGCATGCGAAAGCCGACTGCGGCTACTTCGGATGTTCGCCCACGGCGCGGGCCGCCGTTCGCCAGGCCGTGGTGACCGCCAGCCGGGCGGCCGTCGTCCCGCTCTCCGTCTCCGCGGGCAGGCGCATCGGGGCCCCGAGGTGGACGTGGCAGTGCGGGCGTCGGACCGGGGCCGTCAGCGTGCCCGCCAGTTGTTTCGCGGCCGAGCCCGACGCGATCCGCCGGGCGCCCGCGTGGCCCACCGGCACGACCAGCGCGCCGGTCGCCTGTGCCAGGCGGGCGAGGCCGGTGCGGAACGGCTCCGGCGCGGTGGCGGCCGCGTCCCTGCGGCGCGGCAGCCCGCCCTCGCCGTAGAGGAGCACGTGCCGGCCGCCGGCCAGGGCCTCGGCGGCGGCGTCGAGGGCCAGCGCCGCGTGCGCCGTCCGGCGGTGGACCGGTATGTGCCCTTCGCGGGTCAGCGCCCTGCCGAGCAGCGGGATGCGCCACAGGCCCGCCGTCGCCATGACCACCGGCTCCAGCTCGTAGCGCCGCAGTGCGGTCATGACGACGGCCGGGTCGGCCATGGAGTCGTGGTTGGCCACGAAGATGGTCCCCGCGGGCAGACGCAGCTTGATCTCGCTGGTGACGGTGAGCCGCCCGAAGAACGGCGTCAGGGCGATGACGGCACGGCTGAACACGAAGGAGCCTCCGGGATGGGCGGTCGGGGCCCCAGTGTCGTGCGGCGGAGCCGACCCGCGCCTGAGTACGGCTACTCAGATCCCGGCCGGCGCCGGGCCGGACCCGCGGTGTTTGACGCCTGGTCGGGGGCATCCGCAGAACAAGCGACACCCAACGGACTTACACCGAACGGACTTACACCGAACGGACTTACACCGAACGGACCCACACCCCGAAGGGACGGACCCATGCTCGCCATCATCTCGGCGGTGCTGTTCTTCATCGCCTTCCTGATCAACGCGGCGGAGATCTCGACCAACGACACCTTCACCTCCACCAACCTCATGCTCCTCGGTCTGACGGCGCTCGCCCTCCACCTCGCGGGAATCGGCAGCGGCTGGTCGGTGCGCGGTCGCCGACGCTGAGCGCACCTGCGACAACCGCCCCGTACTCTCGTCCCGTACTCGCGGACAGCCGCTCCCACAAGGGAAGATGGAACCGCAAGGCAATGGTCAACCGATGTGGAGGAGCGGGCACATGCAGCACGAGCGAGCGGGCCGAACGGCCGGCCCCGAGGATCTCGTCGACGTCGCCCGGCTGGTCACCGCGTACTACGCGCTGCACCCCGACCCGGCCGACCCGGGACAGCGCGTGGCGTTCGGCACCTCGGGACACCGGGGATCGTCGCTGAACACCGCCTTCAACGAGGACCACATCGCCGCGACCAGCCAGGCCATCTGCGAGTACCGCGCCGCCCAGGGCACCGACGGCCCCCTCTTCCTCGGCGCCGACAGCCACGCCCTGTCCGAGCCCGCCCGGGTCACCGCCCTGGAGGTGTTCGCCGCCAACGGCGTGACGGTGCTCGTCGACAGCGCCGACGGCTACACGCCCACGCCCGCCGTCTCCCACGCGATCCTCACCCACAACCGGGGCCGCACCGCCGCCCTCGCCGACGGCGTGGTCGTCACCCCGTCGCACAACCCGCCCGCCGACGGCGGCTTCAAGTACAACCCGCCGAGCGGGGGACCGGCGGGGTCGGACGCCACGTCCTGGATCCAGGACCGGGCCAACGAGATCATCGCGGCCGGCCTGAAGGACGTCCGGCGTGTCCCCTACACCCAGGCCCTGGCCGCCCCCACGACCCACCGCTACGACTTCCTCGGCACGTATGTCGCGGACCTGCCGAACGTCCTCGACCTGGACGCGATCCGTGCCGCCGGCGTCCGGATCGGCGCCGACCCGCTGGGCGGGGCGTCGGTCGCCTACTGGGGCCGGATCGCCGAAGAGCACCGTCTCGACCTCACGGTGGTCAACCCGCTCACCGACCCCACCTGGCGTTTCATGACGCTCGACTGGGACGGCAAGATCCGCATGGACTGCTCGTCGCCGTACGCGATGGCCTCGCTCATCGAGCGGCGCGACCGGTTCGACATCACCACGGGCAACGACGCAGACGCCGACCGGCACGGCATCGTCACCCCGGACGCGGGCCTGATGAACCCCAACCACTACCTCGCCGCCGCCATCGCCTACCTCTACGCGCACCGCGAGCAGTGGCCGGCCGACGCGGGCATCGGCAAGACGCTGGTGTCGTCGTCGATGATCGACCGGGTCGCCGCCGACCTCGGGCGCCGGCTGGTCGAGGTGCCCGTCGGATTCAAGTGGTTCGTGGACGGTCTGGTCGACGGATCGCTCGGCTTCGGCGGCGAGGAGTCGGCCGGCGCGTCCTTCCTGCGCCGCGACGGCTCCGTCTGGACCACCGACAAGGACGGCATCATCCTGGCGCTGCTCGCCTCCGAGATCACGGCGGTCACCGGGAAGACGCCGTCCGAGCACTACGCGGGCCTGACGGACCGTTTCGGTGCGCCCGCCTACGCCCGCATCGACGCGCCGGCCACGCGCGAGGAGAAGGCGCTGCTCGGCAAGCTCTCGCCCGCGCAGGTCACCGCCGACACCCTGGCGGGGGAGGCGGTCACGGGGGTGCTCACCGAGGCCCCGGGCAATGGCGCGGCCGTCGGCGGCATCAAGGTGACCACCGCCAACGCCTGGTTCGCGGCCCGCCCGTCGGGCACCGAGGACGTCTACAAGATCTACGCCGAGTCCTTCCTCGGCCCCGACCACCTCCGCCGGGTCCAGGAGGAGGCCAAGGACGTGGTCGACGCGGCCCTGAGCGGCTGAGGCGAGGCCGGCCGAGCCGCAGCGCAGGGACTCGGGCGGCGGGCGGCGCGGTGCGTGCCCGGTGGCGGCGTACCGCGTCGCGGTCGGCGCAGCGCCGGGAGCAGTACCGCTGCCGTCCGGCACGGGAGGTGTCCGCGGAGATCGTGACGCACTCGCACGATCCGCGCCAACCTGGTGCGGGCCCTCGGCTGCAACGTCGTCACCGTCCCGCTGGCCATGGTCGGTCTGCTCAACCCGATGCTCGCCGCGGCTGCCATGTCGGCCGGCTCGGTGCTGGTCGTCGCCAACAGCCTGCGGCTGCGCGCCTGGCAGCCCTCGGCCTCGCCCGCGCCCGGGCGGAGGCAGACGCGATGACCGAACCCGGTCGCCCCCGGATCTCCCGCCGCCGACTCACCGACACCCTGCTCGCCGCGCTCACGCCCGTCGCCATGTGCGGCCTCGCCCTCGGTGGGCTGAGCACCTGGACCGCCTACGGCAACGCCGGCAGCCCGGCTCGTGTCAAGGTCACCGACGGCATGGTGTTCTTGCCCTCCGCCGGGTCCCGGAGACGGCCGCGTTCTTCCGGGTCACCAACAGTGGGGGCTCGCCGGGCCGGCTGCTGAGGGTGACCTCCGCCGGGGCCGCCGGCGCCGGCTCGGCCGCCTCAGTCGTCATCGCATGGTCGGCGCCGGTTCGGCGGTGACCGGACGCCTCACCGTGTTCTCTCGCGCCGGTCGTGAGCCGGTCGCCCGCGCGCGGCGGGACCGGTCGACCGCCCTCGCGCCTCGGGGCCGCTATCATCCTCTAAAGGTAAAATATGAGGTTTGCCCGTTTGGGCTGCCCTCCCGACGAGCTGCCGTCCCGCCGGAGTGATCCATGTCCCGCAAGCGCCCCACGGACGACGGCGACGAGCTGCTGGCCAGACTCGGTTCGCTGACCGCCCAGGCGCGCGAGCGCGCGGAGCTGCAACGCTCCCGCGTCGAGCTGGCCCTCGCCCTCCAGCGCGGCATGCTGCCCAGGGACCTGCCCGTGGCCCCCGGCTACCGCCTGGCAGTGAAGTACTCGCCCGCCTGCTACGGCCTCAACGTGGGCGGCGACTGGTACGACGCCTTCACCATGCCGGACGGACGCATCGGCCTGTCCATCGGCGACGTCCAGGGCCACAACATAGAGGCGACCGCGTTCATGGGCCAGGTCCGGGTCGGCCTGCGTGCCCTCGCCTCCGTCACCAGCGAGCCCGGCGAACTCCTCGCCCGGACCAACGACCTGCTCCTCTCCCTGGGCGGCGACCTCTTCGCCACCTGCACCTTCATGCGGCTCGACCCCGCCACCGGGGTCCTGGAGAGCGCCCGGGCCGGGCACATTCCGTGCGTGTGGGCCACGGCGGACGGCAAGTCGGGCGTCGCCGAGGACGAGTGCGGGCCGCCCCTGGGCGTCCAGGAGGGCATGGACTACCCCGTCACCCGGTACCGGCTCACCAAGGGCGGAGTGTTCGTCCTGCTCACGGACGGTGTGGTGGAGGGGCCGACGCTGAGCGTCGAGGAGGGCCTCGACCAGGTCGTACGGCTCGCGGGCGTCGCCGCCGTCGCGGGCATGGCGGCGGGCTCCCTCGCGGCCGCGGTGATCAAGGGCGCCGACCGCGTGGGGCACGAGGACGACGCCGCCGTGCTGGTCGTCGGACACGACGGGCTGGTGGGTCCGCAGGTCCCCCGGGTTCAGCCATAGGGCCGGACCCGGCACCGCTCGCCTCGCCGACCGCGCCGCACCGGTGTCTGATGGCTGCTGTGGTGGGTACCCCGGATCTGCGCCGATCAGCTGTCTTCGCCATCGAGACGCTGGCTGTCGCCCTCAGCTACTACGCGGCGGGGCGGCTGGGGCTCATGCGGGAGCTCGTCGTCGAGGGCGCCGTCTTCACCCCCATCTGGCCGCCCACGGGCGTCGCCGTGGCCTGTCTGCTGATCTTCGGGCTCCGCTCCTGGGTGGGCATCGCCCTGGGCGCCCTGCTCGTCATCGTGTCCCTGACCTCGCTGCACCCCGCGGTGATCGGCAACCTCGTGGGCAACACCGCCGCCCCCGTCTGCGCGTACCTCATGCTCCGCAAGGTGGGCTTCCGCAACGACCTCGCCCGGTTACGCGACGGCCTCGCACTGGTGTTCCTGGGTGCCCTCGCCGCCATGCTGCTCAGCTCGACCGTGGGCGTCGGTCTGCTGGTCCTCACCGACCGGCTCGACGCGCACAGTTTCTGGGCCGTCTGGTCGGCCTGGTGGGTCGGCGACGCGATGGGCGTGCTCATCGTCACCCCGGTGCTGCTCGTGCTGCACATGGTCCACAGGCCCCTGCGCCTGTCCCGTTGGAAGGAAGCCTCGGGTCTGGCGCTGATCGCCTGCGTCCTCGTCCCGCTGGCCACGCAGAGCCCCGTCAGTCTGCTGTTCCTCGTCTACCCGCTGCTGATCTGGGCGGCCCTGCGCTTCCAGCTCGCCGGCAGCATGCTGTGCGCTCTCTTCACGTCGGTCATGGCCACGTTCGCCGCGACGGACCAGGCCGGCCCCTTCGAACGGCTGTCGAGAGTCGAAGTGATGATCAAGCTCCAGGCCTTCAACGGGACGATGGCCCTCACCGCCCTCCTGCTCTCCGCGGTGATCGCCGAGCAGCGCAACACCAGGCGCTCCGTGGAGCGCGCCTGCCAGGAACTGGTCGAGGTCCTGGAACACCTCACCGCGGGAGACGCCCCGCCCGGGCGGCCCGCGAAGGACACGGAGGACTGAGCGGCGGCGCGCCCGCCTCCCCGCAGAACCCGTCGACCTCACACGGGTGTGCGCTAGTTGAACTGACCCGTGATCTCGGTGGTGGAGGCAGCCAAGAGGCCACTGAGGCGGGGCGCCTGGGTCGCTGCCGGGCTGCTGCTCTTCCCCGGATGCGAGGACTCCCGCGACAGGCCGCCCCTGCCTCCGACCGGACCGTCCGCCAAGGCCGCCTGTCTCACGCCGACGGCCGCCACGACCGCATCGCCGCCCCGTCCCGCGACGGCACCGGTTCCGCGTACGAAGCGACCGTCGTACGGGCGCGCCGGCCGACCGGGCGGCCGAGCACCAGGCGTACGTGCGCGCCGCCGTCGCGGCTTCGACGGCGACGGATGGACTGACCTCGTCGTCGTCGCCGGGAAACGACAGGCGGGCGACGATCCGATCACGTCGAAGGTCTCCGATGTGGCGTCACGCAACCAGGGGCCGGGCCACGACTGGATGCGGACGGTGCTGGAACGGGCGGCCCGGCGCGGCGAGATCGACGCCGTCGGGTCCCTGCCCGACCGGCTGGTCACCTTGCCGGTGGTGCTGGTCGTCCACGATCTCTTCATGGCCCGCCGCACGCCCGCGGACGACGAACTGCAAGAGATCGTGGACCGGTTGTTCCTCCCGCTGATCGGCCATGGGAGCAATCGCCCGACCGGTCAGTGACCGCCCGAGGGGCGGTCGCAGCCGGTGTGGTCGGGGTAGCCGTCGAAGGCGTCCGCCTCGGTGGCCGCGCGGTTCATGGCGCCTTCCAGACACATCGGCTGGCCGTCGATGAGGAAGCTCACCCCGGTGGGGCCGTTCTGGTACGCCTGCACGCTCCCGGCGGCGTAGCCGAGGCCGGTCAGTGCGCCGCGGGTGCTGTCCGGGGCGAAATCGCCGCGCTCCCGCAGCGGTTCGAGGGCGGCCTCGATCCGCCGCGCCGCCGCGAGCCCGTCGCAGCGCTGCTGACCGTGCAGGGGGATGGGGACCATGAAGCCGTGGTTCTCGGCGTAGTGGTCGCCGGGCTCCGCGGCCGGGGCGGAGGGCTCCGCCGACGCCGTCGGGCTGGGGCTCTCGCCGGGACACGGGAAGTCCACCGGCGCGCCCGGCGTCCGGGCCGTGGCCCGCGCGGACGCGTCGGCGCCGGCGTCGTCCCCGGCCCGATCGGTTCCGCACCCCGCGGCGACCAGCGCCAGTACGGCCAACAGCGGCATACCGAGCCGGACTTGGGTCCGTCTGCTCTTCGTCATGCACTGATCATCGCGCCCGTCGCGGCGGCCGGGCATGAGTATCCCTACTCATGGGGACGAACGGCCAGGTGCACCCGGCGCGCGGCTCAGACCCGGATGAGTAGCGGTACTCATGCCCGGCCGCCGGACCCCGGGAGAACGTGGAGCAGTCGCCTCCACGCCGTTCGACGACGGGGGAGGGACGCCACCCGCCCCGACCGACGGAGGACACCGTGAACCTCGCTCGACGCCTGCGCCCGCTCTACGCCCCGGCGACGGACAACTGGCTCTCCCGCGCCTACCTGGCCCTCGTCGGCGCGGCCGTCGCGTTCGTGGTGTTCGACACCGTGTTCGTCTCGCACCCGGACGCCTCCATGGCCGGCGTGGTCCCCTGGCTGCTGACCGCCCCGCTGAGCCTGCTGCTCACCCTCCTGCCCGACGCCGTCCTCGACGGCGCCGGATCGTTCCTGGTCCTCTACGTCGTCGGGATCGCGGTGTCCGCCTTCGTCAACGCGGCCGTCCTCGGCGCCTGCCTGCACCGGCTCCGCCCTACGCCCCCGCGCACCGCGCACAACGCCTGAGACCGGCCGCGGCGGACGCCCTCGATGCTGTCGGCGGCGCCGGTAGTGTGACCGCCGTGATGGTGGGCGCCGAAGAAACCCGGCTCGTCATACTGCGCGGCAACAGCGCCTCGGGCAAGTCGTCGGTGGCGGCCGGTCTGCGCGACAGATTCGGTCGCGGTCTGGCCCTGGTCGAGCAGGACAACCTCCGCCGGGTCGTGCTGCGCGAGCGCGACCGCCCCGGCGGGGCGAACATCGGGCTGATCGACGCCGTCGCCCGCTACGCGCTGGACGCCGGGTACCACGTCGTCCTCGAAGGCCTCCTGTACGCCGACCGTTACGGCGACATGCTCGCGCGGCTGCGTGAGGACCACCGCGGCCCGACCCACGGCTACTACCTCGACGTGCCGTTCGCCGAGACCTTGCTGCGTCACGCCGGCAAGCCGATCGCCCACGAGGTCGGCGAGGCGGACCTGCGCGCCTGGTACCGGGGCCTCGACCTGCTGCCGGGCGCCGTCGAGACCGTCATCGGCGCCGACAGCACCCTCACGCAGACCGTCGACCGCATCATGCGCGACACGGGCCTGGGCCGCCTTCCCGCCCGGGAGCACTGACGCCCGCCGCCGGAGGACGGCCGGCGGTCGTCGTCACTCCTCGGCCTCGAGCACCTCCGCCAACCGCGAGACGGCCCTCAGGTCCGGCAGGGCGTCGAGCGAAGCGACGACCTGGTCGCCCGCGAACGCGCGCTGTGCCGCCGTCACGGCCGGATCGACGGACTGCTCGGCCTGGACGCGGACGTAGTTCAGGGCCGTCGCGAAGAGCATCGAGAACGAGTCCAGCCCCTTGACGACCGGTCCCCCTCCGGCATCCCGGTACGCCCGCATCAGCCGCCGGGCGCAATCGGCGTCGAACCGGTTCTGGCCCGACCACACGTACACGGCCTGGGCGAGCTCTCGCCCCGCCGAGGTCGCCCCGGCGTTGTCCCAGTCGAGGAGAACGGGTCCGGACCGGCCGACCAGCACGTTCTGGGGCTGCACATCGAGATGCGACGTCACCAGGTCGGCGCTGCCGGACGGAGTGACATGGGGCGCGAGTTCCACGGCCGACGTGGCGATGAACCGGCCCAGCGAGTCCGCCCACGGCATGCCGGCTCGCCGGACCTCCTCGTGGAGTCTCGCCCAGTCGGCCTCCCCGGGACACTGCTCGTACCAGGAATCGGGCGCGTCCTCCGGGTCCGCTCCGGCCGTGTGCAGCAGGGCCAGGGTGCGGCCGCACCAGTCGAGGATCTCCGGATCGGACGCGTCCGCCCGCGTCCCGTCGACCCAGTCGTACAGCTTCACGGCGGACCCCTCGGGTGAGGGGCCGAGCCGTGAGACGTAGGCGCCGTCGCGGTTCGGCAGCAGCCGCGGCGAGGCGATTCCCCGCTGCTCCGAGGCGTTGCGCAGCGCCGCCTCCCGGAGCACCTGCCCTTCGTCACAGCCGAAGAGAAGCTCCTTCACCGCCCAGGACGAGCCGTTCCCGGACAGTTTCCAGATCTGCCCCAGTGCGCCACGGGTGACCGGTTCGACGGTCCACGGCCCGCCGCCGAGCGCATAGGTGTCCGCGATGACGTCGGCCATGTTCTGCATGTAGGTACCTTTCCGGCTGCCGGTCACGTCAGGGAAGGCCTCCTCGGGCTTCAGCCCGAGGAGCAAGTCAAGGCTTGATGCCGACCCCCGTCCAGAGGCTGACCTCGGCGTCCGTGGCCTCGACGGGGCCGTCCGGGCGCCAGCGGTGGCCGACTGTGACGCCGGGGTCGAGGAGGTCCAGGCCGTCGAAGAAGCGGGCGACGTCGTTCTGCGAGCGGAACTGCACCGGCGTGCCCGCGCCCGTGTAGATGTCCGTGACCTTCTGCCAGGTGCCCGGGTCGAAGTCGGGCGTGCAGTGGCTCAGGGCCAGCGCGCTGCCCGAGGGGAGCGCGGCCAGCAGCCTGCCGACGAGACCGTACGGGTCCTGGGCGTCGGTGACGAAGTGCATGAGGGCGTTCAGCGACAGGGCCACCGGTCGCTCCAGGTCCAGCACCTCGGCGAGCGCGGGCGCGTTCAGCAGCGCGTCCGGGTCGTTGACGTCCGCCTCCAGATAGGTCGTGCGGCCCTCGGGGGTGCTGCGCATCAGGCGTTCCGCGTACTTCAGGACGAGCGGGTCGTTGTCGGCGTAGACCACGCGCGCCTCGGGGACCACGGACTGGGCGACCTGGTGCAGGTTCGGCTCGGTGGGAATGCCGGTGCCGATGTCCAGCCACTGGCGTATGCCGTGCTCCCGGGCGAGGACCCGGGTGGCCCGGTGCATGAAGGCGCGGTTCTCGCGGGCGCACGTGAAGATGCCCGGGTAGGCCGCCGCGACGGTCTCGGCCGCCTGCGTGTCGACCTCGAAGTGGTCCTTGCCGCCGAGGTAGTAGTCGTACATCCGCGCGGAGTGCGGCCTGCTGGTGTCGATGTCCCGCGCGGCGTTCGAGGTGGTCATCCTGTGCCTTTCGGTGGGTATGTGGGGGGTGTGGGGCAGGCCGGGGCCGGAGGTGGCCGGTTCCCGCCCGTCCGTGCTGGGCGCGCCCGGTGTCAGCCGGCGGCGAGGTGGTCGGCGAGGCCCCGTTTGACGCCCGCGACGAACGCGGCGATCTCCTCGGGGGTGTAGATCAGCGCCGGACCGGCGGGGTCGGTCGACTGCCGCATCGCCACGCGGCCGTCGGCGAGCTGCTTCGTCTGCACGCACTGGCCGCCGTTGGGGCCGCTCCACGGGGACTCCCAGCCCTGCTCGCCCAGGTCGGCGGCGGGCATCCCGTTGTAGACGTGGTGACCGTGGTGAACGTGCGGAACGCGGTGGACGCGGCCGTCCATGCCGTCGGTGCCGGTCATGAGTACTCCTTGCGCATCCGGTTCAGGAGTGACCTGCTGTCCGTGTTCGAGGTCAGCAGGGACATGCGGTTGTGGGCCTCCAGATGCGCCACGACGTCGGAGCGCTGGTCCAGGTACACGGCCCCGGAGAGGATCTCGGTGTAGACGATGTCGGGCAGCTCCGGTTCCTCGAACCGGAAGTACGTGAACGGGGCGCACGCGCCCACGTGGGCGCCGGCGGTGAACGGCACGACGTCGACGCTCACGTGCTGCAGTTCCGAGACCTCCAGCAGCCGGTCGATCTGCTCCCGCATCACCTCGGGACCGCCCACCACCCGGTGCAGCACGGCCTCCTCCATCACCACCCACAGTGTGGGGGCGTCGGCTCTGTCCAGCAGGCTCTGGCGGCGCAGCCGCAGGTCCACGCGCCGCCGCAGGTCCTCGTCGCGGTCGTTGGGGAAACCCCCGCCGAGGACTCCGCGCGCATACCGGGGCGTCTGCAGCAGCCCTGTGACGTAGTGGGGTTCGTAGGTGCGCAGGGTCCTGGCCGCGGTCTCCAGGCTGACGTAGGCGCTGAACCAGTTCGGCAGCACATCGCGGTACGAGTGCCACCAGCCGGGCTCGTTGGCCCGCTCGGCGAGGGCGACGAACTCCTCGATCTCCTGCCGACCGGCCCCGTAGAGCGCCAGCAGGATCTCCACGTAAAGCGGCTTGAGGCCGACCTCCGCCTTCTCCAGACGGCGGATGGTCAGGGGCTTCACCCGCAGGGCCTTGGCCGAGTCCTCCAGCGACACCCCCGCGTTCTGCCGCCGCTCCTGCAGCCGCCGGCCGAGGATCATGCGCAGCACGGTGGGCGCGCTGGTGCTGCCCGTGCCCGAACGGCCTTCGCTCACGCCCTACCTCCTGAAGGACTGTCACCGCGACGAGTCTGACAGCGGCTTGATGACGCGGCCAGACGGATATCGGCTTGTTGAAATTATCAGGCAGTTGGTTGCAGCTTGAACTTGGGTGCGAGCATAGTTACTTCTGTGAACCGCGCCGCCGAAACACGAGCGTTCCCCCGTCAAGCTCCCGCAACCTCGCCGGAGTTGGACCCGCCGGACGTTGACGGCGCTGTGTGGCCCGTGCGGAACACCCCCTCCTCGTGGGCCCCTTACTCACCTTCCCCGGCCTCTGGCTGCTCCCGCCCCCCACGGAAGGCGATCGCCGTGTCCCCCCACACGACTTCCTCTCCCCAGCCCTTGGACACCTGGAGCCCCGACCGGACCCACTGGCTCGAACTCCCGGCCCACCGCTCCAGCGTCTCGCTGGCCCGCCGCTCCATGAACGAACGGCTGGCCGCCTGGCGGCTGCCGGGCGAGCTGTGCGCGGACGCCGTCCTGCTCGTGTCCGAGCTGGCCACCAACGCCGTACGGCACACGCTCGGCAGCCGGTTCCTGTGCGGCGTCGGGCTCGTCACGGACGGGTGCCTGCGCCTGGAGGTGCATGATCAGGACCGTACGGGGCGCGGCCTGCCCCGCTGCGAGCCCGGGCCGGACGACGAGGGCGGCCGCGGACTGCTCCTCGTGGAGCAGCTCGCCGAGGCCTGGGGAGTCGACCGGTCCAGACTCACCGGCGGCAACGCGGTGTGGGCGACCCTGACGGCCTGAGCGGGCCGCCCGGAGACGGTGCAGGACCGCTTCGCCGGCCGAACTACGGCCTGTCCGGCGGATCATGCCGCAGACGCGGGGGAATGGCACGCCCTCCTCCGCCTTGCAGGTGGACGCACTTTTCCCCGCTCACCTGCGCCGATCGGGCGCCGCTGCTTTTCTGCGACGTGATCCGCCGGACAGTCCCTACGCGCCGGCAGGCGTCAGTTCGGCCAGCAGCAGGGTGCGGTCGTCCGCGCCGGCCGTGCCGGAAGGAGCGTGCAGGAGCCGACGACACAGGGCCGGCAGCGCGTCGGCGGCGTCGCCGTGCACGGGCTCGGCGGCGGCAGCCGCGTCCACGGTGCGCGCGAGGCGGGTGATCTCCTGGTCGATGTCGGCGTCGCGGGACTCCACCAGACCGTCGCTGTAGAGCACGAGCAGCGCCGGATCCGGCACGGACAGCACGGTCTCCTGGTAGCTGCCCGTGCCCAGCCCGAGGGGCAGACCCGCCCCGGTCAGCGCGACCGGGGCCGTCCGGCCGTCCGGGCCGCGCAGCAGCGGCGGCGGGTGGCCCGCGCCCACCAGGGTGCAGGTGCGCCGCCGGGCGTCCCACTCGGCGTAGATGCAGGTCGCGAAGGAGACGCCGGGGGAGTCCCCGGCGAGCGTGTCGAGCCGCCCTATGAGGTCGGCCGCGGAGATGTCGAGCCCGGCCAGGGTACGGACCGCGGTGCGCAGTTGGATCATCGCCACGGCGGACTCCGGACCGTGTCCCATCGCGTCCCCGACGATCAGGCTGACCCGGTCGCCCGGCCGTTTCAGCACGTCGAACCAGTCGCCGCCGACGAGGTTGCCCTGCCCGGCGGGCAGCCAGCCGTGCGCGGTGCGGCACCCCCCGAACTCCTGGGCCGTGCCGGGCGGCAGACTGTTGCGGATGGCCAGCGCGGTGCGCCGCTCACGCTCGTACCGACGGGCGTTGTCCAGGGCCACGGAGGCCCGCGCGCCCAGCGCTTCCACGGCCGCCACGTCCGCCGGCGCGAACGGCGCCCGGCCCGCCCTGCGCGTGCAGGTGAGGAAGCCGATCGCCACGTCCCGCAGCCGCAGCGGGACGATGAGGAAGGACGCCACGCTCAGGAGGTCGTCCAGGCGTGCGTCGCCGTCTCCGGAGGCGGTGAGCCGCTCCGAGGTGTGCGGGTCCACCGCGTCGAGGACCTGCGCCCGCCCGGCTGCGAGCGCACGGGCGTGGGGCGTCTCCCGGGGGAAGGCGATCACCTCGCCGACCGGCAGCACGCCCTCCCAGTCCTCGAGCGCGCCCGGCCCGACGCGCAGCGCCGTCCGGCGCGCCTCGATCCATGGCGTGTCCGCGCCGACATGCGCGTTCTCCTCGACGCGCCACCGTTCCAGCAGGTACACGGAGGCCGCTTCGCAGAACCCGGGCGTGAGCGCGTGCACGACATGGCTGCCGGTCATACCCAGATCGAGTTCCGAGCCGATGACATCGGCCGCGGGGGAGAACGCCGACCGACGGGGCGAGGACAGGGCGGCGGACACGTCGTCGGTGCGGCTGTGCGGTTCGTTCCGCAGGGTCGTGCCTTTCCAGAGGGGGATCCGGCCGCGCGGCGGGGGACAAGGGATCACCGCGCGCCGTCGGCAACTATATGATGGCGCGTCAAGTCACCGGATGGTGAGGAGACTTGCGCGTGCCGATCGCCCGATAACTCCTGATGCGGATGTGGCCGGAGTGAACTCGGGGTGAAACCGGTCCTCCTGGCGTGGCGTCCTGGGTAGGTGAAGCAAAGATCACGACCGCAGGACCGAAGGGACGGATCGAATGGATCGCACGAACCGGACGGATCGCACGAACCGGATGGACGGGATGGGTCAGATGGACCGGGTGCGGCGGATGGACAGCGCCGCCCGGGCAGGCACGGGGTCCCGCCCGGGCCGCCGCGCGGTACTGGGCATCGGCGCCGGAGCGGCGCTGGCGGCCGCGCTGCCGGGCGCCGCGCATGCCTCGACCGGCGGCGAGGCAGGCATCTCGGGGCGGTTGAGCGACCTGGAGCAGGAGTACTCCGCACGGCTGGGGATCCTCGCCCACGACACCGGCACAGGGCGGACCGTGGCCTACCGCGCCGACGAGCACTTCCCCATCTGCTCGGTCTTCAAGACGCTCGCCGTCTCGGCGGTCTTACGGGACCTCGACCGGGACGGTGAGTATCTCGCCCGCCGCATCCACTACACCGAGAAGTACGTGACGGCCTCGGGGTACGCGCCGGTCACGGGCACGGAAGAGAACGTCGCGGCCGGCATGACCGTCGAGGAGCTGTGCGCGGCAGCCGTCTCCCAGAGCGACAACGGCGCGGCGAACCTCCTGATGCGGGAGCTGGGCGGACCCACCGCGATCACCCGGTTCGCCCGCTCGGTCGGGGACGCCACGACCCGCCTCGACCGGTGGGAGCCCGAGCTGAACACGGCGGAACCGTGGCGGACCACCGACATCACCAGCCCCCGGGAGATCGGGCGCACGTACGCGCGACTCGTGCTCGGCCGGGCTCTGCCGGCGCAAGACCGCAAACGGCTGACCGGCTGGCTGATCGCCAACACCACCAACATCGAGCGCTTCCGCGCCGGACTGCCCGAGGGCTGGCTACTCGCCGACAAGACCGGGGGCGGTTCGGCGTACGGGGTCGCCAACGACGTGGGCGTCGTCTGGCCGCCGGGACGGCCGCCCCTGGTGCTGGCCGTCCTGTCGACCAAATACGCTCCCGAAGGGCCCACGGACAACCCGCTGGTGTCCAGGGCCGCCGCCCTGGTGGCGGACGAGCTGACCTGACGCCCAGCCGGCCCGCTCGCCCCTCGCACCCGACCCACCCTGTTCTCCCTGCACAGGGGTTGTCCTGACCCGGCTCATCTACCTCTGAAGGAGTGAGCGCGATGACCGGGACCCGGTAGCGCGAGGCGGGCGAGGTGTTCGGCCCGCGGATGACCCCGTTCGCCGACATGCTGAGCGTCGGACTCGGCACCGCGGTGGCCTGTCTGCCGCTGCTGACCGCACCGGCCGCACTGTCGACGGCGTGCGCGGTGCTGCGGGGCGCCCTGCGACGGCGGATATGCGTCGGGGACCTGACGGCGGGGGCGGTCGCCCTCGCGGGCGCGCTGTTGTTCGTCGCCGACCTGGCACTCGCCGGGGCGGGCCTGCCGGGCGCGCCGCTCTTCGCCGCCTCGGCCGCCGCGATCGGGGCGGTGGCCGGCGTGGTGGCCCTGCGGGCCTGCGCCCGCCCCGAGTCGCTCACCGACGGGCCGGCCGCCCTGCGCGAGGCCGCCCGTGACGCCGTAAAGGACCCGGGCGGCAGTGCTCTGGTGCTGCTCGCCGTGGCGACGGCGGCGCTGCGGCTGGATGCTGGTGCCGCTCGCGTTCCTGGCCCCGGGGCCGCTGGCACTGGCGCTCACCGCGGTCGACGTACGGCGGACGGCACGCATCGCGGCCCCGCCCGCTGTCAGGCTCTGGACGGGCCTTGGGCAGGGGGCTTTGGACGGGCCGGTCGGCGGGGTTGGGCCTCAGGCGGCGGTGACGTTCGCCGTGACCAGGCGGAGGAGCTGCTTGGTCAGGGCGTCCTGCTCGGGGGTGAGGCCCATGGCGTCGCCGATCGCGAGGGAGACCGTGCCGGCCCGCTCGCGGAGCTGTGCGCTGGCGTCGGTGAGACGCAGGGCCACGGAGCGCTCGTCGTCCGGGCGGCGTTCGCGGCGCAGCAGGCCGTTCGCCTCCAGGCGCTTGAGCAGCGGGGAGAGAGTGCTGGACTCCAGCTGGAGCGCGCTGCCCAGTTCGCGTACGGAGATCGAGTCCTGGTCCCACAGCACGAGCATGACGAGGTACTGCGGGTAGGTCAGGCCCAGCTCGTCCAGCAGGGGCCGGTAGCGGGCGGTCACGGCGCGGGAGGCGGCGTACAGGGCGAAGCAGAGCTGGTCGTCCAGGAGCAGCGACCCGTCGGTCGGTCCGGCGGCTCGGTCCACGGCATGGCTCCTGGTTCCTGCGCTGGTCATGGGAGACCACCACCCTATCGTTCGAGTCCTCTCGATTCTATCGTGCACCAATCAATAGAGCCCTAAGGAATCATGAGCCAATTAGTTGTACACGACTTAATCGTGGACTACCGTTCTCGGTGTGCCGCCGTTCCCGACGAGGACTACCGTCGAGAGCGTGTCCGCGGCACCGAACCGAGGAGCTCGCCATGACCGACACCGCCCCCATCAGTCCCGTCCTCGAACCCGCTGCCCAGTCCTTCGTCGAGGCGACCGCGAACCCGCCGTACCTGTTCGACCTGTCCCCGGCGGAGGGGCGCAAGGCGGTCGA
>NZ_JBITCT010000034.1:0-48373 GCF_044453465.1 Streptomyces sp. NPDC051677
ACGGGACGTCCCAAGGGCGTGGCGAGCGTGCACCACGGATGGGTCAACCGCATGGCGTGGATGCAGCGCCGGTTCGCACTGCGGGCCGGTGAGACCGTCCTGCACAAGACGACCCTCACGTTCGACGATTCGTGCCTGGAGATCTTCTGGCCGTTGGCGTACGGCGGCCGGGTCGCGCTGATCGAACCGGGGCGGCACCGAGATCCACGGGCCGTCCTCGACGCCGCCATCGCCTCACAAGCGGTCCACCTGCAGACAGTGCCGAGCATGCTCAGCCTGCTGCTGGACACGATCACCCCCGAGGATCGGAAAGCCCTCGCACTGCGGGCCGTCGTCTCCAGCGGCGAGGCGTTGCTGCCGGGGGCGGTGCGGCGCTTTGAGAAGCTGTTCCCGGGACGGCTGCACAACACCTGGGGCGCCACGGAGGTGTCGATCGACTCCACCATCCACACCTGCTCGGCAGCCGACCACGACGACACCGGCGCCGTCTCGATCGGCATACCCTTCGACAACAACCGCGTCACCGTACGCGACACCGCACTCCACGAGGTACCACCCGGCGTCATCGGCGACCTGTACATCTCCGGCACAGGACTCGCACGCGGCTACCTCAACGACCCGGTCAAGACCGCCGGCGCCTTCGTACCCGACCCCGACGACCCCGGCGCACGCATGTACCGCACCGGAGACCAGGGCTTCCGCCGGCCCGACGGATCCCTGAAGTTCACCGGCCGCAACGACCACCAGGTCAAGATCCGCGGCATGCGCGTCGAACTCGGCGAGATCGAGGCGACCCTGTCGCGGCACCCTCAGGTGGTGGAGGCTGTGGTCACGGTGCAGGCGGCGTCTGCGGAGCTGAAACGACTGGTGGCCCACGTCGTCCCCACGGGGGACGGAACGCTGTCGCCGGGAGCGGTACGCGCCTATCTGACCGGCAAGTTGCCGGAACACATGGTGCCGTCGTTCGTCCTCCTGCACGAGGCACTGCCGCTCAACGCGAACGGCAAAGTGGACCGCAAGCGCCTGCCCGAGCCCGATCGGCTGCGCGACTACACCGAGGTGGAGTACGTGGCACCCGGGCGGGACACGGAGATCGCCCTGGCCGGCATGTGGCAGGAACTGCTCGGGATCGACAGGGTGGGCATCCGGGACAGCTTCTTCGCCCTGGGCGGGCACTCGCTCGCCGTCACCCGCCTCAATGCCAGGATTCAGCGCCGCTTCGGCGTCGGGCTGCCGCTCCAGACCATCTTCGACCGGCCGACGATCGAGGCGATGGCCGGAGAACTTGAACGCCGCCTGCTGGAGCATGTGAACGAACTGTCCGAGGACGAAGTGGCGGCGCTGCTGGAAGAGATGGCCAAGTAACGGCGCGACGGCGGCGACAGGGTGAAAAGGGCGGATGCGTGACTCCGGGGAGAACTACGAGGCGGTTGACAGATTTGCGGCGCTCGACGAGGACGTCGTGGAGTGTTTTCGTTGGATCACCGCCTGGTGACCAGCGAGCCCGAAGTGCTCGGCCGTTCCCTCCACCGATTCACCGTGCCGTCCACCAGAGGCTTCCTGGTGGACGGCACGCCGCGGGTGTGCGGCTGTCAGACCGCGGCGAGGCGGGCCAGCAGGGCCTGACCGTCCGGGATACCGGGTCGGGTACAGGCGGCCCAGCCAGGTGCGGCCGCGAAGTCGCCGACGTCGCCTGCGGCAAGTCGTCGATCAGCAGAGCCAGGGCTCATTCATGATCGGCGACCGCACTCTGGAGATCGAGCCGGTCAAGCCCCGCGGCGGCACAGAGCTCAGGCAGAGTCTCACCGGGGGAGGAGTTCGGCGCCGAGCAGTGGTTCGGCGTGTGGTCCGCGGTAGCGCCGTCCAGTTGAGCTGACCGTCAAGTGCGCCGGACCTGGCCCCTACTCGGGTTCGGTGGGTGCTTGAGAGGCTTTGAGTCTGCTGGCGACATAGCTGGCGCGGTCTCCCCCGTTGAGCTTGTGCCAGTTGTGGGCTGTGCCGTCGGCGAGGCCGAGGAGGTCGGCGAGCATCTTCCAGTGGACGGCGCCGACCATGGCGAGCCAGGCCCCGTTGCGGGCCTTGCTGGTGCTGGGGATGCCCAGGCGGGTCAGTCGTCTCTGCAGAGTGTTGGAGGTCATGGGCTGGTCGGGTCGGAGACCGGGGAAGAGGTAGGGCGTCTCGCGGGTCCTGAGCGGGGCGGCCAGTGGGCGCCGTTCGTTGATCAGCTGTTGGAGCAGTGTCGACAGTCGCGGCCGGAGCCAGAGTGGGTCTCGGCCGAGTTGGAGACCGAGGACGCCGGGCTCCTCTGGGTGGACCAGGACGTGGCCGGTCGTGAGGCTCGCGAGTCGGTCGGTTCGCAGCCCGTATTGCAGGACGAGACAGCCGGCGACGCGGTCGGTGATGTGTTCGGACTCGTCGGTCTCCAGGCGGAGAGCGGTGAGGATCCGGTCGGCATCGCTCATGATCGCCCGGTCGACGGTCCTGGTCGCGGTGGCGATCGCGACGTTCTGAGGGATCAACTGGCAGGTGGCGGCCCAGAGCAAGAAGGAGCGGGCTTGATTCTGGCGGGGCTTGTTTGCGATCAGCCATCGGTCGACGAGGGTCTGGGTGATGTTGTCGAGGGTGTTGCCGCGGCGGCGAATGTGGGTGAGCAACACGTGTGCCGTCTGCAACTTGCGGCGGAGATGCTCGCGCTGGAACCGGTTGATACCGGACTGTTCGAGGCGGTGGTGAGCGAGGGGCATGAGATGCCAGCGTGCGTATCGGGCAAGGACCGTCTTGTCGTGCGGGTCCGTCACCTCGTCGAGACATACCTTGATGTCCCGTTTGAACTGGGCAAGTTGCTCCTCGCGAGGCTCCAGCACCTCGGCCAGTACCAGCAGTCCGCGTAGGTGCTGAACGGACGCTGTTTGCCGCAGGGCGTCCAGAGCCTCGTGTGAGCATTCCAGGTCACCGCTGGTCATCGCCCGGATCAGTTGACCGCCGGGCCGTCGCAGGTAGAGGACTAGGGAGTACGGCTGCTCGTACTGCTTCAGGACTTCGGCCAGCGGGGCAAGCTGGGGCGAGCGTTGGCCGTCGAGGCTGGCGAACGTCTCGTCGAGCTCCTGCAGAGCCCGACATCGGGGGCACTGCCCGTGCAGAAGTCTGCCCATCGCGTTGCAAGTCGGGCAGCGGTAGGCGAAGTTGACTCCGGCGCACTCCGGGCAGATCGGACCTTCCTCCTCCTGGCGGAAGACGGCCGCCATCTGGCCGCATCGGTGGCAGTCCGCGTGGGTGAAGCGGACCTCGTCGACGCAGGGCAAGCAGACCGGGCCTTCCGGCCAGTGACGCTCGGCTCTGGCGAGCGTCCCGCAGCGGCTGCAGGGGACACTTGCGGCCCCGTAGCACGAGACGCAACGTGGTGTGCCGTCCCAGCTCGGCATCGGCATGGACGGGTTCTGTCCACAGTCGCCGCAGGTGGGACCGGGGCGAGCGTGCTGCCAGCAGGCCGAGCACCACGGTCCGCGGGCGTCACGGGCGGTGACCACCTTCGTGATGCCGCAGCCGGAGCACGGTTGCGCACAGTCGCGACGACGGCAGTTGTCGCACCAGGGTTGGCCCTCGGTGTCGCGGAAGGCGACCGGCATGCTCCGGCGACAGATGCGACATGGCTCGCGTGGCCGCGTCTGCTGGGTGCAGGCCCGGCAGACCCCGGTGCTCAAAACGCCGATCTTGCGGTGCTTGCCGCAGCGCGGGCAGAGCACGAAGGGCGCCCGCCGGTTGTTGCACTTCTCGCAGAGCGGTCCGTCGTCTGCGATCCGGTCCACGGCTTTCATCTCGCCGCAGTCGACGCACTTGTGCCGGGGCCGATCACCGCGATGTTCCCGCTGGTAGCAGGCACTGCAGACCGGGCTCCCGTCCTCTTCGCGAGCGGTGATCGTTCGGGTGATGCCGCAGCGGGAGCACGGCTCGGCGAGTGCCCGCTTACGGCAGGTTTCGCACCAGGCGCCCTCTTTGGTGTGAGCCGAGGCCACGACCATGCGACCACAGACCCAGCACGCCTCCTTGGGCAGCGTCGTTCGGTGGCAGGTGTAACACATCCGCCCCGTGGGGGTGTTCTTCGTGGCCTTCAGGACGCGGCCGCAGACGTGACACGGCAGCGGGATGCGACGCTCGCGCTGCCAGCAGCGACAGCAGACCGGCTTCCCGTCCCGCCGTTCTGCGACTTTTCCGCCCCGCCCGCAGACGCAGCACGGCTCGGCCAGATTCCTCGACCGGCAGAGCCGGCACCAGGCCCCTTTCTCGTCCCGGAAGACCGCAGGCTCCTGACGTCCGCACTGCCAGCAGGTCTCCGTCTGCCGGAGCTTGGTCCAGCAGGTGTAGCACAGGCCCCGCGACTTCAGCGCGATCGAGCGGTCCTTGCCGCAGCCTTTGCAGATGCCGCGTTCCTTCCGCCCCACCCTCAGCCCTCCGCATCGAAGAAGTCCGCCGACAGCAGCGGCATATCCGGGACCACGGGCCGCGGGCCCTTCGGCGCCGGCTCCTCGACGTCCGGTTCCGGCTCGACCTCGACGACCAGGTCCTCGAACGTGCACTGAAGGATCTTGCAGAGCGCGAGGATCAGCTCCACCGGCATCTTCGGCGGACGGTCGGTCTTCACCAGCCGGTAGATGCTGCTGCGGTCCAGCTCGAACCCGAACTTCCGTAGCTCAGGCTCCAGCTTGGTAGTGCTGTACCAGTTCTTGCGGACAGCCATCAGCTCCTGCAGCCGCCACTCGTAGCGTGGGTGGAGAGCCTCCTGCCCCGCCTTCTCCTGCGGGTTGTTGCCAGCGGGAACCGCGGTCATCACATCTCCTTCGGCCGACCGGCGCCGACAAGCTCGCCAGTTGCCTGATCACTGAAGTCGTCGTCCATCTCCGCCTCGGCATCCGCCCTGGCGAACGCGGCCGCAAGCTGGGCTTCCTCGGCCGCATCCAGGAACTCGCGGACCTTGAGGTTCTTGAAGTCGCTGCTGAGCGCGGTGTAGATCGCGGTGGTTGCCGCGTGGGAGTGACCGACCTGCTCGGTCACGAACTGGCCGTCGTAGCCCGCCTCGATCAGCCTGGTCACATAGGTGTGCCGCAGGCAGTGGGGGCCCAGGCACTCCGGCAGCTCGGCGAGCTCGCGCCAGTGCTGGAACCGCTGGTTGAACGCACGCTCGGAGATCATCTCCTCGCGCTCGGTCGGGAACATCACGCCGTCGTCCGGGCGGTCAAGGTAGAACTGCGGGCGGATGTGTTCCATGTAGAGCCGGACGGTCTGCACTGCCCAGGGCCAGACCGAGATCACCATCCGTCGCTTTGGCGGCTGCCCCGGACCGGCCGGTTTGCCCCAGCGGACGGCCAGGCCCGCATAGTCGCCGAACTCCGGCAACTTGGCCTGTCGCCGCCAGTCGTGCGTCTCCAGCCTGGCAGCCTCCCGCCGCCGCAGACCCCAGCCGTACGTTGTGGTGAACATCGCCAGGTCACGGGCGGCGGCCAAGGCGCCCTTGTGTCCTGCCGCCCGCAGCCGCTTGATCTCCGGGTCCATCTGCCCGAAGAACTTCTTGATCTCGGCCCGCGACAGCGGCCGGTTGCCGCTGGGCTGCCCCATGTACTCCTGGGCGTGCCGGACCGCGTTGAGGTCACGCAAGGCGAAGCCGACGAACGTGCCGAACGTCTCCATGCAGACTTGCGGCCACTCATAGGCCGGATCACACAAGTAGGTCAGATACAGAGCCAGATCGCCCTGGTAGCCCCGCAGTGTGGAGGTTGTCACCCTCTTCGCCTGCACGGCCGACCAGCGGTCGAACAGGGCATGGTTCCAGACCGGCTCCCACGGATAGCCGTCGGCGAACGCCTGCACCTGCCGGACGATGCGGGCACGCGACCTGATCGTCTCGGGGGCCAGATGGCGGGCCCGCTGGTGATCGCCGAACCCTTGCAGCGTCTTCTCGAAGATCGCGGCCTGCGGCCGCAACATCGACACGCCCTCGACGACGTGCAGCCTGGCGGCCCCGGGCACGGTGGTGGCACCGCCCGAACTCCCACGAGCCATCCATCACCCTCCGCGACCGGAAGCCACCCGTGACGCCCACCACGTGATGCATCCGCTACACCACCGGTGCACGGAGTACACCAGCCACAGGAGTCGCGCAGGTTGGAGGCAACAAGGAATCACTCCTTCGAGGGACCATTCGACGCGGCTGGCCACGAGAAGCGGTACTGTCCAGGTACTTCACGGCGAACCCGTTGATGCAGTCCGCGCAACATTGCCCAGAGTCGAAGGCAAGCTCGACGGTGTCCTGCGTCCTGATGCCCATCTTGTCCAGCACCCGGCCGCGGGTGAACCCGGGCATGCCGTCCTCCACCACCAGCAGGGTGAGGCCCGAGCGCCGGTCGCCGGGGTCGGACGCGGTGCGCGCCACCACGATCACCAGATCGGCGAGCAGCCCGCCGGTGATGAACGTCTTCGCCCCGTCGAGCACATAGCAGTCCCCGTCGCGCACCGCGGACGTACGGATCCCCGCGAGGTCGGAGCCGGTGCCGGGCTCGGTCATCGCGATGGCGGTGAGCAGCTTCCCCGAGGCGAGCCCGGGGAACCAGCGCCGGCGCTGCTCCTCGTCGGCGTACGCGAGGAAGTAGGGCAGCACCACGTCGAGCTGGGTGCGGACCGTGCCCAGGGTGACCAGGGCACGGGAGGCCTCCTCCTGCAGGACGACGTTGTAGCGGTAGTCGGGCAGACCGGCGCCGCCGTACTCCTCCGGTACGGCCGTGCCCAACAGGCCCAGTGAGCCGAGCAGTTCGAAGAACGAGCGCGGCGCCCGGCCGGCCTTCTCCCACTCGGCGTAGTGCGGGACCACCTCGTTGGCCACGACGTCCCGCACCAGCGCGCGGAACGACTCGTGGTCGTCGGTGAACAGAGTGCGCTGCACGACAGCTCCCCTCAGGAGGCGAGTTCGACGAGGGTGGCGTTGGCGGTGCCGCCGCCCTCGCACATGGTCTGCAGGCCGTAGCGGATGCCGTGCGCGCGCATGTGGTGGATCATGCGGGTCATCAGGACGGCCCCCGAGGCGCCCAGCGGATGGCCGAGGGCGATGGCCCCGCCGAGCGGGTTGAGCCGCCCGGGGTCGGCGCCGGTCTCGGCCAGCCAGGCCAGCGGCACGGGCGCGAAGGCCTCGTTGACCTCGAACACGCCCACCTCGGCCAGTGCCACGCCCGCCCTGCGCAGCACCCTCTCGGTCGCCGGGATCGGCCCGGTCAGCATCAGCACCGGGTCGGAGCCGACCACCACGCCCGCCCGGTACCGCACGAGCGGGGTCAGTCCCAACCCCTGTGCCTTTTCCAGTGTCGTGATCAGCAGGGCGGCGGCCCCGTCGGAGATCTGGGAGGCGTTGCCCGCGTGGATCACCCCGTCCTCCTCGAAGGCGGGCCTGAGCCTCGCGAGCGTCTCGACGCTGCTGGCCCGCCGCACCCCCTCGTCAGCCGAGACGCCCGCCACCGGCACGATCTCCTGCTCGAACGCGCCCGCGTCCTGCGCGGCAGCCGCCCGCTCGTGCGAGAGCGCCGCGAAGGCGTCGAGCCGCGTCCGGCCGAACCCCCACTTGCGCGCGATGAGTTCGGCGGAGATCCCCTGGTTGAAGGCGAAGTCCTGGTAGCGGGAAAGGACTTGAGGGCCGTACGGCATCCCGCCCGCACGGCCCGAGCCCAGCGGCACGCGGCTCATCACCTCCACCCCGCCCGCCACGACCACCTCGTGCTGCCCGGACAGGACCGACTGCACCGCGAACTCCAGCGCCTGCTGGCCCGATCCGCAGGCCCGGTTGACCGTCGTCCCGGGCACGCTCTCAGGCCAGCCCGCCGCCAGCACCGCGTACCGGCCGATGTTGCTCGACTGGTCGCCGACCTGGGAGACACATCCCCAGATCACGTCGTCGACGATCTCGGGGTCCAGCCCGGTCCGCTCGACCAGCGCCCCCAGCACGGCTGCGGACAGACCGGCCGCATGCACCTCTGCCAGCCCTCCGCCCCGCTTCCCGACGGCCGTGCGCACCGCCGCCACGATCACCGCTTCCCGCATCACGTGTCCTCCGTCCGTCCCCGCGCCGCCCAGCGGCCTGTGAACCGTGGCGGGCGCTTCTCCGCGAACGCGGCGAACGCCTCCGGGGCGTCGGCGCAGGCGAAGTTGACCGACTGCGCCCGCGCCTCGCCCGCGAGAGCGTCCCGCAGGGTGCGGTCGGCGCCCTCGTCGAGCAGGGCCTTGGTCTGCGCGAGCGCGACCGGGGGGCCGGCGGTCAGCCGCGCGGTGACGTCGTCGACGAAGGCGTCCACCTGCTCCGCGTCCACCACCCAGGTGACCAGGCCGAGCGCACACGCCTCCTCGGCGCCGACCGTCTCCGCCAACAGGGCCAGCCGCTTGGCCTGTTGGAGGCCGACGAGCTTCGGCAGCAGCCAGGAGCCGCCCAGATCCAGGGAGAGTCCGCGCCGCGCGAAGATCTGCGAGAACGTGGACTCGGGGGTGGCCACGACCAGATCGCAGCCGAGCGCCAGATTCCAGCCCGCGCCCACCGCGACCCCGCACACCTTGGCGACCGTCGGCATCGGCAGCTCGTGCAGCAGCAGCGCCACTTCGGTCAACGTCCGCATGCGGTACAGCGGATGGGGCTCGCCGAGCCGGTCGGACAGGTCGGCGCCGGAACAGAACGCCCCGCCCGCCCCGGTCAGCACGACCGCCCGGACGCTCCGGTCGTTCCCCGCCTCGGCCAGCGCCGACCGCAGCGCCTCCCAGAGGTCGCCGTCGATCGCGTTCCTGCGGTGCGGACGGTTGAGGGTCAGCGTGCGCACCCCGTCCCGGTCGTCCGTCAGCAGCACGGTCACCGCACGGCCCCCTGATCACGCAGTGCGGCGATCTCCCCGTCGGAGAAGCCCAGTTCGGCGAGGACGGCGTCCGTGTGCTGCCCGAGCGCGGGGATCGCGCCCATCGGCGGCTCATACCCGGAGATCACCGGAGGCGGCAACAGCGCCGGCACCGGCCCGGCCGGGGAGTCGATCTCCCGCCAGCGGTCGCGGGCGGCCAGCTGCGGATGTGCGAGCACCTCGCTCGGCGTGTTGTAGCGGGCGTTGCCGATCCCGGCGGCGTCCGCGCGCTCCTGGACGTGCGCCAGCTCGTGCCGCCCGCACCAGGCGGCGATCTCCGCGTCCAGGACGGCCCGGTGCTCGACCCGCCCGGCGTTGCCGCGGAAGCGTGCGTCGTCCGCGAGGTCGGGGCGGCCCAGCAGCTCGCGCGCGAGCCGGTCCCACTCACGGTCGTTCGTCGTCCCGAGCACGACGGTCTGCCCGTCGGCCGTCCCGTACGCCCCGTACGGCGCCACTGCCGGCGAGCTCATGCCGAGCGGCTGCTGCTCGACCCCCGCGTGCCGGGTGTACGTCAGCGGGTAGCCCATCAGCTCGGTCATCGTGTCGAACAGGCTCACCGTCACCGACGCGGCCGGCCGGCCCCGGCCCTTCGCGAACAGCAGTGCCACCACGGACAGCGCCGCGTACAGACCGCTGGACACATCGGCCACCGGCGGCCCGGGCTTGGCCGGTTCCCCCGGGCGGCCCGTCACCGCGCACACCCCCGACTCGGCCTGGACCAGCAGGTCGTAGGCGCGCTTGTGGGAGAGGGGGCCGCCGGGGCCGTACCCGTCGATCTCGACCGGGATCAGACCCGGATGGCGTGCCTCCAGATCGGCGGGGGCGATGCCCAGCTTGGCCGTGGCGCCCGGGGTGAGGTTGGAGACGAGGACGTCGGCCCGGTCGAGGAGCCGGTGCAGTACGGCGAGCCCGGCCTCGGACTTCAGGTCCAGGGCCACCGACTCCTTGCCCCGGCCGAGCCAGACGAAGTGCGCCCCGAGACCGCGCACCACGTCGTCGTAATGCCGGGCGAAGTCGCCCCCGTCGGGGTTCTCCACCTTGATGACACGGGCGCCGAGG
Source organism: Streptomyces sp. NPDC051677 (assembly GCF_044453465.1). Taxonomy (NCBI): domain Bacteria; kingdom Bacillati; phylum Actinomycetota; class Actinomycetes; order Kitasatosporales; family Streptomycetaceae; genus Streptomyces; species Streptomyces sp. NPDC051677. The sequence continues at coordinate 9,972 of NZ_JBITCT010000034.1, forward strand.
TCGCCGAGCGTGCGCGAGCACATGGGCGCCGACACGGCCTGCTCCAGCGCCACGACCGTGATCCCGGTGAGCGGTCCGCTCGTGTCCATGATCAGGCTCCGAATTCCGCGCGCAGTTCGTGCTTGAGGACCTTCTGGCTCGCGTTGCGCGGGAGACGGTCCACGAACCGCACATGGCGCGGCGCCTTGAAGTTGGCCATGTGCGCCCGCGCCCACGCCACGACCTCCGCCTCGGTGACCTTCGTGCCGGCTCTCAGGACGACGAAGGCGCAGCCCACCTCGCCGAGCCGCTCGTCGGGCACGCCGACGACCGCGACCTGGGCGATCGGCTCGTAGTCGAGCAGCAGCTTCTCGATCTCGGCGGGGTAGGCGTTGAACCCGCCGACGATGTACATCTCCTTCTTGCGGTCGACGATCGCGAGGTTGCCCGCCGCGTCGAGCCGCCCGACGTCTCCCGTGTGCAGCCAGCCGTCGGCGTCGACGGCCTCCGCCGTGGCCTCGGGGTCGTCCCAGTAGCCGCGCGTCACGTTGTAGCCGCGCACCAGGACCTCCCCGACCCCCTCGTCGCCCTCGCCGTCGGCGATGCGGACCTCGACGTCGGGGATGGGACGGCCGGTGGTGCGGGCCACCGTCTCCTCGGCGTCCCCGACACGGGTCGAGGTGACCAGCGCCGTCGACTCGGTGAGCCCGTACGCGCTGAGCACGATGTCGAAGGACAGCTCCTTCTTCATCGCGCGGATCAGGGACTCCGGGACGGTCGTGCCGCCGGTCATGGAGACCCGCAGCGAGGAGAGGTCGCGGGTGGGGCGGTCGGAGTGGTTCAGCAGGTCGTGGAAGATCGTGGGCGGGCCGAGCAGGATGCTCACCCGCTCCCGCTCGATGATCTCCATGGCCCGCCCGGTATCGAAGACCGCCATGGGGACCACGGTCACGCCGTGCAGGAAGGACGCGAGCCAGCCCGCCTTGTAGCCGAAGCAGTGGAAGAACGGCGGGACGACCAGGAAGGCGTCCGAGGCGCGGAACGTGTACTCCTGCGACATCCAGCCGTACGCGCGCAGCGACTGCCCGTGCGTGAGGATCACGCCCTTCGGACGGCCGGTGGTGCCGGACGTGAACATCACGTCGCAGACGTCGTCCGGGGTGAGACGGTCGATGGCGGCGTGTGCGTCCGCCGACCGGTCCCCGGCGGCCAAAAACTCGTCCCAGGAGAGCCCTGCCGATCCGCGCGGCCCGAGCAGCGAGACCGTCGTCCGAAGCGAAGGCAGCCCGGGGTCGGCCTCCTGGAGATCGCCGATGTAGTCGGTCCCCAGAAACGACGCGGCGGCGAAGAGCGCCTTCGCACCCGACTTACGCAGGATGTAGGAGATCTCCCGTGCTTTGAACCGGGTGTTGAGCGGGACGACGATCCCACCGGCCCCCTGGATGCCGAGTGCGGCGACGATCCACTCCGCCGAGTTCGGCGCGCACAGGCCCACCCGGTCGCCCGGCCCGATGCCGAGCGTGAGCGCCGACCGCACGGACCGGAGCATCAGCGACTCCAGGTCGCGGAAGCTCAGGCGCACCTCACCGGCCACCAGCGCGGTCGCGTCGCCGAACCGGCGGGCGGCGATCCGGACGACGTTCGGGACGCTCCGGAACTCCTCGTCGTGGCCCTTGAGCTGACCCATCAGCCGCCTCCGTCGGTCAGGCGCAGCACGCGCTTGGCGATGATGTTCCGCTGGATCTGCGAGGTACCGCCGTAGACGGAGGCGGCCCTGGAGTAGAGGTACTCGGCGAAGACCTCCCCGCCCGGCCCGTGCAACTCCTCCGGAAACACTTTCAACGCCGTCTCGTACAGGCGCTGTTCGGCCCGGGTCATCAGCAGCTTGTCGATCGACGACTCCGGCCCGGCGACCTGCCCGGCGAGCCGCTCGGCCGTGCGGCGGCGGGCATGCGCGACGAGGACCTCGTAGTCGACGAAGCACCGTCCGATCTCCGACAGCAGCCCGTCCGGCAGCTGTCCGCGCCGCTCGCGGGCGGTCCGCCGCAGCCGCTCCACCAGCAGCCCGTACTTCGACAGATGCCCGGTGTCCAGCGCGTTGCGCTCGTACGAGACCGTCGTCATGGCCAGCGCCCAGCCGTCCCCCTCGCCCCCGATCCGCTCCGACTCCGTCAGTCGTACGTCGTCCAGGAACAGCTCGCAGAACTCGTCGTCGCCGTTGGCCGCCCGCAGGGGCCGTACGGTCACGCCGGGCCGGTCGAGGGGGAGGACGAAGGCGGTGATCGACGCGTGCGGGGGAGCGGTGCGGTCGGTGCGGGCCAGAAGGAGGCAGTAGGCGGAGTACTGGGCGTAGCTGGTCCAGAGTTTCTGACCGCGGACGGTGTAGTACGCGCTGTCTCTGTGGCCGTGGCCGTGGTCGTGGCCGTGGTCGTGGCGCTCGGCGTAGGTGCTCATCCCGGCGAGGTCCGAGCCCGCGCCCGGCTCGCTGAAGCCCTGGCACCACACGTCGTCCCCGGCCAGCATGCGCGGCAGCAGGCGGCGGCGCTGGTCCTCGGAAGCGAACTCCAGCAGGGCGTGCGCGAGATAGCCGATGCGGGGCACGCCGGGCGCGCCGCGGACCCCCAACTCGTCGCTGACCGCCACCTGGTGAAGAGGCGTCAGGCCGCGTCCGCCGTATCGCTCGGGCACGTCGAGGCCGACCCAGCCGCCGGAGTGCAGCAAACGGTGCCAGCGGTGCAGGAAGACGGGGAGCGGCTCGCCCGGGAGGCGTTCGGGCAGCGGGTGCTCGGCGAGCCAGGCCCGGAAGTCGCCGCGCAGGCGCTCCAGGTCGGCCGGGTCCCCGAAGTCGAGGGGGGTGTCGGCCCTCATCGTGCGGCCTCCGGTTCCGCCAGCGCGGCCAGCAGGTCGGCGGTCGTCGCGAGCAGGTTCGCGCCCAGCAGGACCCTGCGCAGATACAGGTGCGCCACGTGCTCCCAGGTCTGCGCGATCCCGCCGAACACCTGCATGCCCGTGTACACCGCGTCCACGGCCGAGGAGTTCACCTCCGCCTTCGCGACCCGGGCCGCGGTGAGCGCCCGGCCGGGCGGCTCGTGGTCCAGGCACCAGGCGGCGTACCGGACGGCGCTCGTGCACGCCTCCACCCGGACCGTCGCGTCGGCGAGCAGATGCTGTACGGCCTGGAAGGAGCCGATGGGCCGCCCGTACTGGCGGCGCTCGCGGGCGTGGTCGACGCTCAGCGAGACGAACGCCCGGGCTGCGCCGACGAGTTCGCTCGCCAGGACGACCAGGGCGTACCCCTGCCAGCGCCACAGCTGGTCGCGGGTGAGCCTGCCCACTGCCGGGCCGGGGCGCGCGGTCCGCACGCTGCGCAGCAGGTCGGCGGTCGGGGCCGGGTCGCCCAACTCGGCCCGGATCACGGTGCCTTCGGCGCTCACGCACAGGGCGCTGTCGGCGCCCGCGCAGTCCCAGGCGACGAGTTCTCCGGGGTCGGCGGGGAAGCGCAGGTCGGGGGCGAGGGCGATCGTCGGCCTGCCGTGCGGGCCGCCCACCAGGCGGACCAGCTCGGGCGCCAGCAGGACCGTACCGATCAGGGAGGTGGTCAGCGGCTGACCGCCGTGCTCCTCGGCGAGCAGCGCGCACTCCTGGACGGTGGCGACCGGCCGTGCCGTGGCGCGCAGTTCGGCGAGGCCCAGCTCGTCGAGCGCCTCCTGTGCCGCCGCGCGGGCCGTGGGTCCGACGTCGTCGGCCGACCTCATCCGGTGCCGGGCCGCGAAGGACCGCAGCATGTCGCGGACCAGCAGGAACTCCTCGGTCTCCACGCTCAGGCCTCCTCGTCCGCAGGCGAGCCCGCCGCCCGGTCGGCGCCCCGTCGGGCGGACCGGGAGGCGAGCTCCTCGACGATGCGGACGTGGTCCGGGCTCGTCATCGTGGCCCGCTCCGCCAGCAGAGCGGCCTCCATGCCGCCGCGCGAGACCTGCTCCACCACCGCGGCCAGCGCCGCCTTCGTCGCGCGCAGGGCCTCGGCGGGCTGTGCGGCGAGCCGACGGGCGAGCGCGAGCGCCTCGTCCATCAGGCGGTCGCCGGCCACGACCCTGTTGGCCAGGCCCAGTTCGACCGCCGTCGTGGCCGGGATGCGGTCCCCGGTGAGGAGGTACTCCTTCACCCGCAGCAGGCTGGTCAGCAGCGGCCACAGGGTCACCCCGCCGTCGCCCGCGACCAGGCCGACCGACACATGAGGGTCGGCCAGGTAGGCGTCCTCGGCCATCAGCACCAGGTCGCAGCCCAGTGCCAGCGAGCAACCCAGGCCCACCGCCGGGCCGTTGACCGCCGCGACGACCGGCAGCGGGAAGCGGATCAGCTCGGTCTGGATCGTCCGGTCCAGGCGGATCGACCGCTCCCGCAGCTCAGGATCGGTGTGATGGCGGCGCAGGTGCTCGAGGTCGCCGCCCGCGCTGAACGCCCGGCCCGCGCCGGTGAGGACGACGGCCCGCGCCTCGGTGTCGTCGGCGAGTTCGCGCCACACCTCGGAGAGCCTGCGGTGCAGGTCTTCGCAGACGCAGTTCAGTCGGTCGGGGCGGTTCAGCGTGACGATCCGGATGTCGCCGTCGGCAGTCACGGTCAGTACGGGACGCACCTCGCTCATACCGGGATGGTATTAAAGGTGAGACCGAAACTGTCAATGGTGTTGCACGTATGCGAGAATCACATTCTCAAACTTTTCGGATCGAGGTGCGGTGGTCCACCTCGGCCGCCGCCTGCGCGAAGCCGCATACATGGCGTGTCATCCGCCGCGCGGCCGCCGCCTCGTCCCCGGCCCTGATCGCGTCGGTGATCCGGGCGTGGGCGCGGGCGGTCAGCTCACGGATGTCGGCGTCCAGGAAGCGCTCCAGGTTCGTGGCCGCGTGGATCGACCGGGACAGCGCGCTCATGAAACCGATGAGCAGCTCGTTTCCGCCCGCCTGCGCCACCACCGTGTGCCAGCGCACATTGGCGCGCAGGAACCGCTGGACGTCCTCCTCGGCTCCGACCAACTCCGCGTGGGCCGCGTCGAGTTCGGCCAGATCCTGGTCGGTGCGGCGGCGCGCCGCCAGCGCGGCGCACGCCGGTTCGATCGCCTCGCGCGTCTCGTGCAGCGCCTCCAGACGGATGCGCTGGCCCCGGATCACCAGCTGCACGGTGTTCGCCAGGGACTCCCGCCCCGGGCGGTGCACGAAGGCCCCGCCCCCGCGCCCCGGCCGGATCTCCAGCAGCCCCTCGACCTCCAGAATGCGCAGCGCCTCCCGCACGGTCGCCCGGCTCAGCCCCGTCTGCTCCACCAACTGCCGCTCCGGGGGCAGCGCCGTGCCCTCGCCGAACTCCCCGGACAGAATCCGCTCCCGCACCTCGGCCGCGAGCACGTCCGACGCCTTCGGGACGGTCAGCGTCTCGAAACGGGGGGCGGGCTGCTCGGAGCGCGGCACGGGACGGGCCTCTCGTCGGGGCGTCGAATTCTGAACCGAACGGCGTTTTCGGCCCTTCGGCCGAACCATTCAATACGTCGCCCCCGCCGACTGTCACATGACCAGGCCGCCGTCCACCGGCAGCACCTGCCCGGTGATGAAGGACGCCGCGTCCGAGGCGAGGAACACGAACGCCCCCGCGACCTCGTCCGGCTCCGCCCAGCGGCCGAGCGGGATCCGGGCCAGCATCCGCGGGGCGAACTTCTCGTTCGTGCGGATGGTCTCGGTCATCGGGGTCGCGGCCAGCGGGGCGAGGGCGTTGACGAGGATGTTCCTGCGGGCCAGTTCACGGGCCAGGGACTTGGTCAGGCCGATGACGCCGGCCTTGGCGGCGGAGTAGTCGACCTGGCCGAGCGTGCCGACCAGGCCGGCGGACGACGTGACGTTGAGGATCCGGCCTCGCCCGTCCTCCGGCAGGAACGGCAGCGCCGCCTGCGCGCAGCGGTACGCGCCCAGGAGATGGATGTCGAGGAGACGGCGGAAGGAGTCCTGCGCCAGCTTGTCGAACATGGCCGGGGCGGTGACCCCGGCGTTGTTGACGAGGATGTGCAGCGTCCCGTCGGCCAGGGCGGCGGCCCGCGCCACCGCTGCGTCGGCGGACGCCCGGTCCGTCACGTCCAGCCCCGCCGCCTCCGCGGTGAGCCCGGTCGCGGAGATCTTCGCCGCGACCGCCGCCGCGCCCGTCTCGTCGACGTCCGTCACCAGCACCGAGGCCCCGGCCCGCGCGAGCGCCTCGGCCACGGCGGAACCGATGCCGCCCGCGGCGCCGGTGACCAGTGCCGACCGTCCCGTCAGATCGAACAGTGCCGTACCGCTGCTCATCAGTAACTCCTCGGCAGTCCCAGCGTGTGCGAACCCAGGTAGTTCAGGACCATCTCCTGGCTGACCGGTGCGATCCGCATCAGCCGGGCCTCGCGGAAGAAGCGGGCCACGGGATACTCCTCGGAGTAGCCCATGCCGCCGTGGGTCTGCAGGGCCCGGTCGGCGGCCGTGAACCCGGCGTCGGCGCACAGGTACTTGGCGGTGTTCGCCTCCCGTCCGCAGGGCCGGCCGTGGTCGTACAGCCAGGTCGCCTTGCGCAGCACCAGCTCGGCCGCGTCGAGCCGGGCGAGCGCGTCGGCGAGCGGGAACTGCACGCCCTGGTTCATCCCGATGGGCCGTCCGAACACCACCCGGTCGCGGCCGTAGCGCACGGCCCGCTCCAGCGCGACGCGCCCGATGCCGAGCGCCTCCGCCGCGATCAGCATGCGCTCCGGGTTGAGCCCGTCGAGCAGATACCGGAACCCCTGTCCCTCCTCGCCGACCCGGTCCTCGACGGGGACTGGCAGGTCGTCGATGAACAGTTCGTTCGAGGTGACGGCGTTGCGGCCCATCTTCGGGATGGGCCGGACGTCGATGTGGTCGCGGTCCAGGTCGGTGAGGAACAGCGTCATCCCGTCGGTGCGCTTGTCCACCTCGTCGAGCCTGGACGTGCGGGTCAGCAGCAGGATCTTCTCCGACTCCAGCGCCTTGGAGATCCACACCTTGCGCCCGCTGACCACGTAGTGGTCGCCCTCCCGGCGCGCGTACGTCGTGATGCTCGCGGTGTCGAGTCCGGCGCCGGGCTCGGTCACGCCGAAGCAGACGTGCAGGTCGCCGGTGGCGACGCGCGGCAGGGTGCGCCGCTTCAGCTCCTCGGAACCGTGCACCACCACCGGATGCATGCCGAAGATCGACAGGTGGATCGCGCTGGCGGCGTTCATGCCGCCGCCGGAGCGCGCGACCTCCTCCAGCAGCAGCGTGGCCTCGGTGATGCCGAGGCCGTGGCCGCCGTACGCCTCGGGGATCGTGACGCCCAGCCAGCCGCCGCCCGCGACGGCGGCGTAGAACTCCTCGGGGAACGCGTGGCTCTGGTCCTTCTCCATCCAGTACCGGTCGTCGAAGTCCTTCAGCAGTCCGGCGACGGCCCCCCGGATCGTGTTCTGGTCCTCGGTCAGTTCGAAGTCCACGGCGGGGACACCCCTCTGCCGGATCGACACGATGTGTACGCGGCGTGCGAAACATATTAAAGGTCAGACCAAAGCGGCCCTCATGTCAACTCCTCCGTACGGGTCCGGGGCGACGCCGTCCGGAGTGTTGGCGTCGAAGCCGGTATGACGATCAGCCCATAGTGCGCATATGACGCGTACCCGTACGGCGCTGCTGTGCGCCGCCGCCCTTCTCGCCACGAGCCTCCAGACGGTGGCCGCGAGCGCCGTCCCCGAAGGCCACGACCAGGCGTGCACCGCCACCCGGAAGCCCACGGGCCAGGCCCGCCAGGTCCTCGACATCGTCCGCCGGGCCAAGAAGGAACTCGACCTCAAGGCCGCCCTCGTCAAGGTCACGGTCGACGGGCGTGAGCTGGTCACCGGCGCGGTCGGCGAGTCGCTGACGGATGTGCCCGCCACCCCCGCCATGCACTTCCGCACCGGTTCGGTCGGCATCGCCTTCATGGGCACCGTCCTGCTCCAACTGGCCGAGGAGGGCAAGGCGGACCTCGACGCCCCCGTCTCCCGCTGGCTGCCCGACCTGCCGCACGGCGACAAGATCACCCTGCGCATGCTCGGCGACTCGACCTCGGGCCTGCACGACTACGTCCCCGACCCGGTCTTCCTGAAGAAGCTGTACGCCGACCCGTGGCAGCACTGGACGCCGGAAGAGGTCGTCGGGATCTCGCTGAGCCACCCCCTGTGGTACGAGCCCGGCACCAACTGGAGCTATTCGCACGCCAACTTCGTCCTCCTGGGCCTCGCCCTGGAGAAGATCAGCGGCACCCCTCTCGACCGCCTCCTGCGGGAGCGGATCACGGGCCCGCTCGGCCTGCGCAACACAGGGAGCAACGACACCGCGCTCATCCCGCCGCCGGTGCTGCACGCCTACGACGACGAACGCGGCACCTACGAGGAGTCCACCTTCTTCAACCCCTCCTGGACCACCGCCCCCGGCGCGGTCATCACCCAGGACATCTGCGACCTCGCCCGCTCCGGGCAGGCCGTCGGCTCGGGCGAACTGCTCTCACCGGCCGCCTTCCGCACCCAGCTCAACCCGGGCACGGTCGGCCTCGGACACCCGACGGCCCGCTGTCCCGCCACCGTCTGCCTGCCGATGACGGAGGACTTCCACTTCGGGGTCGGCGTCGTCGTCAAGAACGGCTGGGTGGTGCAGAACCCGTCGTTCTTCGGCTACGCGGCCGTGATGGCGTACGAGCCGCACAAGCGTCTGTCCATCGCGGTGTCGACGACCGTGGGCCCGAACGCCCCCGCCGGCAACACCTCCCAGACGATCACGGAACGGATCGCGGAACTGCTGGATCCCGGCCACCCGCTCGCGGACTGACCGGGGCGTCTCAGCGCCCGGCGCGCACCCCGTCCAGGGCGATGGCCAGGACGCGGTCGCGCTGGGCGTCGTCTACGAAGGCGGTCGCCGTGACACCGGCGACCAGGCGCAGCAGATCGCCGAAGTCCATGTCCGCGCGGGCGACGCCGGCCTGCTGCGCCCGCTCGAACATCGGGCCGCCGGCCCCGTACAGCGACTCGCGGCAGGCCTGGAAGATCTCCGACTCGCCCTCCAGCGCCTCGCGCACCGCCCGCTTGGTGACCATGTAGGTGGCGAACCGGTCGAGCCAGGAGGTGAGCGCCTCCCACGGTTCCCGGTCGGCGAACTCCACGGCCGACCGGCACAACGCGTTGACCTCGTCGGCGTAGACGCTCTCGAAGAGCGCCCGACGGGTCGGGAAGTTCCGGTACAGGGTGCCGATGCCGACCCCCGCCCGCCGGGCGATGTCCTCCAGGGAGGCCTCCGAGCCGTGCTCGGCGAACGCCTCGCGCGCGGCCGTGAGCAGCGCGTCGTAGTTGCGGGCGGCGTCCTTACGGGTGGGGCGCTGCACCGCGACGATCTCGCTGACGGGGAACTGCTGGGCCGGCACTGCTGCCTCCTGGGCGGACTCGGTTGAACCGGAGGGTTACCTCCGCTACAGTGGAGGGGTGCCTCCACTTTATCAGTCCGAGGCCGTCTTCCCCTCTTTTCGAGAGGCTTCTTCATGCCCCGCACGTCCACCCGCCTCACCTTCGCGGTCCTCGCGACCGGTGCGGGCGTGTTCTCCATGCTCCAGTCGCTGATAGCGCCGGCCCTGCCGACCGTCCAGCACGCCCTGCACACCTCGCAGTCCACCGGGACCTGGGTGATGACCGCGTATCTGCTGTCCGCGTCCGTCTTCACGCCGATCCTCGGCCGCGTCGGCGACCTGATCGGCAGGAAGCGCACCCTCGTCGCGGTCCTCGTCGCCGTTCTGGTGGGCTGTCTGCTCGCCGCGCTCGCGCCGAACATCGGCGTCCTGATCGTCGCCCGCGTGATCCAGGGCGTCGGCGGCGCCCTGTTCCCGCTGTCGTTCGGCATCATCCGGGACGAGTTCGCCCCGTCCCAGGTGGCCGGCAGCATCAGCAACCTGTCCGCCGTGATCGCCGCCGGCGGCGGCGTCGGCATGGTCGCGGCCGGACCGATCGTCTCCGCGCTCGACTTCCGCTGGCTGTTCTGGATCCCCGTCGGCATCGTCGCCGCCGCCGCGCTGATCGCCCTGCGCTATGTCCCCGAGTCGGCCAACAGGGCTGAGGGCAGCGTCAGTTGGCTGGGCGCGGTGCTTCTGTCGGGCTGGCTGGTCGCCCTGCTGCTGCCGCTCAGCCAGGCGGGCAACTGGGGTTGGGGCTCGGCCCGCGTGATCGGACTGTTCGTCCTGGCCGTGGCCCTGTTCGCGCTGTGGCTGACGGTCGAGGCCCGCTCCCGTTCCCCCCTGATCGACCTGCGCATCATGCGGCTGCCGGCCGTGTGGACCACCAACCTCGCCGCCCTGCTGTTCGGTGCGGGCATGTACGCGATCTGGTCCTTCCTGCCCGGCTTCGTCCAGACCCCCAGCACGGCCGGCTACGGCTTCGGCGCGAGCGTCACCGCCTCCGGACTGCTGATGCTGCCGATGCTCCTCGCGATGTTCGTCTCCGGTGTGCTCAGCGGTCGCCTCGAACCCCGCGTGGGCGCCAAGGCGTTGCTCACGACCGGTGCCGGACTCGGCGGGCTCGCCCTGGGCTTCCTCACCCTCTGGCACGACGAGCAGTGGCAAGTCGCCGTCGTAGCGGGCGTGTTCGGCCTCGGCATCGGGCTCGCCTTCGCCTCGATGGCCAACCTGATCGTCGGCAGTGTCCCTCCCGCGCAGACCGGCGCCGCCACCGGCATGAACGCCAACGTCCGCACCATCGGCGGCTCCATCGGCGCCGCCGTCACCAGCGTCCTGGTCACCGGCCGCCTCCAGCCGTCGGGCCTGCCCTACGACTCCGGCTACACCCACGGTTTCATCCTGCTGACGCTGCTCTGCCTGGGCGCGGCCCTCGCCGCCCTGCTGGTCCCCGCCCGGCGCCCCACCCGCCCGTCGACCCCGGCCGCCCCGGCGCCGACCGCCGCACCCACCCCCGTACGGTAAGGTTCACCTACGCGTTCTCGCAGCTCACCGCCGCGGAAACGCCTCGGGACGTGGCGCAGCTTGGTAGCGCACTTGACTGGGGGTCAAGGGGTCGCAGGTTCAAATCCTGTCGTCCCGACTTGTGAGAGTCGCTGGTCAGGGCCGGTTTCGGAGGAATCCGAAACCGGCCCTTGGCCGTTCTTGGGGACCAGGCGGGGACCGGCGTCCTTGACCGGGGTCAGCGGGTGACGGCGATCGGGCTCGGCAGCGAGCGCGGTGTGCGTACGTCGTGCGGGCCGGCGGACAGGACGAGTCGGGCGACGAGGGGGCGGATCTCCTCGACGACGGGAACCTTGCGGGTCCGCTTGCCCTTGGCGCCCTTGACGGGGGCGTCACCGCGCAGCCACCCGCCGGCGGGCCCCCTCGGCTTCGCCCGTTCAGCGCCCCTCCACGGCGCCGGCCGGATGCGGACCACGGTCGGCAGGAGGAGCCGGCGGAGCCGTACTTCCTCGTACGACCAGCCGGGGTGTAGGAGCCTGCGTGGCACGGGGGTCCGGGTCGTCGGACATCACCCGGAGCAGTTCGGTGGCCGTGAGCGTGCCCAGTGCGAAGGTGTCGCGGGTCAACGCGGTGACTGGCGGATGCGCCATGGTGGTGAGGACGGAGTCGTCGAAGGACACGAGCGAGACGTCGCCCGGGACGGAGAGGCCCATCTCCGTGGCCACGCCGAGACCGGCGATCGCCATGACGTCGCTGTCGTAGACGATCGCCGTACAGCGACGGCCCGCCCGGAGCAGTCGACGGGTCGCCTCCGCACCCTGGGCGTCGGAGAAGTCGGTCGGGATGGAGTCCACCTCCGTGCCGAGCGTGGTGCGTACGTCGCCGATGGCCTGAAGCCGGCGCCGGGTGTGCTGGAAGGACGTGATGCCGCTGACATGTCCGATGTGGCGGTGCCCCAGGGAGGACAGATACCGCAGAATGCCGACCATCGCGGCGTGGTCGTCCACCCATACGCTGGTCAGCGGCATGGGACTGTCGTGACTTCCCAGCGTCACCGCGGGAATGCCCAGGTCGGCGACGAGCTGTGGCCGGGGGTCGTCGACCTCCAGGTCGAGCAGGACCAGCCCGTCGACGCGGTTCTCCGCCGCCCAGCGCCGGTACACCGCCGTCTGCGCCTCGGTGTCCTCGACGATGAGCAACTGGGTGGCGATGCCCTGGCCGGACAGGCAGGACTGCAGGCCGGAAAGGAAGTGCGCGAAGAAGGGCTCCACGCCGAGCGTCCGGGCGGGACGGGCGATGACGATGCCGACCACGTCGCTGGACGCGCCCTTGAGCGCGCTCGCGGCCCGGTGCGGACGCCAGTTGAGCTCGTCGGCGACCTCGAGGATCCGCCGGCGCGTCGCCTCGCTCAGACCCGGACGCCCGTTGATCGCCAGGGAGACCGCCGAGACCGACACACCGGCCAGCCGCGCGATGTCGGTGCTCTTGAGACGTGGCGCCGCCTGCCCCGCTCCCGCTTGCTTCTTCCGTGCCATCGGACCTCCACCGCCGGCCGTACCGGCGTTACCCGACTGTGATGATTCGGCGCGGTGACTGCGCTGCTAAAACGTATTAGTCTGCCGCCACTCGCACCAAGACTAAAACGTATTAGAGCATCTGCACGGCATGCACTGCTGACTGCACATCGAAGCAATGACGTTATTGGTCCGGCTCCTTCGCCCTCCCGTACGGAGAGATCCAAGGTGCACAATCACTTCGCTTCGACACTCGACCGGCTCGACCGCGTACGGCGGGAACGCATCCTCCCCCGCGTCCGCACCCGGCTTGCGGAAGTCCTGGTCGAGGCCTGGACCGTCGGGGACGATGGTGAACCAGTGAGCCCCGGTCACGCACTCGGGCTGACCACCGACGCGGGCCGCACCCGTCCCGACCACCGGCCCTTCGCGCTGGGCGACAGCTGGGGCCCTGCCTGGTCCACGACCTGGTTCCGGGTCCACGGCACGGTGAACCCCGGTCAGGCCGGACCTGTCGACCTCGTGCTGGACCTCGGCTGGTTCGACCACTCGGTCGGCGGTCACTGTGAGGGCCTGGTCTTCACCGGGGACGGCACCGTCGTCAAAGGGCTCCATCCCCGGCAGAGCAGCATCCGGCTCAAGGACCCCGACCACGACTGCGGTCTGCTCGACACCGAGGGACGCTTCGTGGTCCATGTCGAGGCCGCCGCCAATCCCCTCCTGCTAGGTCTGCCGCCCTTCGTCGTCACCGAGCACGGTGAGAAGGGCGCGCGGGAGCCGTTCGAGGAGTTCAGGCTGCGCCGGGCGGAGACCGCCGTGTTCTCCCCCGACGTGCACGGCCTGCTGTGCGACCTGGACGTACTGGGCGGCCTGGCCGCGGAACTCACCGAGGAAGAACCACGGCGCTGGCGGCTGTTACGCGGCATCGAAGAGGCCCTGGACGTCTACGACGAGACCGACGCGGCGGCCACCGCACGGCAGGCACGCGCGGTGCTGGCGCCGTTGCTCGCCGCGCCCGCCCACCACAGCGCCCACCGGATCACCGCCGTGGGACACGCACACATGGACTCGGCGTGGCTGTGGCCGCTGCGCGAAACGGTGCGCAAGATCGGCCGCACCGTCTCCAACGTCCTCGCGCTGCTGGACACCCACCCGGACCTGATCTACACCATGTCCGCCGCGCAGCACTTCGCCTGGCTGGAGGAGCACCACCCCGAACTCTTCGACCGGTTACGCCGGTACGTCGAGCAGGGCCGTCTCGTCCCGGTCGGCGGGATGTGGGTGGAGCCGGACGGCGTCCTACCCACCGGTGAGTCCATGGTGCGTCAACTGACCTACGGCAAGCGGTACTTCCTCGACCGGTTCGGCATCGAGACGCGCGAGGTGTGGCTGCCGGACTCCTTCGGCTACTCGGGCGCGCTGCCACAGCTTGCGCGCCGGGCCGGCGCACGCTGGTTCCTGACGCAGAAGATCTCATGGAACGACACCACGGCCTTCCCCCACCACTCCTTCTGGTGGGAGGGCATCGACGGCACCCGGATCTTCACCCACTTCCCGCCCGCGGAGACCTATGCCGCCGAGGTCACCGCCCGCGAACTGCGGCACGCGGTCAGCACCTTCAAGGACAAGGCCATCGCCTCCCACTCCCTGCTGCCCTACGGCTACGGAGACGGCGGCGGCGGTCCCACCACGGAGATGGCGGAACGGCTGCGCCGCTTCGCCGACCTGGAGGGCGCTCCACGCGTCGCCTCGCGTACCCCGGCGGAGTTCTTCCACGACGCCGAGACCGAACTCCAGGCGATCACCGAAGCCTCACCGTCCCTCGCTCCCGTCCACCGCGGTGAGCTGTATCTGGAGCTGCACCGGGGCACTCTGACGTCTCAGGCGGCCATGAAGCGGTACAACCGGCGCTGCGAGTCGCTGCTCCGGGCCGCCGAGTACCTCAGCGCGGCCGCCACCGTCCTGCACGGCACGCCCTGGCCGCGGAAGGAACTCGACGAGATCTGGCGCGGTGTGCTCCTGCATCAGTTCCACGACATCCTGCCCGGCACCTCGATCAGCTGGGTGCACCGTGAGGCGCGCGCCTTCTACCGGACTGCCGTGGCGCGCCTGCACGACATCGTCGAGCGGGCCGCCAAGACACTGGGTGGAGCGGGGGACGACGGGGCCGCCGCGGCGCTGCCTCCGTTCCTTCCCGCCCCCGTCCAGGGCCCGACCGGCGCCGGGGGCGATCCGGCCGCCGTCCGGGTCACGGGCACCGAGGCCAAAGCCACGGTGCTGGACGACGGACTGCTCCGGGCCGTCGTCGACGCCGACGGCCACCTCGTCTCACTCGTCGACCTGCGCAGCGGCCGGGAGACCGTGCCGCCCGGCAGGCGCGCCAACGAGCTGCAGATCTTCCGTGACGAGCCGGTGCGCTGGGACGCCTGGGACGTGGACCGCCACACCCTGCGCCGGCCACGAACGGTCGGCGAGGTCACCGGCCGCAGGGTGGTCCACGACGGCCCCGACGCCGGCGTCGAGGTCGTCCGCCGGTTCGGCGCCTCGGTGTTCACCGTGACGACGTGGCTGCGCGCGGGCGCCGGGCGGCTGGAGACGGAGTGCGCCGTCGACTGGCGGGAACGCGAGCACCTGCTCAAGGTCGCACTGCCGGTCCATGTCATGGCCCGGACCGCGCGGTTCGAGACGCAGTACGGGTACGTGGAGCGTCCGCTGCTGGTGAACACCGCGGCCGAGGACGCCATGTTCGAGGCCGCCATGCATCGGTACGTCCACATCGCCGACGGCGCCTACGGCTTCGCGATCCTCAACGACACCATGTACGGCGCCGACGCGCGAGCCCAGGGCGACGCCACCGTCGTCCGGCTGTCTCTGCTGCGGGGCAGCCGGTTTCCCGACCCGGACGCCGACGTGGGCCGTCACACCTTCCGTTGGGCCCTGCTGCCCGGTGTGGACGTGCCCGCCGCGGTGGAGGCCGCCTACCGGTTCAACGCACCCGAGGTGAGCGGCCCCGCGCACCTGCGTCCCCTCGTACAGCTGGAGCCGCTGAGCGGTCACGCGATCGTCGACTGGGTCAAACTCGCGGACGACGGTTCGCAGGACCTCGTCGTGCGGGTCTATGAGACCCAGGGCGGGCGGGCACGGGCCCTGCTGCGCCCGTCCGCCGCCCTCGGCACGGACCTCGTCGTACGCGAGACGGATCTGCTCGAACGCGACTTCCGGCCCGAGGACGGCCTGCCCGGGGCCCTCCACCCCGCCTCGGACGGGTCCGTCCCCGCGGACGGCGCGTACCTGGACCTCGGCCCCTTCCAGGTGGCGACCCTGCGGATCACCACCTGACCTCCGCCGTTCCACACCGCCACGCACCCCACCGTCACGCACCCACACCGTCCCACACCGTTGCGCACCACGCGTGAGGAGAACCCACATGACATCAACGGGCAGACGGCCCACGCTCGTCGCGGGCGCCCTGTTCGGATCGCTGCTGCTGTCCTCGTGCGTCATCGGCGGCGGCTCGACGCCGAAGGCCTCGGATGCCTCGGGCGGAGAGGTGTCCGGCACGATCACGTTCCAGACCTGGAACCTGAAGAACGACAAGTTCACCTCGTACTTCAACGACCTCATCGCCTCCTTCGAGAAGGCGAATCCGGGCACGGACGTCAAGTGGGTGGACCAGCCCGCCGAGGGCTACCAGGACAAGCTGTCCGCCGACGCCGCGGCCGGCTCGCTCCCCGACGTCGTCGACATGGGGCCGGAGGCCGCCTACACCCTCGCGCAGGCGGGCACTGTGCTGGACCTCGGCAAGGCCGATCCCGAAGCCAAGGGCAAGTACCTGGACAAGGCGTGGGAGGCGATGACGTTCGACGGCCTGGGCGGCGGCACGTACGGCTACCCGTGGTACCTGAACACCGGGCCGTCGTTCTTCAACAAGGCGCTGCTGGAGAAGTGCGGTCTGAGTGCCGCCAAGCTCCCCACCACCTACGACGAGCTGTTCGACCAGGCCGAGACCATGGCCGGCAAGTGTTCCGACGACGAGATGATCGCCAGGATGCCCGCCATCGAGACCTTCGGCGAGTACGGCGTGGAGCTGATGGACAAGGACGGCAAGAAGTTCACGTACAACAACGCCAAGGGCGTGGAGCTCGTCGAGCGGTTCAAGGATCTGTACGCCAAGAAGGGGTTCACCGAGGAGGCGCTCAACAACCTCCAGACCAAGGAGGTCGAGGAGTTCAAGGCGGGCCGTCTGGCCTATCTGCCCGGCAGTTCCTACACCCTCACCGACCTCAAGGACACGGCGCCCAAGGTCTACAAGAACCTGGCGATCGGGCCGCGGATCAACAACGGCTCGCCCAACATGTACATCGAGTCGCTCGTGGTGAACGCACGGTCTGAGCACCAGGCCCTGGCCGTGGCGTTCGCCAAGTACGTGACGGACTCCGCCCACCAGCTCGCGTTCGCCAAGAAGGCCTCCGTCTTCCCCTCGTCGGCCGGAACGCTGGACGACCCGTACTTCACCAAGGACGACGGCGATCCGGCCACCAAGGTACGGATCGAGAGCACCGCCCAGGTGAAGAAGGCGGTCGTGTGGTGGCCCCCGGCGTTCTCGGGATCCGCGGACAGCGAGACGCTGCGTGAGCAGATCGCGCAGGCCCTGCTGGGCAAGAAGTCCGTGAAAGCGGCGCTCGACGCTTCCGTCAAGTACTCCAACGAACGGCTGGAAGCGAACGGATGACGACCACGGCCCAACGCACCACCGCGCAACGCACCACCGCACGAAGCGCGTTCCCCGACCGGCCGAGCGGCCGGGTGCGCCGGCGCCGAGGCCACCTGTCCACCCATCGCTGGTTCCTGACCCCGTGGCTGTTCCTGGCGCCGGCGCTGACCGTCATCGTGCTCATGGTCCTCGTGCCGTTCGTCAACACGCTTCAACTCGCCTTCACCGACTCGACCTTGCTGAGGACCGGCGGGTTCGTGGGCGGGGACAACTTCCGGAAGATGTTCGCCGACGAGCGGTTCGTGACGGCCCTGCTGAACTCCGGCCTCTACACGGTGTGTGTCGTGCCCGTCATGGTGGTCCTGCCGCTGGTTCTCGCCGCGCTGGTGAGCTCGACACGGCGGCTGGCCGGTTTCTTCCGCACCACCATGTACCTGCCCGTCATCATGTCACCGGTCGTCGTCGGGCTGATCTGGACGAACATGCTCGACAAACAGGGCCTGGTGAACGAACTCGCCGGCACGCTCCGTGTCGCCTCCGAGCCCTTCCCCTTCCTCAGCGACCGGTGGCTGCTCCTCTTCAGCGCGATGTTCGTCACCGTGTGGATGGGCATCGGCTACTACATGGTGATCTACCTGGCGGCCCTGGTGAACATCGACCGCAGCCTGTACGACGCGGCGGCCGTGGACGGGGCGGGCACGGTGCGCACCTTCCTCGACGTCACCGTCCCCGGGGTGCGTTCGACCATGGCGCTCGTCGCGGTGCTGTCCTCGGTGGCCGCGTTCCGGGTGTTCGGCGAGATCTACGTCCTCACCGACGGCACGGGAGGGGTGGGTGGCGGCGACCTCACGATGACCATGCTCATCCAGCGCGAGGGCACCGGTCTGCAGGCGCGTACCGGATACGCGAGCGCGATCAGTCTCGTCATGTTCGTCATCCTCGGCGGGCTGCTCCTGGCGCAACTCGCCGTACAGCGCAAGCAGAGGAACTCCTGATGTCCCACCTCGACTCCCCCCGCACCGGGGCCGGGGCGCCCCGCGGCCGGCGTCGGGCCCTGCCCGGCGCGGTGGCCCGGTACACCGTTCTGGCGCTGATGGCCCTGCTGCTGGCGGGCCCGTTGGTGTGGCAGCTCTCGCTGTCCCTCAAGGGCGCGGGCGAGCCGCTGTACGAGCGGCCGCCCCGGGTGATCCCCGAACACCCCACGTTCGAGCACTTCGGCACGGTGCTGGACCGCATCCCGGTACCGCACTACCTGTTCAACTCGCTGCTGGTGGCGGTCATGGCGGTGGCCGGCAACGTCGTCGGCGCGACCTGCGCCGGCTACGCCCTGGGGAAACTGCGCTTCCGCGGCAGGTCCGTGGTGACCGTGCTCGTCGTCGCGGCCCTGCTGGTGCCGTCGGAGGCGGTGCTGATCTCGCAGTTCCTCATGGTCAGGGCGGCCGGACTGGCGGACACGCTCTTCTCCGTCGCCCTGCCGACCCTCGTGGCGGCACTGAACGTGCTGCTGATGCGCAACGCCTTCCGCGCTCTTCCGCCGGAGTTCGAGGAGGCCGCCGTCGTGGACGGCGCCAATGCCTGGCAGCGGTTCATCCGGGTGTCCGTCCCCCAGGTCAGGGGCGTGATCACCGTCGTGGCGGTGTTCTCCTTCGTCGGCTCGTGGAACGACTTCCTGTGGCCGCTGATCGTCCTGTCGGACGAACAGAACTACACCCTCACCGTCGGTCTGAACCGGCTGCGCGGCACCTTTTACGACGATCCGCGCCTCATCGCCGCCGGCACGATCATCGCCCTCGTTCCCATCATCGCGTTCTTCGCCGTCCTGCAACGCTACTTCTTCCGTGGGTTGGAAGCCGGCGGACTGAAAGGTTGAGATGCTGAGGTTCGGAGTCAACTACACCCCCTCCCAGGACTGGTTCTACTCCTGGCTGGATCCGGACTGGAAAGCCGTCCGCCGCGACCTGGAGGCCGTGGCAGCCCTGGGGCTCGATCACATCCGCGTCCTGCCGCTGTGGCCTGTGGTGCAGCCGAACCGGACGCTGATCCGCCGCCGCGCCCTGCGGGACGTCCGCCGGGTCGTGGAGATCGCCGGTGAGGCCGGTCTGGACGCCGGCGTCGACGTCCTGCAGGGACACCTGTCCGGATTCGATTTCGTGCCGAGCTGGCTGACGGACTGGCACCGGCGCAGCATGTTCAGTGACCCCGACGCCGTCGCCGCCCAGGTCCACCTGGTCGAAGCGTTCGAGGAGCAGCTGCACGACCTGCCCAACTTCCTCGGGCTCACCCTGGGCAACGAAATCAATCAGTTCGCCTCCGCGATGCACCCCACCCCGATGTCCGCCACGACGGAGCAGGTGACGTCCTGGCTCGGCGCGCTGCACGGGGCCGGGCCGCGCGTGGCCCGCCACTTCCGGCTCAACGCCGAGTTCGACGCCGTGTGGTACGCCGACGGGCACGCCTTCGTACCGTCCCACTCCAGCCGGTTCGGCGGGATGAGCGTGGTGCATTCCTGGATCTTCAACGGCACCGCGCAGGGATACGGCCCCATGTCACACGAGAGCGTCCACCACGCCGCCTACCTCGTGGAGTTGTCACGCGCCTTCGCCGTGGACGCCGCCCGCCCGGTGTGGCTGCAGGAGGTCGGCGCGCCGCTCAACCAGCTCACCGAGGCCCAGGCGCCCGACTTCTGCGAGCGGACGGTACGCGCGGCGGCCGACAGCGAGACGCTGTGGGGGATCACCTGGTGGTGCTCGCACGACGTGGACCGCCGACTGGGCGACTTCCCCGATCTGGAACACAGCCTCGGCCTGCTGGGCGCCGACTCGGAGGTGAAGCCGATCGGGCGGCGCTTCGCCGAACTCGCCGCGGAACTGCGCGACCGGCCGCGTCCCGCGTCCCGGCGCGAAGCCGTCGTGGTTCCGGTCGACGGCGCGGACGTGCCCCTTTCCCGGGCCGAACTCTCGCCGGGGGGCGGCGTCTTCGAAGCGTGGATGGATCGTGCCCGCGCCGGCGCGCGCCCCGCTCTCGTCACCTCCGGCACCGCCGCCGACACCGGCGCCCTCAGCGCTCGCGGAATCGAGCGTCTGGTCTCCGCCGACCCGACCGGCCGCACCTTCTACACCTCCGTCAGCGACGCCGAGGTACTGCAACGGACCGCCGCCCATGTCGACGGCTGACCTCAGCAGGGCCTCGCCCTCCGCCGTCGAGCGCCTCCTCGCCGAGCTGTCCCTGACCGAGAAGGTCGGCCAGCTCAACCAACGGCTGTACGGCTGGCAGGCCGTCGAACGCACCGCCGACGGCGGGTTCCGGCTCACCGACCGTGCGCGGGCCGAACTGGACCGGTGGGGCGGCCTCGGGGCCCTGTACGGGGTGTTTCGCGCGGACGCCTGGTCGGGCCGCACCTGGGACGACGGCATCCGCCCCGAGGAACGCGCCGAGGTCGCGGCCCTGGTCCAGGAGGAGGCGGTCCGGGCCGGCCGGCACGGCATCGGCGTCCTGCTCTCGGAGGAGGCGCCACACGGTCACCAGGCCCTCGGTGGCACGCTGCTGCCCACGAACCTGGCTGTCGCCGCCGGTTGGGACCCCCGGACGCTGACGGAGGCGGCGGCGTCCGTCGCCGAGGAACTGGCCGCGAGCGGGGTGCACCTCGCCCTGGTGTCGGCCCTCGACCTGTTGCGGGATCCGCGCTGGGGCCGGGCCGAGGAGTGCTTCGGGGAGGATCCGCTGCTGGCGGCCGAACTCACCCGGGCCGTGGTGACCGGCATGCAGAACGGCGGTCAGGACACACCCGCCCCCGGCGGTGTCGCCGTCGTCCTCAAGCACCTGGCCGCCCAGGGCGAGGCGGTCGGCGGGCGCAACGGCCAGTCCGCCGTCATCGGCGCCCGCGACCTGCATGAACTGCATCTGCCCTGCGTCCGGGCGGCGGTGGAGGCGGGCGCGCGGGGGTTCATGGCGGCGTACAACGACATCGACGGCGTGCCGTGCTGCGCCAACCGTGAGCTGCTCACCGGATTCCTGCGCACCGAGTGCGGGTTCGACGGGATCGTCATGGCGGACGGCCTGGCCGTGGACCGGCTGGCCACCATGACCCAAAGCCCGGTCGCCGCCGCGGCGGCCGCGCTGGAGGCCGGCGTGGACCTCTCGCTGTGGGACGACTCCTTCGCCCTGCTGGACTCGGCCGCGGCTGAGGACCGCGGGCTGGCCGCACTGGTCGACGCCGCCTGCCGCCGGGTGCTCACGCTGAAGTACCGCATGGGCCTGCTGCCGGACCGGGGCGGCGGCGGGTCCGGCCACGACGAGGCGCGGTCCGCCCACGCCACCGGGGTCGCGGAGACCGCAGGAGGCAGGGCGGCCGCACGGGAGCGGCTGACGCTCGCCGCCCGTGCCACGGACCGGGTGTCCAGGCGCCTGGCCCGGCAGTCCCTGGTGCTGCTGCAGAACGCCGGAGACCTGCTGCCTCTGGATCCGCGCAGCCTCACCAAGGTGGTGGTGGCGGGCCCCAACGCCCGCGATGTCACCGCGCTTCTGGGGGACTACGTTCCGCCCCTGCCCGAGGAGGGGGCGGCGGTCGGCCTGGAGGTCGCTCTGCGCCGAGCCCTGCCGCACGCCACGGTGGCGAGTTCCCCGAGCGTGCCGTCGGCGGCCGATCTGGGCGACGCCGACCTGGTGGTCCTCGCCCTCGGCGGAACGAGCCACCGCGCCTACGCCGACCGTTTCGCCGCCAACGGCGCTGTGGCCGAGGCCCCGGTCATGGCCACCGCGGGCGAGGGCGTCGACCTCGCGGACGTGTCCCTGCCCGGAAACCAGGACGCGCTGGTCGCCGCCGTGCGGGCACGCTCACGCTGCCCCGTGGTCGCCGTCGTGGTCGCGGGCCGGCCGCATGTGCTCACCGCGGTGACCGAGCACACGGACGCCGTGCTGTGGGCCGGGTACCCCGGCCCCCACGGCGCCGGCGCCATCGTCGACGTCCTCCTCGGCGTCGTCGAACCGGTGGGCCGGCTGCCGTTCACCGTGCCCCGTCGTCCCGGCGTGGTCCCGGTGCGGTACAACGACCGGCATCCGGCCGCCGACGTCTACCGGGATGCGCCGGACCCGGTGCTCTTCCCCTTCGGCTTCGGCCTGCGGTACCGGCCGGTCGTCTTCGACGGGCTCACGGCGGACATGGCGGGGCCGGCCGTCCAGGTCAGCGTCGGCCTGACCAACCCGGCCGACGCCGACGCCGAGGTCGTCGTCCCGTTGTTCGCCCACCGCGGCGGCGGAGTCGTCCTGCCCCGACTGCGGGAACTGCTCGCGTTCCAGCGGGTGACCGTCCCCGCGCGAGCCCGCGTCACCGTCGTCTGGGACCTGCCCGCCGCTCGCTGCCTGGCTGAAGGCGCGAGCCCGCGGGCGCGAACCGATCTGTACGTGGCGGACCTGCACACCGTCCTCCACCCTTACGGCACTTCGCGGACCGGCCCGTCCTCGGAGCCGGCCATGCCCCGGTAGCCCCTTCGGAGAAAGCGAGGCAACGTGTTGTTACGGCATCGCGGAACGGGAAGCGGAACGGGAAGACGGTCCGCCCTACGGGCCTGTGCCGGTGCGCTGGCGGTGGTACTCGCGCTCACGCTCGACGCCAAGAGCGCCGTGGCCACCGACACCCTGCCCTGGACCGGTGACAGCGCGGTGGGCGCCAACCAGCCCTACCAGCACGGCTACTCACCCACCGACCTGCTGCGCTGGAACCCCGCTGACGACACCGACGCGGAGTACCTGCGCGCGAAGGTGCCGCTGCAGCAGCGGGTGGTCGCCAACTCGGCGACCCAGCGCAACCGGGCGCTGCCCACGCAGACCCAACAGCTCACGCTGGCGGGCGACTACGGCAACGCCTTCTTCGAAAGCCACCCGTACACCAACGAGTTCAGCCAGTACCTGTTCAACTACTGGCAGTACACGGACGTCTACGCGTCCTGGCACGGCATGCCCACCGAGGGCGTCCCGAGGGACTACTACGACCCGAACCTGGACTGGCGGGAGAAATGGTTCGAGTTCGGGATGCTGAACCTGCCCAACCCCGGCTACACCAACGCCGCGCACGCGAACGGCGTGCGGTCACTGGGCTGCATCTTCTTCTCCCCGAACGACCGCGGCGACCAGGCCTACTCCGAGCTGCTGGTCCGCGACGCCGGCGGCGGCTTCCCCGCGGCCAGGAAGCTCATCGAGATCGCCGAGTACTACGGCTTCGACGGCTATTTCGCCAACCAGGAGAGCTCCGTCGCCCCGGCTGACATCCCGGCCTACAAGCAGTTCCTCAAGCAGCTGCGCGACGGCGGGCTCTACGTGCAGTGGTACGACTCCATCGACAACTCGACCGGCGCGATCTCCTACCAGAACGAGTTCAACGCGGTCAACGCCCCCTTCGTGCGCGATTCCCGGCTCGGTGACGTGTCCGCCTCCACCTTCCTGAACTACTGGTGGAACAAGACCAAGCTCACCAACTCGAAAGCGTACGCGGCCGGTCTGGGCCTGGACTCCCGCAAAAGCGTCTTCGCCGGCGTCGAGGCGGGGATGTACCAGTTCGACCAGCCCTACAACCTCGACGACAACCTCGGCGCCGACGGCGCCCCCATGAACGCCATCGCCACACTCGGCGCCGACTTCGTCTCCTCCGACTACGCGGACAAAACCCACGACGACGCCCAGGCGCAGGTCTTCGACCGGGAACGCCGTTGGTGGACCGGCTCCTCCCAGGGCGCCACCAGCCCCGACGGCGCCTGGAAGGGCATCTCGAAATACATCGCCGAACGCTCCGTCATCAACGGCAGCACCTTCGCCACGTCGTTCAACACCGGCCACGGCCTGTCGACCTGGAACGAGGGCAGGCTGTCCAACGACGCCGAGTGGGGCAACATCAACCTCCAGGACATCCCGGTCACCTGGCAGTGGTGGATCGACGCGGCCCGCTCGCCGCTGACCGCGGACTTCGACTACGGCCCCGAGTACACCCCGGCGAGCAGGTTCTCCTACCAGAAGATCGGCGCCTACGACGGCGGCAGCTCCCTCGTCCTCAGCGGCACGCTCGCCAGTGACAACACGGTGCGCCTCTACAAGACCGACCTGACCGTGACATCCGCCTCGACGCTCGACCTCACCTACGCCAAGCCCTCGGCCGACGACGACTCCGAACTGCGGCTCGCCCTGGTGCTGGCCTCCGACCCGGACAAGGTCGTGCAGGTTCCCCTGGCCGGTTCCGGCCGGCGCACCGACGGCTGGACGACCGCCACGGCCGACCTGTCCGCCTATGCGGGCCGGCGCATCGCCTCGCTCGGCCTGGTCGTCGCCGCCGGAGCGCAGCCCATCGAGAGGTACCAGGTCAACCTGGGCGCCCTGGCCCTGCACGACGGCGTCGACCGCACACCGGCCGTCCCCCAGGGTCTGGCCATCACCCAACTGCTGCCCGACACCGACGAACTGTTCCTCTCCTGGCAGCGCAGCGACTACGACACCGTCCGCCGCTACGACGTGTACCTGGACGACACCTACCTCGGGGGCATCTACGACGACGTCTTCTACGCCAAGCACTTCACCGCCGCCTCGGGAACCGTCAAGGTCGTGGCGGTGGGCCCGGACGGCAGCCGGAGCGCGCCCGCCGTCGTGCCGTTCGACCTGGGGACGGCGCCGGGCAAGGTGACTGCCGTGGCCGCCCGGGACGGCACGCTCAAGGCGACGTGGACGCCTCCACCGTCGGGGCAGCCGGTCACCCTGAAGGTGACGAGCGTCGACACATCCGCCCCCTACACCAAGGAGGTCACCGTCCCGGGCGGCGGCACGGGCACGACACTGACCGGCGTACCCGTCGACGGCGCCGGCTACGTCCTGACCGCACGATCGGGGAGCGGCACGACGACCGCCGTTCGCGGCGCCTTCGCCGATGCCGAGATCACGCCCTATCCCGCCTCCGCGGTGCGGGTCAGCGGAAACTCCTTCACCTTCTCCCGGCCCGCACTGGCCGACTGGCACACCCTCACCGTCCTGGAGGACGGCCAGCCGAAGTCGTTCGCAACGACGTACGGATCAGGGAACAAGCCGTACATCATCCGCGGCCGCACCACCCGTGCCGCGATGACAGTGACCATGTCCCGCTCCGCCAGCAGGGTCGTCGCCGTCCTGGAGGACTACGCGGGCAACAGGACGCAGACGGTCCTGCGGGGCAGCCAGGTCGTGTTGCCCGACTCCGGTGGGGCGTGAGGGGCTTCGCCGACGCTCGCAGACTCATGACGCGGCACTCATGAGCACCCCGCACCGCTGCTTCCTGTGATCGGAAGGCATTGAGGGCGACGCCGGACGGCGTCGCCCTCAACGGTGTGCCTGCCCTGGGGCCGCCCCCGTGGGCGCCGGTCCCGACGGCCGGTCAGGAGCCGAAGCGGCTTTCCCAGAACTGCTTCGCCCTGCTGAAACGGTCCGTGGTGTTCCGCATGTGCGCCTGGGCCACCGACAACTCACAGTCGGCCGTCCCCGCGCCGCCCGCGAGGGCGGCCGCCGCCTCCGCCTCCCGGACGGTCATCGCGGCCGCCGCCATCGCGGCCCTCGCCTCCTCGAACTCCCGCAGGATGAGCTCTCCCAGCGGATCCGGTCGGCCCCCGAACGCGGCGCCCCCGTCCGAGCCGGCCCCCGAGCCGCCGTCGGAGCCTCCGCCGTTGTCGCCGAGGCGCACGCCGGCCTGGCCCTGCCGGACGTCCTCCTGCGCGCCCAGGGCCCGGGTCAACCCGGCGCGCATCGCGTCATCGGTGTTGGCCATGCCGACGAAAGGGTCGTCGTGCGGCTGCGACGAGGTTGCGACGGGCCTCGGGGCGTCGAGGAAAGCCTGCGGGACCGTGGGCCGCGCGGGCCCGGGAGTCTCGTACGGCGCTGTGACGGGATCGGGATCGGGGGCGGGCTCCTGACCGACCGACGGCTGCTCGAGGATGCGGTCCGGAACCCGTAGGTTCGCGAAGTCCTCCTCGGGGATCGGCCGCAGCGTGGGCGACCAGAGCCCGCGCCAGGCCCCGGAGCGGCTGCCGAAGGAGTTCGCGGGTACGTTCACCGTCGGCTGGGGTTCCGTCTGTGCCGCCTGTGTGCCCTCTGGCACCGGCGGCTGAGGCCGGGGCTTCGGCGGGGCCGGTTCTCTGCTCCGGTCCGGCGCGAACAGCTCGGGCAGTGCCGTCTCGAGTCCGCCCAGCAGCCGGCCGTCCCTGCCCAGCGGCAGCATGGCGAACAGACCGTGCGGCGCCCTCACTTCGAGCGTGCGGTGCGGCCCGTGGAAGACCACCGTCAGGTCGAACTGGTAATAGCGGTAGGGGCGTTTGACCTTGCCGGTCCTGGAGTTCTCGTCGTTGGAGGCGTCCCGGTACCCGGCGGCGTTGCTGCGGGAGACCCCTCCGGCGACCGGCGCGGCGCCGTAGACGGTGGTCGGCCCGGCGCCGTCGCCCACGGTCCGCAGGCCCGCCCCCGCCGACCAACCGCTCGACTCGGCTGCGCTGTACGTCGTGGCCGGGTCCTCCTTGGAGAACCGCGCCGCCTCGTACTCCACCTGCGTCGGGCCCACCGTCCTGGCGTTGTCCAGACGGAAGCCCACCGAGACCTGCCGGCCGTTCACCGGCACGCCGTAGGTGTGCTGCAGCAGCCGGCCGATGTTGGCCTTCACCATCCCCGTACCGGTGAAGTGGGCGTACGACGGGCCGGCGGTGGTGGTGAAGTCGGCGCCCTGGACCCTCCAGGGCTCGGCGGCATCGAGGTCGGGCGTCCGCCTGGCCGCCGAGGCGGCCAGGGCCGCCCACCGCTCCACCGCCGCGGCGGCCGGGACCGCCAACGGGTGCAGGCGGTACAGCAGTTCGGCCGGGAGTTCGGGCACGGGCCGGCGCTCGACCCATCTCGGCTGCACGCCGTACACCCGGCTGACGGGTGGTACGGGTCGGTCAGCGGCGGGCCCGGTCAGATGCGAGGGCACGAGAACGCGTACCTCGCCCTCGGCCTGTCCCGCACCGTCGAACCAGGTCCACCCGCGGTGCTCGTTGAGCACCCTGGCGATGCGCTCGCGCGAGTCGAAGCCGTGGTGCGCCACGCTCAGCAGTGCGTGGTGCACCACGGTCACCGGCAGATCCAGGACCCGGGGCAGCTCGGTCGTACCGCCCACCTCGACCCGGAAGACCACCCGGTGGTTGAACTCCTCCAGCGGGTCCTTCGGCTCCTGCGGGTCCGCGTCGTAGATCTCGGCCCGGGCGTTCGCCTGGGACACCGTACGGCTGCTGGTGTGCCGGTAGCCGGCGTTGACCTCGAACCCGTCCCGGCCGCTGGCGTGGAACGCCCCCGCCCGGGCGTGGAACTCCCCTCCCCATGAGGTGAAAGCGCCCTCGTCGTCCTTGGTGTTCAGGGTGGCCGACGTCGCCACGTTGACCTTGGCGTCGGGGCGCGTCCGGTGTTCGTGCGCGGCCCGCAGCTCCTTCGCGACAACCCGTACCCAGACGTAGGAGGTGGCCCCCAGGAAGCCGGGCACCGGCAGCCAGGCCCAGACGCCGGTGCCCATCAGCACCGGCATCTGGTTCTCCAACGCGTCCGAGGAGAAGAGCTGGTGCAGGGTGCGGTGAAGCAGGTCGGGGCGCGGCGAGTCCGTCGACGGCCCCGCCGGGAGGACGCCATGCGCCTGGAGACGCGTGGTGATCACGTCCATGACCTGGTCCGCGCGCAGCCGCTCGACCCGGCCGACGCCCCCTGCGACGTCGGAGGTGAGGTAGTCGCGGTCGAGCCGGACCGGCGGGGCCTGTTGCTCCGCTGCGGGGACCGTCGCGGGCGCCGGGTCGCCTGCTGCGGGCTTCTCGACGGCCGGAGCCTGCGCGCCTGCCTGTTCCCTGCCCTTGCTCTTGCCCTTGCCCTTGACGTCGGCCTCGGCCTGCGGCTGCGGCAGCACATCCGGCAGCACCCGCTCCGGGACGAGCAGTTGGAGGCCGTCGTCCACGCTGAGGTAGCCGGTCAGCTGCTGAGTCCTGCGGCCCTTCCAGCGGATCGCGGTGAGCTCGAAGACCGGCCGCGCCAGCACCTCGTGCGGCCGCGCCTTGTAGGTGGCCTTGTTTCTGGCGACCTGCCCGGTCTCCTCGCGGAAGCTGTCGCTCCACCCCTTGGAGGCCCACCCACGGGCCTGCAGGTACAGATGGCCGCCGCTCTCGCCCACCGAGGACTTCTGGTCCCGTACCGGGCCCTCGGCCGGGTCCGGTACGGGTTTCGCGCCCGCCGCCGTGACATAGCCGCCCACCGTGCCGCTGACGCCGACCTCACGTGTGGTCCCCGAGGCCGACCCCTGAGCGGTGTTCGTCTCCTTGGTGTCGACGACGTCCACATCGAGCTGGGTCGCGCCCAGGTCCTTCGGCGCATACGCCCGCAGCCGCAGCCGGAACCCCTGCTGGAAGCCCTTGCGGTGCTTCAGGTCGCCCTCGTGACCGAACCGGCCGACCATGTCGTTGAAGGCCGATGCCAGGACGGCGGGGTCGGCCAGGGCGTGGATCTCGTCCGGCCAGAACTCGGGGTTGGCCGCCCACTCGTCGCCCAGGCCGTTGAGCCGCGCATACAACTCGGCTGCGAGCCGGGTGAGTTCGGGTGCAGTGAGGAAGGCGGGGATGACGCCCGCGGTGCCGCCGTGCGCGAAGTCGAGGTACTGGTCCCCGGCCGGCCAGGCCTTGTCCTGCGTCGCCGTGCCCACCCGGGCCAGCTGCTCGGCGGCGACCGGTGTTCCGGGGACGAACGCGTGCGGCACGACGACCTGCGCCACCACGTCCCCCGGCCGGTCCACCCACCAGGTTGTGGGCGTCCCGTCCGGCCGGGGCTTGCGCAGCACCTCCTTCCTGTCACCGTGTGGCTTCAGCGGGGTGAGCTGCTGCTCGTAGACGATGTTGTAGACGTACTCGTCGGTGCCCGCCTTCGGCTTGGACCGGCGGCTCGACTTGTTGCCGCCCGTGAACGAGGTGTCCCTGCCCCGGCTGTGCTCGGCGAACACGCCGAAGCCGCCGATCTGCATCGAGAGCACGTCGAGGATCCTGACCCCCAGGCCGCCGCCGATGCTGCCCCGTACGCCCCACCGGGTGCCCCGGTGGCCGGAGACACCGCCGCCGGCGCCGACGACCGACTCGACCTCCAGTCCGGTCTGCATGTCGCCGGGCAGCCGTTCCAGCAGGTGGCCGCGGACGGACAGCCGGTAGGGCCGGTTCCCGACCCAGACGGTGCGCCGGTAGCCGGCGATCACCCGGCCGAGGTCCTGCTCCATGGCGGGCCGGCCGAAGACGGACGACAGCTCCCGCTCCACGGTGGTCCAGTCGCCGACCTTGTCGCGGCGCTCCTCGACCTCGTCCTTGAGGGCGGCGAGGAAGTGGTCCTGGACCAGTTCGGCTCCCGGCAGGGCGAGCGTGGTCGCGTAGCCGCCGCCCTTGCGGGACGCCGTCGCGAGGGGCTCGCGCGGGTGGGGCGCCGGGGGCTTCCCGTCCAGCCGGGCGGGGCGCCGGGTCGGGCGTACCAGCGAAGTGCCCGACTCCCTCAGCAGCGCCCTGACATGGGGCTGGGTCTCGACCGGGCCAGGGCGCAGCGGCGGACGAGCGGCCTCCTCGGCGGGAGTGGCCGGCGGGCGGAACGCCGGGGTGTGCACGGCGCCCAGTACCCGCCGCTCGAAGTCCGCGGCCTGCGGGCGGCCGCGCCACATCGTGCCGAGCTCCGATTGGACGGTGCGGGTCACCTCGCCGATGTCCGGGTGGGTGGGCGAGGTGACGGAGACCGTCATCCGGAGGCCGGCCGCGTAGGTCACCTGCGGCTTCTTGGACTTGAACTCGGTGTGTCGGACGGCGCTCGCGGACAGCGTGTATCCGGCGCTGCGTGTGGAGTTCGAGGTGACGCTGACGTCGGGCACGCGGCCGGCGACCACGGCTCCCTCGCCGAAATGCGACAGACCGCTCATGAGCAGCCCGCCGGTGACGGCAGCGCCGGAACTTCCGTCTCTCACAGTCGAGTTGCCGGTGGTGATCGCCTCCAGGCCGCGGCTGAGACCCGGCTCGGAGAGTCCGAGGAACTGCAGGCTGTCGATATCGGCCCGGATGGTGAAGGAGGCCCGGAAACGCCGGAGTCCGCCCTGCAGGGGCACCTCGATCGGCCCGGTCGGCAGGCCGGAGGTGAGCACCCAACGGGCGTACTGGCGCAGGTTCCGCTCGGCCAGCCACGGCTCCAGCTGGACCATCACGTCCCGGACCGCTGTGGCGGGCACCCCGGCCGTGAGCAGCGTCCGGTGGAGTCCGGTGATCAGCGGGACGGTGTCGAGGGCATTGAGGTATCGGGGGTTCCGAACGGGCCGCTGCATCCCCGGCTCCGGCCCCTCGGACGCGCCGTCTCGCACCGCGCCCACGTGGGCCGCGTCGGCCCGGAAAGCGGGCGGGAAGGCGACACCGAGGTCACGCGGGATGACGGCCTCGTTCTGCAGTTCCCCGCCGTCCACGAACACACGGAACCGGACGTCGGCGTCGGCCGCCGAGAACTCCTTCCATTCCGGGTGCGTGCGGTGCGCGGTCTTGACGGTTCGCTCCGCGCCCCAGCTCCCGGTGGTCGAGGCGGTCATGCCGACCTGTGCCAGGACGGGCGCGCCGGACGCGTGTGCCAGACCCAGCTGGACAGCGGTCTGCACGGCGGCGGACACACTTGAGGTGACGATGCGCGCCCCGGTACGCGTCGTGGACTGGGTACCGACCCGCAACTCACGGTCACCTTCGGGCACCCAACCGGAGGGTTCGAAGACATCGGCCGGGACGGCGCCCGTAGCCGACGCCTCCCCGGTGCTCGCGTCGGCGGTGGCGGAGCCGTCTGCGAGGGTTGTGGCCGGGTTGTGCGGTCGGATGCCCGTCAGTACCGGCCGCAGCCAGACCAGTCGGTTGTTGACGACCACCGCGCGGCCCTTGGCGAGCACCTCGTTCCACTCCGCCCGGTCCGAGATGGCGAGGATCTCCTCCAGTACGGGCATCGTGGCCCGCCGCACGACCCGGTCGGGGATGTGCGAGGCGACGACGGCTGCCCACAGCTGGGCGCGCTCCCGCGACCACCGCGGCACGCGCCCGACCTCGGCGTTGCCGAGCGCGCCGTGGTCCACGTACCAGGGATGGCTGCGCGGCGCGGGCAGTAAGGACGGGGTGCGATCCTCCGTCCGGTCGGCGGGAGGCGGCACGGCCGCAGGTCGCTCGCCTGGTTCGTCGTCCGGCGGCGGCGTGCTCGGGTCCCCTCCCGCGAGCGGGTTCGGGAGGTCGCGGATCACCGGCCCTGAGCGGAAGACGTCCCCGATGGCGGCCAGATCGTCGGCGCCCAGCGCCGGGCCGTCCTCGCCCGAGCCGGGCGCGGGGCTGCCGTCCGGCAGCCCGACGAAGCGCAGCAACTCGTGGAGCAGGCGGTGCTCCGTCAGCGGGCTGCCGGTCTCGTCGACCGGACGCACCTCGGTCGTTCTCGTCCCGCCCGGCTGCCCGTGCACTCGCAGTACGTGGTGCGCGCCGGCGGGGTCCGCGAGGAACTCCACGTTGAGGTGGAACACGCTGCCGTCGGGCAGTTCGAAGAGGGGGGCGTTGACCGCCCGTTGCACCGTGAGCGTCGTCCGCTCCGCCAGGCGGCGGGTTTCTTCGGCCGTGATCCCGGGCTCGGGGGCCAGGTGGATGCGTAGGGTCGCGTCGCTGATCCACTCCCCGGACGCGGCCTGGAACCGCCGCGCGTCCAGTCTGATCCGGCTCATCGTGCCCGCCGGCCGACCCGGCGCATACGGTCCCGGCCTCCGCGGATCGAAGTGCTCGGCGTCGATCGCGGCGGGCTCGGCGAGGTCGCGCAACTCCGTCCATGGGTCCGGGGCGAGGGCCGCGGGTTCGCCCGGCAGGGCGCCCCCGTCTTCCTCTGCGGTTTCGGTGACCGTCTCCAAGGCCGTCGACGATGCGGGCGCACCCCGGCCTTGCGTACGCGCGGGCGGGGGCGGCGGGTGGGGGACACCGCTTGTGGAGGTGGATGCTGCCGCGTGGGTGGGGGCGGCCGTCCAGGGCGGCTGCTGCGCGGTGGCCTGCCGGATCCGGTCGAGTGCGGTGAGGACGTTCGTCAGGCTGGGGCCCGCTGGGCGGCCGGCCAGCTTCTGGGTGATCCGGTTGTGTGTCTCGGCGGCGTAGTCGCGGTACTTGTCGTTGTTGTCCGGGAGGGTCTCGCTGTCACCGATCTTGAACTGGTAGTCCCTGAGGATGTTCTCCCGTTCCGTCTGCAACTCGTTGAGGACCGGACGCAGCTCGGGAGGCACTCCTTCCCTGAACGCGCCGGTGATGGGGAGGGTTTCGTATCCGCGACGGATCTGGAACCGGATGCTCATGAGGTGCTGCTGGATCAGGCCGACGTGCTGCTCGGCACTCCTGCGCTGTCCGCGCAGGGTGGGCTGGGCATCGGTGAGACGGTAGACCACCGGCCGGTCGGACGGCTTACTGGCGACCAGTACGTCGTACTCGTGGTGGAGCGCCTCGGTGATACGGGCTTGGGTCGCCCAGGGGATCACGTACTTCTCGACGAACCTGTCCACGGCCGCCCGCTTCTGGGCCTGGGTGTTGATGTTGTTCTTGAGATGGCCGGGAGCGTGCTCGTCGAAGAACCGCTCCACGTCCGCCCTGGACAAGGGCTTGTCGCCCTCCTCACGCAGATTGCTGTTGTTTCTGTGGGCCGCAATGACCTCGCGGAGCATCTTCGCCGTGCTCGCGTACTTGGCAGGAGGCATGAACCCGGTGCCCTCGGTGAACACCGAGAAACCGGGCATGCGCTCACGGGGGATACCGAGTTTGTCACGCAGCTCGTTCATGGGCCTGACATCGCCCCAGGAACCGGGCCTGCCCTCGACAACCCCGTCGGTATACGTGCGCAGCGAACCAGGCAACGCCGTCTGACGCAACAGCTCGAGAGACTCGGGCTCCCTGATGCCGAACTGGTTGGACGCGAAGTGCTTGTCGACGTTGAGGTCACGCGAATTCCCGCCGGAATTATGCTCGGTGACCGCATCACGTGAGATCTCGTTCACGGTGTTCAAAGGCACCAGGAACGAACGGATCATAGGCTCCTGCGCATGAGCGGCCTCATACTTGTCAACCCACTTGATCTGCCGCAGAGGCTGCCCGATGCTGACCCACAGCACTTTCTCCGTGTGATCGACCGACCCCGTGTGGACCTGGACGACACCACGCTCGTCCTGACCGATGTCCTTGAACAACGGTTCACCGCCCAGCGCGTCACCGAACACTGCCGAGTAGACAGGAACAAACGGTTCACCCTCAACGATGACCACCTCCGGAATATCCCGGTTGATGAACCCCTTCCCGTCACCACTGGTGACCTCACTCGCACTCAGGTAATCCGCACCCGGAATAGCCAGAGCAGGCCGGTCGAGATCGAAATCATTCAGAAGGCTATGCGCAGCATTGACCGACGCATCGCTGAACTCGCCGCCCGGCAGCCGATCGATCGCCTGCCGGATCTCACCCACCCACGCAGCCTGCCGCCCCGCGGCCACCCTCTCCAGGAACTCTGTGATCCGCCGCTTCAGCAGGTCGGCATCCACCTCCGGCCTGACGACCATTTTCCTGAGGTCCCGAAGGAAACCGTCGAACTCCCGCAGCTCGTTCTGATCCACCAAAACCGAACGCCCAGCCCGCTGCCTCCCCTTCCCTGCTCCCGACGAACCCACGACCCGCGGCGGCGGATTCACCAGGTCGTGTGAGCTGAGGCCTGAGTGCCCCACGGTGTCCGCACCGTGCTCCGGCGCGGTGCGGTCGGGTGTCCGTGTCCCGGCGCTTTGCACCGAAGGCTCGTCGGCCCTCGCCATGACGTCGCGGAAGCCCTCGTACCTGTCGTTCTCGGCGCGGGTGGCCTCAACGGGGTTGGACGGGCGGTTGTGGACGGCTGTCGGATGGGGCCCGTAGAGCCGTTCCAGGAGCGGCAGCAGTTCCGGGGCGTTGCCGCGGACCCAGTCGGGGCCGTTGTTGCGCTCAAGGCCGGTGTAGGGGTCGGTGCCGTGGTTGGTGCCCAGGTAGGCATTGGTGAGCTGGGCGAAGAACTCCAGCTCGTCACGAGCGGCGTAGGGCTTGACCAGGTCACCGCCCGCGTCACGGACCGTGGCGCCGTCGGGCCATTGTGCACTCTCGCCCTGCTTGTCGCGGACCTCCCAGCTTTCGTGGATGGCAGCCTGGTCCGCGTCATTCAGACCGTATCGATGGATGGTGTGGGCGAACTCGTGCGTGGTGGTGGAGTAACCGTCGGCGTAATGCCTGCCCTGGCCGATTCGGGTCTCCCCGCCGAGAAGGTTCTCCTCAGTGACAGCGGTGTGGCGTCCGCCGGACCCGCGGATGTCGTCCCAGCCCCGGTCACCACCGGCCTCACCTTCGGCGTGTCTGCCGCGCAGGTCATGGAAGGGATGGAGATCGGTCATCCTGATGTCCTTGGGAACCACGACCACCTGCGCGCCTTCGATGAGCAGGCGTGCGGCGGTGTCGGGGTCCTGCAGCATCCGGGCGACCTGAGCCTGAGCCTCCTGCCGCACGGACGCAGGCTGCTCCGTTCCCTGCGGAACATCCACCAGCAATCGGGCGGCAGTCTCCGCGAACTCCTCGGACGACAGGCCGTCACGCAACGCACCGACAAGCCCAGGGTTCCTGGCCAGCCACCGGCGGTACTCCGGCTTGAGCGACTCAAGCGTCTGCGCACGCTCCCGCGCGGTCACCGACGGCAGATCCCCGACCAGCTTCTCGGCATGCGGCGGCCTGGTCGCCACGTACCCCGGCTCCCGGCCCTCATCACCAGACACCGACTCCCCGGCAGCCGCCCCCTGCCGACCACCGGTCCCCGCAGAACCGACGGGCTGATCGGTGGTGTGGTGGATTGGGTCGAAGGGCGGCGGTGGGAAGGCGGCGGCCTCGTACTCCTGGTTGTCGCTTTCGGGGGTGATCCAGTCGAGCGGGGTCCAGCGGTCGACTTCGGCGGGGTCGAGTGCGGTGCCCTGTTCGGTTGGTGAGACGGCACCGAGCCCATAACTGACGGTCTGTTGGTGGAGGGCTTGGGCCACGGCCATGGGACCGGTCAGGAAGGCGCCGTTGGTGGCCAGTTCACTGCCGGGCCAGGTCCGGGCATCGTCGTGGATGGCGCCGATCAGCCGGCGAAGGAACTGGGAGTTCGCGGGCGCGAGGATGAAGTTGTTGTTGAACTCGGCGGCTGCCATACGGTGCCGGACG
Source organism: Streptomyces sp. NPDC051677 (assembly GCF_044453465.1). NCBI lineage: Bacteria > Bacillati > Actinomycetota > Actinomycetes > Kitasatosporales > Streptomycetaceae > Streptomyces > Streptomyces sp. NPDC051677. The sequence goes on from NZ_JBITCT010000034.1 coordinate 45,395, forward strand.
ACGTCGCCGAGGGAGACCTGGTCTGCGGTGATGCCCCTCTTGCGGGCCAGGTCCTCCTGAACGAAACGGAGTTGGGCGTTGTCGCGGATCATGGGGGCGAACAGGGGGATGTCGTTGCCGCCCATGGCGGGCAGGGGCCGGTGCAGGTCGACGTTGCCGGGGGCGATGTCCAGGTCGGCGTAGACCCCTCCCTCGGTCAGCAGGACGGCGTAGCGGGCCACGTCCGAGGCGACGGGGAGGGCTCCTCGTTCGGTGCGTGCGTTCTCGTACAGGTCGCGCAGTTTGGCCAGGTCGGGGTCGGCCAGTGCCTGGGTGGGCGCGGGGGTGGCGAGCCACCTTCCGAACACGCTGTTGGCGCGGTGGGCGTTCCGGGGCGGGAGGAGGTCGGTGATCTCTTTGAAGACGGCGCCGACGGCCCGGATGCTGCTTCGGGTCTGGGGCGTCCAGGTGCTGACTGCGCTGCCGGTGGGGGTGGTGGTGGTGTCGGTCCAGATCTGCATTCTCCATTGGGCGCGTCGGGCGCGGCCGGCCCACGCCAGCAGGTTCTGCTGGGCGCGGGAGCTGATCGGGGCGCCGATCCAGACGAAGTTGATGGTCCGGTTGACCTCCCTCAGGGTGCCGGGCTGTCCGGTCAGGCCGGCCATCCACCGTTCGGCCTGGTCACGCAGCTTGACGGCCTCGTCGTGATGGGGGCGGCCCTGGGCGTGGTCGGCGCGTTCACGGACGCGTTGCAGCACGATCCGGGCGGCGCTGAGCTGTCCGGCCTCCTCCAGGTCGGCCATGTCGCGCAGCACCGTCGCCTGCTCGTACGAGGTCAGCGGACCGTTCTTCTTCGCCAACTGGTGACCGGGGAGAGCCGATGCGGAGGCGGATGCGGAGGCGGATGCGGAGGCGGATGCGGACGTCGAGGCCGACGGTACCGGGTTCGAGGCGACCTGGTCCCTGCCTGAGCCGGTGCCACCGTGGGTACGGGTGGTGCCGTGTTCACGGCCGAGCCGACGGGAGAGTTCCCGCGCGGCGTTTTCACCTTCGCGGTGGAGGGTGTGGGCGACGCGGACGGTGACGTCGTCCAGCAGTTGCCGGATGCGGGTCTGGTCGGGGGTCGAGCCGTCGACCGTGACCGGGATCTGGTGACCCTGGCTGACCAGGCCGTAGGCGCGGGCCATGAGGGTGTCGTACCGGTCCGACGGGAGTTTTTCCAAAGACGCCCGCAGACGCCGCAGCTCCAGCGGACCGGACACCTCGCCGTCGGTCTTGTCGGCGTCGGTGGCGCCTGCTGTCGTCGGCGCTCCCGCCTCGGCGGTCACGTCCGCCGGAGGGCTTTGCGATTCGCCGGAGAGCAGTGCGCCCAGCGAGTACACGGCTGCGTTGACTTCGCCGCTAGGGTCCACCTGAGCCCACAACAGCGGCGTGGCCGGGCCCTGGTCGTCGGCCACGGGCACGACGACCGGTGCGCCCAGTGCGTCGGCCAGCGCCTGCGGCAGGGCGAGCGGGGTGACACCCTGGACGCCCGGGACTGTCATCGCGTCCGGAGTCAGCGGGACCGGGAGGACCACCGGCTCGCCCGGGCGCCAGCCCATGTTCTGCTGCAGGAAGTCAGGCAGGTCGGTCAACGCCACTGTGTGCGTGCCGAGTTGCAAGACCTCGTGCGCCGGGTCGTACGTCGCCCCATACAGCACCGGCGGCACCTCGCCGCCCGGCTGCACGGCCCCAGGCAGCATCTGCCCGGCCAGCACCTGACCGGAGAGGACACCGTGCCGGATGATCTCCGCGGCGACCAGGTGCTGCGCTCGCACCATCGCCGGGTGGATCTCCGCCCCCGGGCCGCTGTCCGGCTCCGGCACGAGCGGGGCGACACCGCGCGGGTCGACACCCGGCAGCACCTCGTGGGCGCGGACGGTGAGTATCGTCGAGGCGTGCACCAGGGCGGTGTCGACGGTGTCGGGAGCAAGGTCGGGGTCGGTGAGGACGGTGCGCGCAGCGTCCGGGTCCCAACGGGGGTCCTGCGACCGGTCCGGCGGCGGTGTCGGCGTGCCGGACCGAATGTCCGCACCCGGGCGCGGCTGAGCGGTCGTGGCGGAACCCACGGCGTCCGGAAGCGGCTGAGCGGTCGTGTCGACCTGCTCCGCACCGGCGGATGTCAGCGAGGTCGGCCGCGAGTCCGGACCGACCGGGCGGTGGCCGTCGGAGCCCGTGATCCGGTCGGTGCCGATCGCCTCGGTACGGCCGCCGAACTCCTGGCTCACCCGGGCCACTTCGTCCGGTCCGGTTGACCCCTGCGTCTGCGCCGGCTGGTCGCCCCCGCGCACCGTCTCGCTCTCCGGCAGGCCGTCGACACGGCCGGACTGGGCCGGGCCGCTGCCCCGTTGCTCCGGTGTGAGGCCCGGGCTTCCGGACGGCGGTGCATCCGTGTCGGCCAGACGCACGGTCACCGGTGTCGGCCCCTGACCGGAAGGGCGGGGGCCGAAGGAATCGGTGTTCCGGGCGGCCCCGATCTCGTCGCTGCGCCCGCCGGACCGCTCGTCCACCCTGGCCACCCCGGCCGGGCCGCCCGATGTCCCGGACCGCGACGGCACGTCGGCGTCGGCGTCGGCCGAACGCTGTGCCGCCGACGTCCGCGAGCCTGCGCCCGCGTCGCGCGGGTCCTGCGGCTTGGCGGTGGTGGGACTGGGCGAGGGGTTCTCGAGTTCGGTGGCGGATCCGTTACCGTCCCTGTTCATCGTCGTCCCGGCGCCCTTGGACGAACCGTGGCCAACGATCCCGCCACCTGAGCCGGGCTCCGGCTTGAACGTGGTGACCGGGTTGTCGTTGCGGGTGTACGGACGTGCGCCGCCCCCGGAGCCGTCTGCCGGCCTCCCCGTGCCCGACTGCGGATGGGAATTGGGTTTGTCGCCGCTCGGTTTCGCGGGCAGGCTCTGGCCCTTGCCGGGGAACGGTTCGGTCCTGGAGGCACCCGCGCTCTGGTCCGGGCGGCCCGTT
>NZ_JBITCT010000034.1:48468-129958 GCF_044453465.1 Streptomyces sp. NPDC051677
CCCCTTGCCCGGAAACGGATCCGCCTTCGCGCCCGCACTGGAAGCACTGCGCGGACCCTCCTGGACCGGCAGGTCATTCACCGTCGCCGGCCGGTCATAGCCAGGGCCCGAACGCGTCGGCCTCGGCACCGCACCACCCGAACCGTCCTGCCGGGGAACGGAGTTGGGCTTGACATCGCCGTGGGGTTCCGCACCCAGGCGCTGCCCCCCACCCGGAAACGGCTCGGTCCTGGATGCGCCCGCGTCCCCGTTCGGGCGTCCGCCTCTGGCCGGGGTGCCGCCGGGCGGGTTGTTCGCCCCGTCGGGCACCGGGCGTCCGGTCGCCTTCGGACTGTTCTGGCCCGGCACCGGGGAGTCCGGCGTCGACGCGCTCGGCTCTGTCTGCGTCCGGGCGCCGGACGCGTTGGTCGTGGGCCGCGTCTGGTCCGGGGAACCGGCCCCGGAGCCGGGACGGGCCTGCGGGCCCGTCGCACCGGCCGAGTCGCGGGTGGTCGTCTCGACGTGGTTCGTGCCGGAACTTCGGGTGGGGCCGCCGTTCGGCGTGTGCGTTGCCGGCGTCGTCGCATCCGGGCCATTGCCGGTGGAGACGTTTGTCGCCGGGGCGTTCCTCGGACCACCGGGCACCTGCGTGTTCGGCGCGGCGGGGTCCGGGCGGCCCGTCGTCGGTGCGGGACGTGGCGTTCCGGTCGCGGGCACTGTCGAGTTCGGCACGGTGGTGTCCGCATGTCCGGTGTTCGGTACTGGACGTCCGGTACTGCCCGGCGCATGCGTGCTGGGCGCGGCGGGGTCCGGGCGGCCCGTCGTCGGTGCGGGACGTGGCGTTCCGGTCGCGGGCACTGTCGAGTTCGGCGCAGACGCGTCCACACGCCCCGCGTTCGGCCCCGGACGCCCAGGACCACCCGGCACATGTGTGTGCGGAACCGACGAGTCGGGTCCGTTCACCGTCGGTGCCGAACGCGCGGGGACGCCCCCGGCCGTGGTCTGTGGGGGCGGCGCGTCTGCGCGGCTGACGCCGGTGACGGGGCGGCCGGCGCCGACGCCGCCCGGGGTGGGGGCGGGGGTGGCCGTCTCCGGAGTGACCCGGCCCGTGCCGTCGGGGCGGATGCCTGCGGGCGTGGGCGTGCGGGTCTCGGGGGAGCCGGTGGTGGTAGTGATCGTGTCCGGGGTGTTGATCCTGGTGTCGCCTGGGCCCAGGGACACCGTCTCCGAGAGGTTGCCGCCCGGCGGCGTGGGCGTGTCGACGCCCTTCACCGAAGGGGGGTTGACGTGCGGGGTCGAGCTCTGTGGAACCGGCGTGTTCCTGGGGATGCCGACGTTCGGGCCGCCGCTGTCGAGGGAGGCGGGATTGCCCTTGGACCCCGTGCCGGTGGGCCGCCAGTCCGGACCCATCCAGCCGCCCATGCCGGCGCCGATCCCGATGTTGATGCCCTCCGACTTCCAGTCGATCTTGAAATCGGTGTGCGTGGCCCAGGACGCGAGGGCCTGCGCGAACACGTCCGTGCCCAGAGTGATCGCGCCGCTCAGGATCGCGTTGATCAGGAAGTTGCCGACCGGCGCCAGGGAGCCCATCGCCGAGATGACGCGGCCGACGGCGTTGACGATGAACGCGAGTACCCGGCCGACGATCCCGAAAAGCAATCCCAGCAGGGCGCCGAGGCCGGGGAGGAGGAAGCTGAGCACGAGGCCGAAGAGGCCGGCGAGGCCGGCCAGCGCCTCCGCCTCGTTGATCTCCTCGATGGTCTTGTCGAGTTGGTTCGCGTACGTCTGCAGCGCCTCGCTGATCCGCCACGCCGTGATGGCCGACTCGAGGAGCTTGAGGGCGACACCGCCACCCGGCGCGCCCCCGCCCGCGTTCTCACTCGAGGCGTAGGCCTCCCGCGCGGCGTCCGAGGCGATGCCGGACCAGGGGATGCCGCGGACGGCCTGGACCGTGGACGAGTACGTCTCGGCGAACGTGTTGCCCACCTGCATCCAGTGGTCGGCCAACTCACGGATGGGCTGGGAGTCGAAGCTGATGGGCGCCATGTCAGATCCTTCGCAGTGGCCGGGCGCCCGTGCGGGGCGGCGGGGCGGGAGGCAGTGGGGTGGTGGGTCCGCAGCCGGCGGGTACGCCCCGTGGCCCTCCGTCGCGGCGCGTCGAGGGGTGCGCCGCGACGGAGCCCACCGCAGGCGTGCAGGGGGTCAGTCGGTCCCCGGATCGAGCACGGTCTGGACGATCGCGGGCTGTGTTCGGCGGCCGACGAGTACGCCGCGGCCGGCAGGCCGGCGTGCCGCGCGCTGGTCGCCGATGAGGGCGCCCTCGCGGGGGTCTCCGGAGAGGATCAGGCCGCCGGCGCCGAACTCCTGCATCCTGCTGACCAGCGGATCGGACATCAGCGCACGCCCCGCCCCGGTGACCCGCCGGGCGATGACCAGGTGGAAGCCGATGTCGGCGGCGTGGGTGAGGTAGTCGGCGAGCGGGGCGAGCGGGCCGCGCTGCCCGGCCTGGCCGGCGACCAGGTCGTAGTCGTCGACGACGGCGTACAGCTCGGGCCCGGACCACCAGTCGCGGCGCCGCAGTTCGCGGGAGCCGATCCCTGGGGGCGGCATCCGCTCGCCGAGCTTGGCGGTGAGTTGCTCGACGTACGTGGCTGCGTGGTCGTTGTTGGCTGCCTGGGCGGCCAGGTACTCGTCGGGCACGGCCTCCAGAAGTGAGCGCCGGTAGTCGAAGACCATGAAGCGGATGTCGTGCGCGGAGTTGCGCTCGGTCATGCCCCGCATCCAGGACCGCAGGAACGATGTCTTGCCGGAGCCGGAGTCGCCCAGGACCAGGAAGTGCGAGTCTCCCGCGCCCAGATCGACCGTGGCCGGGGCCAGATCGAACTCCCTTATTCCGATGGGCACTTCGCTTGAGGGCCGGGACTCGAGGGCGACCTGCGCCGCGTCGAGCGCCTGCGCGTGGGCGGCGGTCCCGACGGCGGACGCCCGCGCGGCCTCGACCGCGGCCGTCAGCTCGGCGGGGGTGATCAGCTCCGGCAGCACCCGCACCCGCGGGGCGATCGCGCCGGTCCACCGGGCGGCGGCCTCCGCGATCGCGCTCTGCTGCGCGGCGCCGAGTCCCTGAAGGGACTGCGTCCCGTCGAGCCGCGGCAACGCGATGTGCATGAGGTCGCCGGGGGGTGCGATGCCGCGCCCGGGGACGGTGTTGACCAGCAACTTGGCGGCCTTGCGGTTGACTTCGGACTCGCCCGTCTCGTTGAGCCGCAGTTCCAGCCGGCCGCCGATGGCGTCGCGCAGGTTGGTGCGTATCTCCATCCAGCGGTTGGCGGTGATCAGCAGGTGCACTCCCACGTTGAGACCACGCGTGGCGATGTCGAGTATCTGGCCCTCGGCCTCGTCCATGGCCGCGCGCAGCGCCGCCCAGTTGTCGACGACCAGCACGATGTCGGCCGCGTTCTGCCCGTCGGGCAGGTCGCCCTCGGCGCGCAGCCGGCGGAAGTCGGCGGCGGAGTCGATCCCGAGCCGCTCGAAGAGCCGCTCCCGGTCGACGACGGTCTGCCGTACGACGGCGAGTACCCGGCGGACCTTGGCCTCGTCGTGCCGGGAGGCCACGCCGGAGACGTGCGGCGCCTGCTCGAAGGGGCCCAGCGAGCCGCCGCCGAAGTCCACGCAGAAGAACTGGAGTTCGGTGGGGGTGTGGGTGAGCATCGCGCTGAGCAGGGTAGTCCGCAGTGCCATGGACTTGCCGGTCTGCGGTGCGCCGACGATGGCGACATGGCCGTGAGCGCCGTCCAGGTTGACCTGTAGGGCGCGCTGCGCCTGCATCAGCGGCAGGTCCACCACGCCCAAGGGGAAGGCGAGCCGGCCGAGCGGGATGGCGCCCTTGGTGGCCTGAAAGCCCCGCTCGGGGTCTTCGCCGACCGGGCCGAGCAGCGAGTCGAGGTCGATGTGCGGCGGCAGCGGGGGCAGCCACACCTGGTGCACGGGGCGGCCGTACAGCCCCAGCCGCTCCACCACGACCTGCATCTCGGTACGCGCGCCGGCGGTCGGCAGCGGCACCGGGGTCGCCGCCGGTTCCTCCTCCTCGTCTCCGGTGCGGGCCTGTTCGGCGGTGCGCAGGCCGTACGGCACCGGCTCCGGCGCGGGGCCCGTCCTCGCCGGCTCGGCGCCGTCCGCCCGGTAGGCGCCCGAGACGTGGGCGACGCGGAACCGCTCGTAGACCGACTCGTCGACCTTGAGGTACGCCGAGCCGGGGATCGGCGGCAGCTTGTAGGCGTCGGCCGTGCCGATGACCGCCTTGGACTCCGCGGCGGAGAAGGTCCGCAGGCAGATCCGGTACGACAGATGGGACTCCAGGCCGCGCAGCCGGCCCTCGTCCAGCCGCTGGGTGGCGAGCAGCAGATGCATGCCCAGCGACCGGCCGACCCGGCCGATCTGGACGAACAGCTCGATGAAATCCGAGCGTTGGGAGAGCAGTTCGCCGAACTCGTCGACCACGATCACCAGATACGGCATCGGCTCCAGCGGCCTGCCGTCCACATCGGCGCCGCCCTGCGCCTGCAGCAGCTGGTACTGGCGTACGGAGTCGACGTTGCCGGCGTCGCGGAGCATCCGCTGGCGGCGTTGCTGTTCGCCGATGAGCGCGGCGCGCATCCGGTCGACGAGGGCGAGGTCGTCGGCGAGGTTGGTGATCAGGCCGGCCACGTGCGGGAGTTCGGTGACCCCGGCGAAGGTGGCGCCGCCCTTGAAGTCGACCAGGACGAAGCTGAGGTGTTCGGGCGAGTGGGTCATGGTCAGGCCCGTGACCAGGGTGCGCAGCAGCTCGCTCTTGCCGGAGCCGGTGGCGCCCACGACCAGCCCGTGCGGGCCGATACCGCCCTGTGCGGACTCCTTGAGGTCCAGCACGAGGTCCTCGCCGGCGCCGGTCACCCCGATCGGGATCCGCAGCAGCGCCTCGTCGTCGGGGCTGCGCCAGAACGCGGTGGGATTCAGCTCCGTGAGGTCCCCGACGCCCAGCATGTGCGGCAGCGAGACCGTATGGGAGAGCACCTGGTCGCGTTCGCCGGACAGTCTGAGCGGCGCCAGGGTCCGCGCGACCTCCTCGTACAGCGCGGGCTCGGCCTCGTCGGCGACGGCGTCCTGAACCGGGTTGAACAGGCTCGGGTCCCGGCTCTCCAGGGTCAGTTCCCCGGCGTCCTCCAGCCGGGCGCGGACGTCGACCCGGCCGGGCTCCTCGTTCTCCCTGCGCACCAGGCAGACCACATGGATGCCGCTGCTCGGGCCGGCCTCGGCGAGCAGCTCGGCGAGCAGGGGCGTGCGGGCCCAGGCGGCGTCGGGGCGGTAGCCGTCGATCACCACGACACAGCGTCGGCCAAGAGTGGCCTTGTCGCGGGCCGAGGGCAGTAGGGTGGCGCGCTCGGCACGCTCGGCCCGGGCCCGCTCCAGCCTCCGTTCGATGACGTCGGCGATGCCGTCGAAGCGGCGGGCGACGGTCGGCACGACGCCGGCGCCACCGGCCTGGGCGTCGGTCTCATGGGTGTGCGGCAGCCATTTGGTCCAGTCCCAAAGCGAGCCGTCCTCGTCCTGGCTCTCCCGGTCCGGCTCCGGCGCGGCGAGGACGACCAGCTGGACGTCGTCGGGGGCGTGCAGCACGGCGAGTTGGAGCAGCAGCGCCGCGGCGCCGGCCCGGGTGCGTTCGGGAGTGCCCAGGAGGCTGACCACGCCGCTGCGGGCCAGGTCGATCCAGGCGGGCTGCAGTCCGACCGTCGCGTAGTCGCGGGCGAGCTTCTCCGAGGCGCGCTGGGACAGCGGCTCGTACTCGGCGGTCGGGTCGGACTTGTTGCTCTGCACGAGCTGTAACGTCGGCACGCCTCGGCCGAGTCCGAGGCGCACCCTCAGGAAGTCGGCGTCGTTCGGACGGCGTTCCCACACCCGGCGACGGCCGACGGCCATGGCCCACAGCCGGTGCGGGCCGGGGTGCACGAAGGCCCCGACCGCGCGCTGGGCGGCCGCGGAGTCGCGGGCCTGGGCGCGGATGCCGGAGAGGTACTCGACGTAGCGGTCCCGCTGGCGCAGCCGTTGCCGCCGGGTGGTGGAGCGGGACTGCCAGCGGACGTAGAGGGTGATGGTCACGGACAGCACCACGAAGAGCACGCCGAGCATGATCATCCACGGTCGGCCGAAGGTGACCATGTACGCGGCCATGCTCACGCTGCTGAGCAGCGGCAACAGAATGATCAGCCAGTTCGCCGCCTGGTTGTTGTGGGGCTTCTGGGGTGGGGCCGCCAGGGAGATCTTGCTCTCCGGCAGCGAGGGCGGGAAGGTTCGGGCGGGGCGGTGGAAGGCGGTTCGCGTCATGTCGGTGTGCCCCTCACCAGTCGGTGCTGACGGCGGTCTGGTCCGGATTCGTCTGGTCCTGCGGCGACGAGCCGGGGAGGTCGCCGCCGGAGGAGCTCAGGCCCTTGAGGAAGTTCTGGAACATCTCGGCGAGTGCGACCTCGGTCTGGGCGTTGCCTGCGGCGACCGCCATCACTCCGGCGGCCATCACGTTGAGCACCCCGCTCTCCGGGGCGTCCTCGGTGCCGAACAGCCCGCGCATGGTGGACGTCCACTGGTTGTTCATCTTGTCCACCTCCTCCTGGGTCCGGCCGGCCCAGCCCAGCGCGAGGCCCTTCAGCGTGTTGTTGATCGCGGTGATGCCGTCCGCGACCTCTTTCGCGTGCGCCAGCAGGTTCTTGGCGCTGTCGGAGAGCCCGGTCGGGTCGATGTAGAGGGAGGAGAGGTCGTAGTCGGCAAGGTCAGGCATGCGGCGCTCCGCGGTCGGGGGCCGCAGTTCCGCCGGGCGGAGACTGCGCCACGTCAGGTCATGTTGTTGTAGTTGGCGGTTTCCATGGCGTGGTAGTTGTCGTACGCCACCTGCATCCGGCGTGCGACCTCCTCCAGCAGGTCGTGCAGGTCGGTCTGCGCCCGCGCGAACCACTGCTGCACCTCTTCGAGGCTCGCCGAGGAGGGTGTCTGCCATTCGGCGCCGACCGTCCGGAACTCGGCGGCGATCCGGCTCATGGTCGACTCGATCTGGACCGACTGTCCTTTGACGGTTCCGGTGGCTTCCTTGAGGTGCCCCAGGTGCACCCTGAAATCAGACCACGACATATCAGGCACAGTCCGATCCTTTCCCATCGATAAACCGGGCTCTGGTACTTTATCAGAAGACGAAAGGGAGGTTGGAAATGCCGGACGATGGCGATGTCAAGCATTCACCGTACGACCAGTGGCAGCAGGATCCCGGCCCGGCCGAACCGGGGGGCGACCCGGACCGCGGAAAAGAATACGGCTATCTGGTGCCGAATGTCGCAGTCGGATGGGGTTCACTCCCGACCTTCAACAACCCGCCCCCGGACACCGGGCAGGGCGGAGACGCGGAGGCCCGCTCCGACGTACCCGCGACCCCGCCCATCAGGGTGGACCTCTCAGGGCTGCGGGCCACCGAGAACACCCTGCTCAGCGCGGTGCGGACAGCGGTCGACGCCTACCAGGGGCTACGGCAGCACGTGCTGTCGACGGAGGACGATGTGTTCGGCCAGAACGAAATGGACTGGTACAAGGACCCGACCTACTACGGTTCCATTCCGAGTGAGGTTCCCAGCAAGATCCAGCCCATCGCCCGGGAATTCGCGGCGTCCATGAATCCGGCAATGGAAAAGGCGCTGTATTTCATGGGCACCACGCTGGAACTGGTCGGCGAGTACATCGCTCTCGTGAACAGGACCGGGCAGACCTACTCCGAGGTCGACCGAAAATCGCGCTTCCCGACCGAAGGCACCTCCAAGGATGTCGTGACCTGATCCGAAATCAATCCGGCGATCCGCCGACGGTTCTCCTCTGCCGTCGGCGGACGCATGTCCAGCACATGAATTCCGTCAATAGCGCAGCGCGGTCCTCGGCGGCAGATCCTCGGGCCGCACGATCGTCAGGTCGTCGGTGCCCGGATCGAGGAGTTCGGCGACCCGCTGGGCGTGCTGCTCGGTCATCCGCTGGAACACCTGACGAGCAGTGCGGCCGTTGCCGAAGTGCTCGGTGCGCTCGATCCCGTCGAAGTACTCGAGGAGCGCGGTCAAAGTCGGGTCCGGCAGCTGGTACTGGTGCCGGGCCGCCTGGTAGCGGACGATCTCCACCAGCTCCTCGGAGGAGTAGTCGTCGAAGGTGAGTGTCCGGGTGAACCGGGAGGCGAGGCCCGGATTGGAACCGATGAAGCGCTCCATGTCCGTGGGGTAGCCGGCGGCGATCACCACGACCTCGTCGCGGTGATCCTCCATCAGCTTCACCAGCGTCGCGATCGCCTCGTGCCCGAAGTCGGTCGCCTGCCCGTGAGGCACCAGGGCGTACGCCTCGTCGATGAACAGCACCCCGCCCAGCGCCCGCCGGAAGACGGCCGTGGTCTTCGGCGCTGTGTGGCCGACGTACTCACCGACCAGCGATCCGCGGTCGGCCTCCACCAGGTGGCCGCGGGCCAGCAGTCCGAGCGCGGCCAGCAGCCGCCCGTACAGCCGGGCCACCGTGGTCTTGCCGGTGCCGGGGTTGCCGGCGAACACCAGATGGCGGCTGAGCGGCGGGGGCTGCAGCCCGGCCTCCTGGCGCCGTTGGACCATCTGCATCACCTTGGCCAGTGAGCCGACCTCCTGCTTGACCCGGTCGAGGCCGACCAGCGCCGCCAACTCGGCGAGCAGACCCGGAAGTTGCTCCCGGGTGGCGCCCTCCTGGGCCTCCCTCTGCGCCGAACCCCCTGTACCGGCGGCGGACTTGCGCGGCGCCGAACCGCCGCCGACCACGGCCAGGGCGCCCCCGGACGGCTCCGCCCCGGACTGCGGCAGGGTGCTGACCGCCACGTCACGCACCCGACAGCCCTCGAACACGGCCTCCGCGTCCTCGGCGGCCGACAGGTCCTCCTGGACGTCGTGCACCAGCAGCCGGCGCAGTACCGGCGCCGACTTGGGCCCTGCGTGGACGGCGGGGAAGGCCGAGCCCGAGATCTCGCAGTCCTCCAGGATGCCCGCGCCTCCCTCGTGCACGTACACCCCGTTCTTGCCCGCGCCGGTGACGGTGACCGCGCGGATCCGCGGGGTGGCCCCGGTCCACACCACCAGCCCGCTGCCCTGCGCGCCGGAAATCTCCATCTCCTCGATCCACGCCTGACTGCGCTCCTCCAGGAACACCCCGGCCGATCCGGTGCCTGTCACCTGCCCGCCCCTGATCAGCGCCGCCGTGTCGGCCGCCACCTCGATCCCGGCGCGCCGCACCGTCCGTACCTCGCAGCCGTCCATCAGCGGCCGGTGCCGGGTGTCGAGCCGCACCCCGGTCTCCGCCTCGCTGATCACACACTCGCGCAGCACCGCGTCGGCGCCCTCCACCTGGACCCCGGCCAGCTCGGTGCGTTCGATCCGGGTGCGCTCGGCCAGCAGGTCCGCGCCCTCCGCGAGCCGGATGCCGTGCTGGGCGCTGTCCTGCACCGCGCAGTCCACCAGCATCGCGTGGGCGTTGCCGGCGAGCTGCACCGCCGAGTGGCCGGTCACGGCGATCCGGCAGTCGGCCAGCTCCAGCACCGCGTTGCCGTCGACGAGCAGTCCGCCGGCGCCGGTGCGGGTGAACACCCCGTCCCGTGCCCGGACTTCGGCGTGGTCGGCGACCACGACCGCCGCATCGGGCACATCGACGATGCGGACCGACTCCAGCTCCACCCGGGCGGCGCCGAACGCGAACAGTCCCGCGCCGTGCGCCTCCCGCACATCGCAGTCCCGCAGCAGCACCCCGCTGGAGCCGGAGACCAGCACGCCCTCCGCCCGGGTGCGGAAGATCTCGCACTTGTCGAGCCGGATCCGGCGCTCGTCCTGCCCGGCCGAGGCGCCCCCGCCGCCCGCGTCGACGCCCGCCGCCTCGGACCGGTCCCGGTCCTGCCGCGGCTGCGGCGCGGGCCGGCCCGGCGCGTCCTCGATCCGTACGCCCTGGGCCCTGGTGTCGTGCAGCCGGCAGCCGCGCAGCAGCGGTTGCGCGGGCGCGTACACCAACAGCGCGGCATCGCCGGTGTGGGCCAGCTCGCAGTCGTCGAAGGTGGCCCTGCTGGTACCGCTGAGCAGGACCCCGCAGTCCGTGGTGCGCTGCACCCGGGTGCGGTGCAGCTCGGCCCGGGCGGTGTCGACCAGGGTGATCCCGTAGCCGTCGATCGAGCGGACCGTGCAGTCCTCGAAGCCGCCGTGTGCGGTCCCGGTGATGTGGACGCCGGCCCGCTTGGCGCCGTGGACCGTGCAGCCGCGCACCTGCGCCGTGCTGTCCCGGGCCAACTCCAGCCGCCCGCCCAACAGTTCGCAGCGCTCCAGTTCCAGGGAGCCGCCCCGGGCCAGCACCACCGGCTCGGCCGTGTCGCCGCCCTCGAACTCCAGCCCGCGCAGCAGGACACGGCCCGCCGAGACGCTGACGGCCGGGCCGTGTGCCGCGGTGATCCGTACGGTCCCCGGGCCCTTCTCGGCCACCACGGTGATGTCGCGGTCCAGGACCAGGGACTCCGTGTAGGCGCCGGGCTGAACAGAGACCACCGCGCCGTCGGCCGCCGCACGGACCGCCGCTGCGACGGTCCGGTGGGTCCCCCAGCCTCGGGAGGCGACGCGCTGCAGTTCGGGTGTCACATCGACTCACCCAGCTTCATCAGGGTGCCGAACACCCCGAAGACACCGACGGCCAGCGGTACGGCCGCGAGCGCCAGCGTCGAGGACAGCCCGCTGATCCAGGCGGGCCGCTCACCGATCGACTCGCCCTCGGGGAAGGCTCGGACCAGGCCGGCCCCGAGCATCACCGCGCCCGCCGCCAGCACGGCCAGCGGCCCCGCCCAGCCGGGTGCGCCGAGCTCGCCGGGCGCACTGACGGCTACGGCCAGCAGGCCGGTCGCACCGGCGACGACCACCGGCAGCACCGCCGCGGTGATCTTCAGCTGGCCCGCGCGCAGCAGCAGCGCACCGCTCACACACACCACTAGGACCAGGCCGTACGCCTCGTCGGAGGTGGCCAGCACCACCAGAGCGGCGATCAGCGCGGCGCAGAGCAGCTGGGTGAGTCCGGCCAGCACCCGGCGGCCCCTGCGGACCAGTTGGGGGACGGCCTCGCCGGTCGCCGGGTCCTCATCGGCGGAGGCGGACAGCGCGACGAGGTGTCCGGAGAGGATCGGAGCCACGCCCAGTGCGCCCATCGCCAGCACCGCGACCACCGCGGCGCTCTCGGCGCCGTCGGCGCCGAAGCCGGACAGCAGGCCCGCGGTGGGCAGCAGTACGGCGGTGAGCACCAGCGTGGTCAGGGTGATCACATGGTTGACGGCGAGCCGGGCCGCGAGGGCTCCCGCCAGCGCGCCGGCCGCCCCTGCGACGACCGTTCTGGGAGTGGTGTCCAGCGCGGTGGGGAGCATGACCGTACTCACCGCGACGAGCGGTACGGCCGACAGGGCCATGCCCAGCCGTACCGGCAGGGCCAGCGGCCAGGTGCGTCGGGTGGCGTGGCCGGCGAGCAGGGCCAGGCCGAATCCCGCCAGCAGTGCGGCCAGTCCGACCAGCGGGAAGCGGGGGTCGTCCACGGACAGCCCCACGAACCGGCCGAGGGCGCCGGCCATCCCGCCGAGGCCGACGAAGAGCAGGGTCAGCGCACGGTGCCGGGTGTCCCAGCGCAGCCCCTCCTCGTTCGCCTCCCCTACGAGCTCGTCCAGGTCGGTGATGACGGGCTCGTCGAACTCACCCGCCGCCATGTCCCGCAGATACAGCGTGGCGCCGTCCGCTACCCCGGACTCGGTCAGGGACACGCCCGGGGAGAACGGCTTGGCGCCGGGCAGGGCCAGGGACCAGACCGCGGGGAAGGTCTCGTCCTCTTCCTCCTGGCCGGTGAGCCGCAGCAGGGTCGGGGTGTACTCGGCGATGGCGGCCCGGGCCGGTACGGCCAGGTCGACCCGCCGCCGGGTGCCCACCACCGTGATCCGGCACCGTTCGTCGTCCACTTGTGCTGTCCTTGGAGTCGTGGGGGTAAGGGCCGACGGCTTCTAGTTGCCGTTGTTCCAGGTCTGGATGTTGGACAGCTCGGCGTCCGCGCTGTTCTGGTAGCTGATGTTCAGTGCCCGGGCGATCTCGCCGAGGATGCCCACCTGCGGGTCGAAGAGACCGGTGGCGGCCTGGTCCCACTCGGTCTGCCGGGCCTGGTAGTAGCCGGCGGCCTTGCTGCGCATCCAGGACTCGGCGAGCGGGGTGAGCCGCCGCTTCAGCTCGTTGAGCCGGTCGATGCAGTCGTCGGCCCGGTTGACGACGGCCGGCCCGGCGTCGGCGAGACCGGTCGTGACAAGGATCGGCAGGCTGTCGGGGCTGGGCACAGGGGGGCTCCTTGGAGGAGGTCGCGAACCGGCGCGACCGAGGCGTGTGTGGTCGTGCGGGGTTGCTCGGGGGCGGGTGCCGGAGTCGGTCTCAGCCGAAGTTGGCGGCCGGCAGGCTGGTCTTGATCGAGGCCATGTTCTTGTGGTTGGTGACCTCGGTGTGGTCGTAGTTGTGGTAGTTGCCCATCAGGCCGTCAGCGATGGCTCTCAGCGCCTCGTTCAGCTGGGCGGCGTAGATGTTCCACTGCACCATCAGGTCCTGGAACTCGTTGGCCGCCATGCCCTGCCACTCGTTCTGGAGGCCGGTCACATACGTCTGCAGCTGCTGCAGCCACTCCGCGATGTCGTGTGCGGTCAGCTGCGTGTCGCTGGAAGCCGCCTGCAGGTCGAGCAGCGTGACGCCGTACTCGACACCGCCGCTCAGGGTGTGGGGAGTGGGAGTGGACACGAATTATGGCTCCTAGCACATCGTGGTCCGATACCGAATCGAATCCGCACGCACGGCGGTCGCTGGCGCGCTCGGAAAAACTCCGCTCACGCGTCAGAAGGATATGCGGAACGCTAAATCAGCTGTGCGGCCAGGAATTGACCGCACGTGCACAGGGACTGGTCTGTCAGTGCACAGCGTTCGGTGCGCTCTGGGTCAACCTCGGTGAAAGAGGGCAGAGTTGGGGCGATCCAACGCTGTCGGCCGCCGGGCCGCGACCTGCCGGCGGCCGGGCCCGCGACTTCGCGTAGAGCGCGTTCGGGGCGTGCAAGAATCTCCGGAAAGCGACCGGCGTCAAACGGGCGTGGACAAGCCTGTTGTAGAGTGCGCAACAATTCGCGGAGAGCCATTCCTCACGCGCCGACAATCGACCGTCATCGGTATGGCTGGTCAAGGGTTGGCCGCCAGTCGTCATCACGGGTCGTAACCCGAATCGCGAAAGGATTCACGGCAGTGGGCGAACCCACCCGCAAGGAGCCCAAAGCACCAGGAATACCTGGCTTCGCCGCAAGCTTCGCCGCAAGCTCCCGGCAGCCGGGGGACCGCGACACACCCGGTGTGCTGTCCCGAGTGCTCACCTCCGGCCTGGTGATCGTGGTCCTGGGCACCGGTGTCTTCGGCATCGGCAAGCTGATCGACTACCAGCGTGACCGCGACCGCGACCGGGTGGCCGAGCGGGCTGCGACCGCGGACAGGCCGCTGTCCAGCCCCAGCGCGACCCCGACCGGGGGCCGCGAACAGCAGAGCGCCCCTCCACCGTCCGGCTCCGGCCGAGACGGCGGCCCGGCGCGGTACGCACCGCCGGCGTACAACCCGCCCAGAGGCGCGACGAGTCCGAGTGCCTCGGCCACCGCCGGCTCCGGCGGCAAGGGCGCCTCCGCATCCACCCCGGGGGCCGGCGGACAAGGCACGCAGCAGCCGTTGTCCGGCGGCGGGAAGCCGGTGAGCGGCGGTGGCGATTCGGGCGGCGCCACGTACCGCATCGTCGGTACGGACTCCAACAAGTGCATCGATGTGACCGACCACATTTACAGCGCTCCGGACAAGACCGCGCTGCAGATCTACGGCTGCGGCAACAACCCGAACCAGAAATGGACCTTCCACCAGGACGGCACCGTCCGCTCGCTCGGGATGTGCATGTCCGTGCTGGAGGGGTCCACCGCGGACGGCGCCGCGATCGACGTCTACCGGTGCAACGGCAGCGCCAGCCAGAAGTGGCGCTTCACGACCGCCGGGGACCTGGTCAACGTCAAGGCCGACAAGTGCGTCGACGTCAAGGACTTCGGCACCGCGGACGGCGCCCGGCTGCAGCTGTACAGCTGCGCGGGCACCGGCAACCAGAAATGGCGGCTGGCCTGACGGCCGCAGGACGAGGCAGGAGTTCACCATGACGAGCCCGCTGGGCGCACAACGCCCGGACATGCGGCAGTTTCTCCAGCAGGCCCAGGCGATGCAGCGCAATCTGCTCGACGCGCAGCAGGAGCTGAGCGCACTGCGGGTCCAGGCCACCTCCGGCAACGGTGCGGTGCGGGCCACGGTCGACGGCTCGGCGCGGTTGCAGAGGCTGGACATCGCGCCCGAGGTCGCCGACCCGTACGACACGGAGGGCCTCGCCCAGCTGGTGCTCGCGGCCATCCGGGATGCCACTGCGTCGGCCCAGGAGCTGGCCCAGCAGAAACTGCTGCCGACCATCGCGCACACCCTCGGCGACTCCATGAAGGCGAACCTTCGCGGTGTGACGGGCGGCGACTGAATCGGCGGCCCGCGCTTCGTGCAGCCCGGGCGGTGGTGGCGGGCGCCCGGTGGGGTGGCGGCGTGTGCTGCCACCCCCGGTGCGCCGACCGACCCTCAGAGGGTCGACATCATGATGCACCTGTTCGTGCTGACCGTCGCGGTCGAGGAGAGTTCGGCCGCGGAGGCGCTTGACGTATTCACGCCAAGAATGCCGAGGGTGACGGCCAGGCCGGCTCCCACGGTCAGTCGACGCATTGTGCTCACGTAAACGGTTCCCTCCCTTGTGCGGATGCTTACGGAGGTTGACCGTACATGATCGTCGGCTTATCGATCTAATCGAACAATAGTCACTGGTTGCGCATTGAATCACCGCCGGGTAAGTCGACTGTTCGACGCAGTAAGGCATGCCCCGCAGGAGTGCCGCCTACTGCCAGTCGTACCTCCGTCAACGCGCTCTCCGCCTGGGCTTTCTCGTCGACGTCATGCGTGCGCTCGGCCAGGGAAACGGCGAACTCCAGTTGTTCCCGCGCCGAGTCGAGCCGGCCGGCGTCGACATGGGCCTGTCCTATGCGCCGCAGCGCCTGTATCTCCTGATGCGCCGCGCCGATCACACGCGCGATGTCGAGGGCCTCCAGGAAATGCCGTAAAGCCTTCTCGGCGTCAGCTGCCTTTCGGTGCGCCTCGCCCAGGCCGATGAGAGTGTCGGCCTGACTCTTTCGGTCGCCGAGTGCGCGGAATTCCGCGAGCGTCTCCTCGTAGAGAGGGAGTGCCGCGGCGATGTCGCCCGATTCTGTGAGGGCGTCGGCCAGGCTGCCGCGTACCGTGGCGCGGTCGTAGCGGTTTCCGGAACGTTCCAGGAAAGTCAGCGATTCCTCGAAGGAGCGGCGGGCCGATTCCAGGTCTCCGCGACGCATGTGCAGGTCACCGATATTGTTGAGCGTCTTGCCCAGCGCCGCGTGATCGCGCGCCTCGGTGAATCCGCTCAGCGATTTCTCGAAGTGTTCGAGCGCGCGGTCGTGTTCCCCGAGAAACAGCAGAGTGACCGCCATGTTGTTGTGCAGACGCGCGCGGTCCAGGGCGTCTGTGGACCGCGCGACGAGGGCGAAGGCCTTCTGGAAGAGGACGAGCGCTGCGCGGTGGTCGCCGAGGTGCCAGTTCAGGGTGCCGAGCGCGCGCAGCACCTCGGCCTGCGCCTCCTGGTCGCCGGTCGCACGGGCGATGCTCAGGGCCAGCTCGCCGCTCTCGGCGGCCTCCGGGTAGCGGGCGGTGTGGGCGTGGACGGCGCTGAGATGGAGCAGGGCACGGCACAGCGCGGCCTGCTCGCCGGTCCGGGTCCAGTGGTCGACGGCGGGTTCGAGGACGGTGCGGGCGTCGTGCCAGTGGCACTCCGCGTTGAGGAAACCTGCCATGGCGTAGGCGAGTCGGGCGGCGGCTGCGGGGTGTCCCCGATCGCGGGCGTGGCGCTCCGTGGCCAGCAGGTTCGCGCGCTCGGCGGCCAGCCACGACCGGGCGGCCTCCGCGTCGGCGTCGCCGGCCGCCCGGCGGGGCGGAGCGGCGGGGGCGTGGTCCCGCGGCGGGGCGGGTCTGGTGCGGCGGGGGTAGGCGGCGCGGTCGGCGCGGTCGGCGGCGTCGGCGTAGAAGTCCAGGAGGCGCCGCAGGACGTCGGCCCGTTCCTGGTCGGTGTCGTCGGTGAGGGACCTGGAGTGGCCGTACTCGCGCAGCAGGTCGTGGAACCGGTAGCGGTCCGGGGTCGGCTCGCGCAGCAGATGGCGGGCCAACAGCGCCTCCAGCATCCGTTCCGCGACGGCCGGGTGCAGTCCGAGTGCGGCGGCTGCCGCATCGACCGTGAGGTCCGGGCCGGGATGCAGACCGAGACGGCGGAAGGCGGTGCGTTGCTCCGGGGTGAGGGTCCGGTACGTCAGGTCGAGGGCGCGGGCCATGTCCTGATCGGCGTCCCGGATCTCGCCCAGTCTGCCCTCGGTGCGGGTCAGCCGATCGGCGAGCGTGGTGAGGGTCCAGGCCGGGTGGGCGCGGAAACGGCTCGCGACCAGCTCGATCGCGAGCGGGAGATGGCCGCATAATCGAACGATCCGGGCGGTCTCCTGGATGTCCAGGGCGCGTTCCTCCCCGGCGAACGCGCGGAACAGGGCGATGGCGTCGTCGGTCGGCAGCACGTCGAGCGGGATGTGCCGGGCGCCCGGCAGGCCGGTCAGATGGCGCCGGCTGGTGACGATCGTCAGGGAGGCCGAGCCGCCCGGCAGCAGCGGGCGGATCTGGTCGGCGCTCACCGCGTCGTCCAGGACGATCACGGCCCGCCGCTCGGCCAGCATGCTCTGCCACAGCGCCGTACGGTCCGCCACATCGACGGGGACGGTCTCCGCGGGTGTCCCGAGCAGGCGCAGCAGTGTGGCCAGGGCCGCTCCGGGACCGAGCGGTTCGCCGACGGGGGAGTGCCCCCGCAGGTCCAGGTACAGCTGGGCGTCGGGGAACCGCTCCGCGAGCCGGTGCGCGCCGTGCACCGCGACGGCGGTCTTGCCGACCCCCGCCATGCCGCTGACGGTGCTGACGGACTCCAGGCTGATCACCCAGCTGTCCTCCGCCGCAGCGTCGACCGCGGCGCTCAGCGCCCGCAGTTCCGCGTGCCGGCCGACCAGGGGCGGCTGATGCGGCAGGTTCCTCGGCGGCCGTGGCCGCGCCGGCGGCGCAGGCGCGGCCGGGCGGGGCGCGGCCGTCCGGCCCCGGACGAGATCGACGGCGGGGACGCGATCGAGGATCCCGCGGTGGATGCGGTTCAACTCGGCGCCCGGGCGGGAGCCGTACTGCGTCATCAGCAGCTGACGGGTCTCCTGGTGCACCCGTAGCGCGTCGGTGTACCGGTCGCTGCCGTAGTAGGCCAGCATCAGCTGACCCGCCAGCGTCTCGTCGCCCGGATACCGGTCGACGAGGCCGGACAGGTCGGCGCTCACCTGCGCGAACCGGCCCAGCCGGAGGGCGGCGGCGATCCGGGAGACGGCGGCGCTCAGCCGTCGTTCCGCCAGGGTCCGGCGCATGGTCTCGGCCCACAGGCCGGGCAGCCCTGCCAGGGCCTCGCCCCGCCAGAGGGCTTCGGCGCGGTCGAGGAGGGCGACCGCCTGCTCGTCGTCACCGTCCGCCGCGCCGGACCCCGCCCGCGCCACGAGTTGTCGGAACCGGTGCCAGTCGACGGATTCGCGGGCGGCCTCCAGCGTGTAGGTGTGGGCGCGGCTGACGATCCGGGGCGCGTTCGCGGACGAGGGGTCCACCAGCCGCAGCCGTCTGCGCAGCCGCGAGACATAGCTGTGTGCGTTCGCGCGGGCGTGCGGCGGAGGTTCGCCGTCCCAGAGCCGGTCGAGGAGCATGTCCAGCGCGACCGGTCGGCCCACGTCCAGTGCCAACAGGCCCAGCAAGGTCCTTTCCTTGTCCGAACCGAGCTCCACGCGCCGACCGTTCACCCGGATGCCCACCGGGCCCAGTACCTGGAATTCCACCAGCGCCTCCCGCTGGTCCGGCCATTTCGACGAACTGGCAGTGGGGAATGTGCATGCCATGGAGCGATGAGCATGACAGGGAGCGGAGGGGGTTCCAAGGCACCGCCGAGGGCTGGCCGATTCGTTTCCGTGTCATGCGCCCGACCTCGGTCGTCGGCATCGTCCGGGACGCCGCGAGGGTAGGACCATCTTGATCGATGGAGCGGGCGACCGGTCGGAGGGGGACGAGCGGTATGAGCGCGGCACGCGAGGACGGCCCGGAGAGAGGGAGCAGCAACACCATCGGCGGATCGGCCCGGTTCTACGGACCCACCGTCCAGGCCCGCGACGTCCACGGCGGCATCCAGGTGCAGACCGCACCGCCGCAACCACCACCGACGCCCCGTCAACTCCTGCCGGTCCCACCGCACTTCACCGACCGCCGGGACGAACTCACCGCCCTGGACCGGCTGCTCACACGGCGTGCGGAGACCGGTTCCCGCCAGCCGCTGATCGTGGTCAACGGCCCGGCCGGCATCGGCAAGACCACCCTGGTCTCCCGATGGCTGCGCGGGCACCAATCCGCCTTCCCCGACGGCCAGTTGTACGCCGATCTGCGCGGCCACGCGGCGGACGGACCGGCGGGCCCCGGCGAGATCCTCGGCCGGTTCCTGCGGGCGCTCGGCGCCTGGGCGGTGCCGCTCGACCTGGCGGAGCAGGCCTCCCTGTGGCGGTCCGTCACCGCGGACCTGCGGATCGCCGTCATGCTGGACAACGCCTTCACCGCGGCCCAGATCCGGCCGTTGTTACCGGGCGGCCCCGGCGGCCTGGTCGTCGTCACCAGCCGGCACCGGCTGACCGGACTGCGCCTGGACGGGGCCGACTTCCACCGGTTGCAGGCCCTCGGCCCCGCCGCCGGGGTGGAGCTGTTCATCCGCGGCGTCGGCGAGGGCCGGGTCTGCGGAGAACTGCCCGCGGTCCGCCAGGTCGTGAACCTCTGCGCGGGCCTGCCCCTCGCGGTGTGCCTCGCCGCCGCCCGGCTCGCCGCCCGCCCCGGACAGCCCGTCGCCGCACTGGCGGACGCTCTCAGACCGGACGTCGGCCGCCTGGCCGCGCTGGAAGTCGAAGGGGAGGCCACCGTGCGCAAGGCCCTGGACGCGTCGTACGCGGTGCTGAGCGCGGAGGCCGCCCGGATGTACCGGGCCCTCGGTCTGCTGCCGCT
The DNA here is from genome assembly GCF_044453465.1 of Streptomyces sp. NPDC051677. NCBI lineage: Bacteria > Bacillati > Actinomycetota > Actinomycetes > Kitasatosporales > Streptomycetaceae > Streptomyces > Streptomyces sp. NPDC051677. Next base: position 67,767 of record NZ_JBITCT010000034.1, read on the forward strand.
GCCCGACTTCGACTCCCGGACGGCCGCCGCGGCCTGCGGGCAGCCACTGGAGTGGGCGGAACGCCGACTGGACGAACTCGTCGAGGCCAGTGTGCTGGAGGACATCGGACCCGACGCGTTCCGCTTCCACGACCTCGTCCGGGTCCACGCCCGCCACCGCGCCACGACCACCGACACCGAGGCGGACCGCGAACGCACCCTGCGACAGGTCGCCGACTGGTACCTGCTGACCGCGACCGAGGCCCAACGCGCCATCACGCCCATCCAGTTCACCCTGCCCCGGACCTACGCCCACCCGTCCGCGCTGCCCGCACCCTTCACCGACGAACCCGGCGCCCTCGGCTGGCTGCACGACCGACGCAGCCACCTCATGGCGATCCTCCGCCTGGCCGCCGAGCGCGGCTGGCACGCCACCGCCTGGCAACTGGCCGACGCCATGTGGCCGTTGTTCCTGCGCAGACGCCACTACGACCTGTGGATCGAGGCCCATCGCATCGGCCTCGCGGCCGCCCGCAGCGACGGACACCGGGAGGCGGAACGGCAGATGCTCAACTCCGGGGCCATCGGCCTGAGCGCGGCCCGCCGGATCGACGACGCCACCGAGTGGTACACGCAGTCCCTGTACGCGGCACGCGACGCCAAAGACGCGCGCGACGAGGGGCAGGCGCTGCTCGGCCTCGGCGGCTGCCACTTCGAGGCGGGATGTTTCGCCGAGGCGGTGGCGCACCTGAACCGTGCGGCGCGGACATGGGAGGAGTGCGGCTATCCGCGCGGGGTGGCCCTCGCCCGGATCGTGCTCGGCGAGGTCGCGCTCGCCGAGCACGACCCCGACCGGGCCGTCGCTTGCTTCACCGAGGCCCGCACCGGGCTGCTGGCCGTGGCCGACCCGCACGACGCGGCCCGGGCCCTCGCCTTCCTCGGCCGGGCCCGCGCCCGCACCGGCCACCCCGCCACGGGCGCCGCGCAGATGGAGGAGGCGCTCGCCGTGTTCACCGCCTCCGGCGCCGTCCACTGGCAGGCCCGCACCCTGGAGATGCTCGGCGACAGCGCACGCGAACAGGGCGAGGAGAGGGCCGCGGACGAGTTCCGCGCCCGCGCCCTCGCCCTGTACGAGACCACCAGCCCGGCCGACGCACGCCGACTGGGGCGACCGTAGGGCGTGTCTCGAAAGCCCGGTCCGGCTCGCGCGTCTTGCACCGCACCGGATGCCGCGAGCTCCGCCCGCCGGGCGAACGACGCCGCCTTCGCATCACGCCCTCGGCGCGCACACCGGCGCACTCGTCCTCAGGCGTCGTACAGCACGCGGACGTCCTCGATCTCCGCCAGCGTGTGGCCCGCCACCAGCCAGGCATGCAAACAGGACGCCAACAGGGGTTCGTCCGGCGGTACTTGGCGGGCCAGCGGCACGACCGTCCGGCTCGTGGTCTCGGTGACCGCCCAGCCGCCCCCGGTCAGCGGCGCGGCGGCCAGACGGCAACCCGGCTGGGCGGCCGTGATCGCGCCCAGCCGGCGTGCCGCGTCGGCGAACGGGCGCGGGCGCCGCTCGTGCAGCACATCGGCACAGGCCGGCCACCGGGCCTCGGGACACAGCCCGACGTCCAAGGCGACGTGCTCGTCGACGCCGGCCACGGCCCCGTCCGGGCCGGGCTCCATGAGGCCGACCCGGGCCAGCACGTCGTAACTGCTCCCCGCCGACCGGATGCGCAGCGCCAGGTCCGGCGCCGTGCCCCGGCGCGGTCCCCGGGGACAGGGCAGCGGCGCCCGCACCCGGACGGAGACGAAGCGCATCACGCCGGCACCCCTCGGCGGCCCCGCGCCCAGGTGTCCAGCGGCGGCGGCTCCGGCAGCGCAGCGGTCTCCGGTTCGTGGGCGGGCTGGCCGAGGCCCAGCAGGCGGTACATGAGCCGCCGCATGTTGCGGTTGAAGCGGCCGGGCTCCGAGGTGAGCCGCGAGGCGATCGCCGCGTACTCCTCCCGGCGGTACTCGGCGGCGGCGTACTGGAGCTGGCCGACCAGCGGGTGGGTGGGCGACAGCGCGGGCGCGGTCACGGCGAGGGCGGCGGCGGGCGAGGCGGGGTTGATCTCCCGCTCCGGTGAACTGGCCAGCAGGATCGGCGCGTCGGTGAGCGTGCCGTACAGCGTCACCGACCCGTGGTCGCCGATGATCCAGTCCGCGGCGATCAGCACCCCGCGCCAGTCCGCCTCCGGGGGCACGAGCGCGATGCCCCGCTCGGCGCAGCGCGCCAGCCAGGCCCTGACCTGCCAGGAACCGTGCCCCGACCACACGTTGGGGTGGACGAGGACGACGGACCGGAACCGCGCGGCGGGCAGTTCGGCGACGAGCCGGGGCAGCAGCGTCTCGAACCGGCCGAAGGACGAGCGCGCCCCCCAGGTCGAGGCGACGACCACCAGCTTCTCGCCGTTCGAGAGCCCCAGCGCCCTGCGGTACCGGGCGCGCAGCGGCAGGCTCGCCGCGATCCGGTCGTGCGCCGGATCGCCGACCACATGGGCGAGGGGAAGCGCCTCCGGGCAGTGCCGTTCCAGGTCGGCGAGTTCGGCGTGGTGGGGCACCGCCACGGCGGCGGGCAGCCGTCCGCCGGGGGCGAGGTCCTGGCGGCGCAGTCCGGCCACGCCCGTGTGCCGGACCGACACCAGCCGCTTGAGATAGCCGGCCCCGTGGGGCAGCGTGATCAACGGCGCGGAGATCTTCTCCACGCCCCGCGGCCCGGCGGCGAGGGCCAGGTCGAACGTCATCCGCACCGCCTCGTCCCACGGCAGCACCGCGCCGCCCAGCCCCTTGAGGAAGCTCGGCACCTCGTCGCCGAAGACGTGCGGCGGCGCCGTGAACACCACCTGCACCCTGAAGTCGGCCTCCAGCAACGACAGGACGTCCACCAGCCGTTTGCCGTAGGTGAGGGTGTGCACGACGACCAGCACCAGCTTGTGCTCGACGAGTGTCCGCCACTCGCGCTCCTCGACCGACGGCTCCGTACTCTTCCGCAACGCCGACATGAAGTCCCCCGTCGTCCCGTGCGGGCCCGATCCGGCCCGTTCAGCCGGGCGTCTGCCCCTCCCGATGGACGGAAGACCTGCCGGGACCTTGCGGAAACCTTGCAGCGGCCGTCAGCACCGGCCGCCGGACGTCACCGGAACTCGTGAACGACCTCGATCCTGCCCACCACATGGGCGTTGAACTCCGGCAACTCCTCGGCCGGTACCCACAGTTCGAGGATCGTGCGCCCGCCCGCCTGCTGGACCGGATACCTGCGCAGGAACTCCGAGTCGACCTCGAACCGGGTGACGAAGCCCGCGCCGTCGTGCTTGACGTTCCAGTCCCGGGCGATCCTGACGGCGTACTCCTCGTTGAGGACCGGGTAGAAGATCGGCTGCTCGGGGAGACGGGGCGGCCAGGCGCGCCAGTCGAGGTCGCGCACCAACTCCAGCTCCTTGGGGCCGGTGGGACGCCACAGGGTCGTGGTGGCTCGGTGCTGCCTGGTCACGGGAATCGCTCTCCGGGTGCGGTGACCGCCGGTGCGGTCGGCTTCGGGCACCGACGGTATCGACCGGCCCGGCGCGGCGGCCACCGACTTTCCCCGCACGTCACGGCTGCCGCCGTCCAAGGCGCGCGACGACCTCGGTGAGGTAGCCGCGCAGCATCGCCTTCGCCTCGTCGAGCAGGTCGGTGTCGCCCTGCGGCGCCCGGCGGAAGGCCTCCTGGGCGAGGGCGTCGGCGGCGAGGATCGCGGCGTGGCAGGCCCGGGCGAGCGCCTCGTCGTCGGGGGCCACGCCCAGCGCGAGCAGGACCCGGCGGATGCCGTCGGCCATCCGGCGCTTGTGCTCGCGGTCCGCCGCCCGCGTCTGCTCGGTCAGCCCGCTGCCGAACCACAGGGCGCGGAAGCCGTGTTCGGTCCGGTAGACCTCGGCGTACGTGTCGATCAGGACGCCCACGGGGTCGTCCCACCGCTCCTTCGACGCGGTCCGCACCAGGTCGTCCATGACGCCTTCCAGACGCGCGAAGTAGCCCGCGGCCAAGGCGTCGATGATCGCGCCGCGGTCGGGGAGGTACTGGTACAGCGAGCCGACCGACACCTTCGCCTCGGCCGCCACCCGCGTCGTGGTGAGCCCCTCGACGCCCTCGCCGATCAGGATGCGCTCGGCCGCCTCCAGTACCAGGGCCAGACGTGCCTTGCTGCGCGCCTGCCGGGGGGTGCGGCGCAGGGGAGCGCCACCGTCGGGTCCCGCGGTCGCCTCGACCAAGGAGCTGCCTCCAAACCTGAACGTGACTTTGTTTCAGGTTTACGCTACCTTCGCGCCCATGACCGCCTCAAGCTCGGCGCTGGCTCAGGAGCGGGCCGCCGTGGCGGACGCCTGCCGGCGCCTGGGGGCCGAAGGCCTCCTCATCGGCACGGCAGGGAACGTGAGCGTGCGCGTCGAGGACCGGGTCGCGATCACCGCGACCGGAGCGGTCCTCGCCCGGCTCACCCCGGACCAGGTGACCGTGGTCGACCTCGACGCGAACGTCGTGGCCGGGACCCTCCAGCCGACCTCCGAACTGGAGCTCCACCTCGGCGTCTACCGCCGCTACGGCACCGGCGCGGTCGTCCACACCCACGCTCCGATGGCCACCGCCGTCTCCTGCGTCCTCGACGAACTGCCCTGCATCCACTACCAGTTGCTCGCCCTCGGCGGCGCCGTGCGGGTCGCGCCGTACGCCACCTTCGGCACCCCCGAACTCGCCGAGTCGGTGCTCGCCGCGCTCGACGGCCGCAGCGCCGCCCTGATGGCGAACCACGGCGCGCTCACCCACGCCACGACCCTCGACAAGGCCGTGGAGAACGCCCTGCTCCTCGAATGGGCCTGCGGCGTCTACCAGCGCGCGGCAGCCATGGGCACTCCCCGCGTCCTCGACGAACAGCAGCAACTCGCGGTGATCGAGGCGGCGATCGCCCGCGACTACGGCGCCACCCACCCCGTACCAACCGCGCAGGACGAAGAGCCGACGAAGGGGGAAGGCAGATGAAGATCTTCACGATGGGCGTGCACGTGCTGGACGTGCTGGTGAGACCCGTGGAGGAGATACCCGAGGGGCAGGGCGCGACCCTGGTCGAGGACATCCGGATGACCGCCGCCGGAACGGCCGGCGGCACCGCCCTCACCCTCGCCAAGCTGGGCGCCGAGGTGCGCAGCGCCGGCGCCGTCGGCACCGACCCGACCGGCGACATGCTGGTGCAGTTGCTCGACCGGGCGGGCGTCGACACCGAGTTCCTCGTCCGTCGCACCGACACCGCCACCTCCGCGAGCGTCCTGCCGATCCGGCCCAACGGCGACCGCCCCTCGCTGCACCTCCTCGGCGCGAACATCACCTACGGCCTCGCCGACGTCCCCTGGGACGCCCTCGCCGAGGCGACCCATCTGCACCTCGGCGGACCGGAGTTGATCGGCGTCGACGTCGCGACGCGCATCCTGTCGTACGCCAAGGAACACGGTGTCGTCACCTCCGTGGACCTGCTCGCCCCCGGTGTCCTCGGCAGCTTCGAGCAGATCGAGGCGGCCCTGCCGTACATCGACCATCTGCTGCCCAACGAGGACCAGGTCCTCGGCTTCACCGGCGAGGACGATCTGCTCACCGGGGCGCGGAAGCTGCTCGCCGCCGGGGCGGGGGTCGTCGCGGTCACCCGGGGTGGCGACGGGGCGCTGGTCGTGAGCGCGGACGGTGCCGAGCCGGTGCCGGCGTTCGTCGTCGATGTCGTGGACACCACCGGATGTGGGGACGCCTTCTCGGCGGGGTATCTGCGGGGGGTCGGTCTGGGGCGTACGCCGAGTGACGCGGCGGTGCTGGGAAGTGCGGCTGCCGCGCTGGTCGCGCAGGGACTCGGCAGTGATCACGGCGACTTCGATCTGGCGGGGGCCGATGCGTTCGCCTCGTCTGCCAAGTCCCACGCGTGAGCGGGTGCGGCGCCGTGGGGGCCGGTCGCGCAGTTCCCCGGCGCCCCTAGGGTTCCCGGGCGTAATCATGGAACCCCCGGCCCGATTTCCGGCCCAGCAGGCCCGCCTCGACCATCCGTAGGAGCAGGGGTGGCGGGGCGTGCAGCGGGTCCTTGAAGTCCGCGTACATAGCCTCGGCGATGGCGGTCAGGGTGTCGAGGCCGATCAGGTCGGCCAGGCTCAGCGGCCCCATCGGGTGGGCGCAGCCCAGGACCATGCCGGCGTCGATGTCCTCGGCGCAGGCATGGCCGGACTCCAGCATCCGGATCGCGGAGAGCAGGTAGGGCACGAGCAGGGCGTTGACCACGAAGCCGGCCCGGTCCTGGGCCCGGATCACCTTCTTGCCCAGGACCCGGGTGACGAACTCCTCGGCACGGGACTGGGTTTGAGGGGACGTCAGCAAAGAGGGCACGATCTCCACGAGCTCCAGCACCGGCACCGGGTTGAAGAAGTGCACGCCGATCACCTGGTGCGGGCGGGCGGTGGCCATGCCCAGTTTCATGATGGGCAGGGAGGAGGTGTTCGTCGCGAGCAGCGCGTCCCCCCGGACGACGATCCGGTCGAGCTCGGCGAACAGCGCGGCCTTCACCTTCTCGTCCTCCGTGGCCGCCTCCACCACCAGGTCCCGGTCGGCCAGGTCCGCCAGGTCGGTGGAGACCCGCACCCGGGCGAGCGCGGCGTCCCGGTCGACCCCGGAGAGCTTGCCGCGTCGTACCCCGCGGTCGAGGGAGGCGGTGATCCGGGCGCGGCCGGCGTCGGCCACACCCGGGTTCGGTTCGTGGACGACGACGTCGAGGCCGGCCCGGGCGCAGACCTCGGCGATGCCCGCGCCCATCAGACCGCAGCCGACGACCCCGACCCCGCGGATGTCCGCGCCCGGCCCGGCGCTCACCGGAACGCCGCCTGGCCCGTCAGCGCCTGGCCGATCATCAGGGTGTGCATCTCGACCGTGCCCTCGTAGGTGAGGATCGACTCCAGGTTGTTGGCGTGCCGGATCACCGGGTACTCCAGCGAGATGCCGTTGGCGCCGAGCACCGTGCGCGCGCTGCGGCAGATCTCCAGCGCCGTACGGGTGTTGTTGAGCTTGCCGTAGCTGACCTGTTCGGGCCGCAGCCCGCGGTCGTCCTTGATCCGGCCGAGGTGCAGGGCCAGCAGCGTGCCCTTGGACAGTTCGAGGGACATGTCGGTCAACTTGGCCTGGGTCAGCTGGAATCCGCTGATGGGGCGGCCGAACTGGACCCGGTCGCCGGCGTATTCCAGGGCCGCCCGGAAGGCGGAACGCGCGGCGCCCATCGCGCCCCAGGCGATGCCGTACCGGGCCTCGTTGAGGCAGGACAGCGGGCCGCGCAGCCCCCGGACCTCGGGCAGCACGGCCGTCGCCGGCAGCCGTACGGAGTCCAGGACCAGCTCGCTGGTGACCGACGCCCGCAGCGACATCTTGTGCTTGATGGCCGGCGCCGAGAAGCCGGGGGTGTCGGTGGGGACCACGAAGCCGCGGATGCCGTCCTCCGTACGGGCCCAGACCACGGCGACGTCGGCCACCGAACCGTTCGTGATCCACATCTTGCGGCCGTCGAGGACCCAGTCCTCGCCGTCCCGGCGGGCCGCGGTGCGCATGCTGCCCGGGTCGGAGCCGGAGTCGGGCTCCGTGAGGCCGAAGCAGCCGATCGCCGTGCCCGCCGCCATCCGCGGCAGCCACTGCTCCTTCTGCTCCTCGGAGCCGAAGGCGTGGATCGCGTACATGGCGAGCGAGCCCTGCACGGAGACCAGGGAACGCAGTCCGGAGTCGGTGGCCTCCAGTTCCAGGCAGGCCAGGCCGTAGTCGACCGCGCTCATCCCGGCGCAGCCGTAGCCGTCCAAGTGCATGCCGAGCAGGCCGAGTTCACCGAGTTCCTTGGTGAGTCCGCGGATGTCCGCGATCTCGCCCTGCTCGAACCAGTCGGCGATGAACGGATCGACGCGCCGGTCGCAGAAGGTGCGCACGGCGTCGCGCACGGCGCGCTCGTCCGGGGTGAGCAGGCTGTCGAGTTCCAGGAGGTCGTCAGGGTCCGCCGGGCGGCCGGCGTGCGGTGCGTGCATCGTCAGTCTCCTAAGTACGCGCCGGCGGTCAGGCCGTCGGGCTGATGATGAAGTTGCTGAAGCCGCCGTTGCGCACGGCGATCCCGCCGATGGCGTCGTTGACCTGCTCCAGGGGGTACACGTGGTGCTCCAGCGGGCTCAGGTCCAGCAGGCCGGCCTCCGCCATGTCGGCCATGGTCTGGCCCTCGGCGGAGGTGAACCACGCCGAGCCGATCAGCCGCAGCTGCTGGTCCATCATCCGGTGGATGTCGATCGGCAGATCACCGGCGACGGCGCCGATGTTGACCGCGATGCCGCCGCGCGCCATCGCCCGCATGCCCGCCCGGAACGTCTCGTGCGGGGCGCCCGGGCCGAGGGCGTCGATGTAGACGTCGACGCCGTAGCCGTCGGTCTCCTCGCGGATCCAGTCGTCGAGCGGCCCGTCGTCCAGGGAGTGCAGCCGCAGTCGGCCGCCCGCCAGCTTGGCGACCTTGTCGAGCAGGGCCTTGTCCCGGCCGGTGCCGTACACGTGGGTGAGCCCCATGGCGGGGGCGAGGAGCGCGGCGGCGATCCCCAGGGTGCCGCTGATGCCGTTGACGAGGATCCGCTTGCCCGGCCCGGCCTCGGCCTTGCGCAGCGCCGAGTACATGGTGCCGATGTAGCCGAAACGGGCCGCGGCCTCGAAGGAGAGCGAGTCCGGCAGCTTCACCAGGCTGTACGCCGGGGCCACCATGTACTCGGCGAGGCCGCCCTGATAGCGGTCGAGGAGGTCGACGGCGGTCGGGGAGAAACCGAAGTAGCCGGCGAACGCGTAGCTGGCGCAGTTGATCGAGTCGCCGCTGCGGCACGAGCGACAGGAGCCGCAGGAGCGGCCCGGGTTGACGTACACACGGTCGCCCGGCCTGAACGCCTGGACGCCCTCGCCGACCGCCTCGACCACGCCTGCCGGATCCAGGCCGAAGATCGCCGGGAGGGTCGGCAGGGGGCTGTGCGGGAACCAGGTCGTCCACATGTTCAGGATGTTGGCGAGGTTCGGGACGATGTTGACGGCGTGGACGGCCACGCGGACGTCACCGGGGCCGGGCTCGGGAACGGGCAGTTCCTCGATCTTCATCGGCTCGCCGACGTGGTGCATCCGCGCGGCTCGCATGGTCGCACTCATGGCGTCTCCTCGGGGTGAGGGTAGGGGAGGGACAGACGGCACCGACGGCGGTGCGGTCTGCGGGAGTTGTGGAGCGATGAGAGGGCTGTGCGGTCTTGCTGACGGGGAGTCAGTCGTCCAGCAGCGTCGTCAGTCGCGCGCGCTGCAGTTTTCCGGTGGCCCCGCGCGGCAGTGCGGGTACGACGCACAGCCGTCGGGGCCACTTGTGCCGGGCGAGCCGGCCGTCGAGGTGACCGCGGACCTCGTCCAGGGTCGGGGCGCCGGCGTCGGTGACGAGGAAGGCGGTCACGACCTCGCCCCAGACCGGGTCCGGCGCCCCCGACACCGCGACCTCGACGACGCCGGGGAAGTCGGCGAGCGCGTTCTCGACCTCGGCGGGGTCGACGTTCTCGCCGCCGGTGATGATGGTCTCCTTGAGCCGGCCGACGACCGTGAGACGGCCCTCTTCGTCGAACCGTCCCCGGTCGCCGCTGTGGAACCAGCCCTCCGCGTCGGTCACCGGCGCCGGCCCGGCGGCGGTCCAGTACACGGAAGCCACCGACGGCCCGCGCACCCAGATCTCGCCGGGCGTGTCGACCGGCGCGGGGGAACCGGTCGCGTCCACGACCGTCACCTCCGTCTCCGGGACGGGGGAGCCCGTGGAGGTCGCCGGCTCGTCGGGCGCGGAGTACGTGACGCCCGCGCTGGTCTCGGTCAAGCCGTAGGAGTTGACCACGCCGATCCCGCGGGCCCGGAACTGCTCGCGGGCGGCGGTCTGGGCCGGTGAGCCACCGGACAGGATCCACCGCAGGGTGTCCAGGTCGTCGCCGGCGAAGCGGGGGTGGCGGGCCAGCAGGGCGGACATGGCGGGGACGGCGAAGGCGCAGGTGACCCGGTGGTCGCGGACCAGGTCGACGAAGAGGTCCGGGTCGAAGCGCGGCGCCAGCACGACCGTCCCGCGCCGTGCCCAGGTGCACTGCGGAAGCCCGCCCAGCACGGCGACATGCGCCAGCGGGGTGGAGACGAGCGCGGTGTCCTCCTCGCCGAAGGGCAGCAGCGCCAGGCCGCCCGCCATGCTCCGGTGCAGGTTGTCGTGGGTCAGCGCGACGCCCTTGGGGCGGCCGGAGGTCCCGGACGTGAACGCGATCACCGCGACGTCCGAGCCGGCCGGGGGATCGCAGACGGGCGCCTCGGGACCCTCGTCCTCGGGATGCAGGTCCTCCCACGTCAGCCGCAGGCCCGTGCCCGCCGGGAACCCCGCGTCGGCGACCAGAGCCGTCGGGGCGGTCTCCTCGCACACGACCGCGAGCTCGCCGGCCGTCACCTGCGGGTGCAGCGGGACGAGGACGGCGCCCACGCGCGTCACCGCGAACAGCGTGATCAGCGCCTCGGGCCGGGCAGCGCCCTGCATCACCACCCGGTCGCCCCGGCGGATTCCGTACTTGTCGAGCCGGGCGACCGCGCGCCGGACCGCCCGGTCCAGCTCGGCGTAGGTCCAGGAGCGGTCCTCGAACACGAGGGCGGGCCGGGAGCCCGCCTGCGCCGCACTGGTCACGAGGTGGGCGCCGAACCAGGAGGTCGTGGTCATGCCCGCACCTCCGCGGCCCGTCTCGCGCGGGCGAGTCCGCCCAGCGTCGTGCCTGCCAGCTCGTCCGCCAGCACCGGCGTCCGCCGCTCCAGCAGCCGACGGGCCGCCAGATGCTCGGCCGGCCAGTCCAGCGTCTCGACGGCCACCAGCCGGCCGTCGCGGAAGGCGTACGCGGCCAGTCGTCCCGGAGTGTCGCCCGGCACCAGCCGGACGTCGTCGGAGGGCTCGCGCAGCCCGGCGATCTGCAGCTTGACGGCGCCCTGGTCGCTCCAGAACCACGGCAGGCTCTCGTACCGGGCGGGCTGTCCGGCGAGGCGCCGGCCGACGGTCGCGCCCTGGTCGGCGGCGTTCTGCACGGACTCCAGCCGGACCGGGCCCACCGCGCGGGGGTGGGGGTGGCGGGCGCAGTCGCCGACGGCGGAGACCCGCGGGTCGGTGACCGAGCGGAGCTGCTCGTCGACGAGCACACCGTCGTCCACGGCCAGACCGGCGTCCCGCGCCAGCTCGTCCCGGGGGACGGCGCCGATGCCGTACACGACGAGGTCGGCGGGGAGGGCCCCGGCCGACGTCACGACCTGCCGGACCCGGTCCGTGCCCTCGATCCGCTGCACGGCCGTCCCGGTGAGGACGCGGACGCCGGACTCCTCGTGCCGCCGCCGCAGATGTTCCTGGAGCTGCGGGGAGACGGCCCGGCTCAGCAGCCGGTCGGCGAGTTCGACGACGGTCACCTGCGCGCCGCGGGCCCGGGCCACCTGGGCGAGTTCGAGCCCGATGAAGCCGCCGCCGACGACGACCACGTCCCGGGCCGTCGCCAGCGCCCGGCCGACGGCCAGCGCGTCGTCGAGCGAGCGCAGGGCGTGCACCCCGGCCAGGTCGGCGCCGGCCACCGGCAGGGGCCGGTTGCGGGCGCCGGTCGCCAGCACCAGATGGGCGTAGGGCACGCACAGACCGGCGCGGGTGCGGACCGTGCGGGCGGCGGTGTCCAGGGCGACCACGTCGTCCCCGAGCCGCAGCTCGATGTCCCGCTCGCCGTAGAAGGACTCCGGGACCAGCGAGACCCGCAGCTCGTCCGGCTCGGTGTGGGCCTTCTTCGACAACGGCGGCCGCTGGTACGGCAGATGGGGCTCGGCGGCGAACACGGTGACCGGACCGGCGTAGCCGCAGGCCCGCAGGGTCGAGGCGACGCTGAACCCGGCCTGCCCGCCGCCGACGACGACCACGCCCGCGGCGCCTGTCGTACCTGTGCTCATACCTGCTCCTCGGGCACGTGGACCACCAGTGGGTCGAGAACGTCGGTCAGCTCGACCTGGCAGCTGAGCCGGCTGGTGGGCCGGCGTTCGGCGGCGGTGAAGTCCAGCATCTCGTCCTCGACGTCGTTCGGCCCTCCCGCCAGCTCGGACTGGGCGGCGTCGACGTAGACATGGCAGGTCGCGCAGGAGGCGTTCCCGCCGCACTCGGCGACGATGCCCTGGACGCCGTTCGCGACGGCCGCCTGCATGAGCACGGTCCCCGACGCGGCGGTGACCTTGCGTTCGGTCCCGTCGGGCAACTGGAAGATGACGGTGGGCATGAAGTCCTCCCGATGGGGACGGCTCAGGCTGCTTGCCAGGTGACGTTCAGCGAGGTCGGCCCGCGGAACACCCAGCCGTCCATGCGGCTCTGCGCGCCTTCGGCGAGCCGGAGCCCCTTGAGGCGGCTGAAGATGAGGGGCCAGGCGATCGCGCTGACCTCGTGGCGCGCGACCCACGCGCCCATGCAGAAGTGCGGTCCGCCGCCGAAGGCGAGGTGCGGCCGGTGCGGCCGGCCGAGGTCGAACTCGTCGGCCCGCTCGAACACCGACTCGTCCCGGTTGCCCGAGGCGATGACGAGCGCCACGCGGCTGCCGGCGGGCAGGGCCAGCCCGGCGATCTCGTAGTCCTGGGTGAGCTGGCGCGGGTACATGCCGATCGGCGAGATCCAGCGGGCGCTCTCCTCGAAGACCCGCTTCCAGCTCGCCGGATCCGCCAGGACCCGGTCCAGTGCCTCGGGGCGGTTCAGCAGCGCCCAGGCCCCCACGCCGAAGACGTCACGCGGCTCGTTGACGCCTCCGCCGATGATGACCTTGACGTTGTTCTGGATCTCCGTCAGGGCTACGGGGTCGGCCGCGTGGACCATGGAGGAGATCACCGAGCCGTCGGGCTCGCGCAGGGCGGCCTCGGCGGCCCGGGCCACCGCGTCCTCGATGGCCCGGGTGGCCTGTTCGGCGCGCAGCCAGACGTCCGGGTCGTCGGCGTAGTTGCTGTTGCCGGCCATCATGGCCCGCGACCAGTCGGCGACCTCCTCGGCGCTCGCGTCGCGCAGCCCGAGCACCAGGGCCAGGTCGGCGGCGACGAGCGGCTCGGCGAAGTCGGCGATCAGGTCTGCCTCGCCCCGGCCGGCGATCCCGTCGAGCAGTTCGTGCGCGGTGCGCTCGAAGGCGCCTGCCCACAGGTCGCGGACCTGGCGCGGGCGGGTCGGCGGCTCGGCGGCGGCGCGCAGCCGCCGGTGGTTCGGGTCGTCCTCGCGGAGCATGTTCGGGCCGACCGTGCGCAGCAGCAGCGAGCCCTCCTCGCGCGAGCTGAACACCTCGGGGAGCTTCTCCGCGTGGACGATGTCGTCGTACCGGGTGAGCAGATGCCGGCCGACCGAGGGGACCCAGGCGAGCGGGGCGGTGCGGCGCAGCTCGGCGTAGGCGGGGTAGGGGTCGCGGCGCAGTTCGGCGAGGTCGAGGTCGACGACCGGGGCGCCGGGCGCCGCCGCCGTCAGGGCGCTCATGACCCGCCGCCCGCGCCGATCAGGACGAAGAACGCCGTCGCGGGCTCCGTGCCGAGATTGCGCCAGGCGTGCCGCGTGCCGTTCTGCACGATCAGGTCGCCGGGCTTCAGTACGGCCGTCTCGCCGCCGTCGAGGTCGAGGACCAGCTCGCCGGACAGGACGACGCCGTAGTCCACGGTCGGCGTGGTGTGCATGCCCGGGTTGTCGAGCTCGAACAGCTCGGCCAGACCCGGGGTGGCCTCCAGCTGCTCGGCGCCGGCGGCCGCGGGATCGAAGCCCGGCTCGGCGTAGACACTGGCCGGCGCGAAGGTGACGGTCAGGGCGATCGTCTCGCCGGGGGCGGGCACGTAGGACTTCACAGATTCCGTCGGGTCGGCCGACGGGGCGGGGGGAGCCGTCGTGGTCCACACCAGGGAGCGGGCGAAGCCGGGGGTGTGGGTGTACTGGCGGGTGACGGGCGGCTCGCCGTCACTGACGATCACGGGCTTGCCACTGGGATCGACACCGGTGACGACACGACGGACCATGATTCTCTCCCTTGAGAAACCAACCAACTGTCTAATGCTTGACGGTAAGAGTTCTAACTGTTTTCTGCGGCTGTGCTACGGCGGCTCCGAGCACAGGTCCTGTATGTGGGGGCCGGTTCCCCGGGCCCGGTTCACTCCGCGGGCGGGGTCTCCTGGTTCACCAGCGTACGCAGCAGATGCACCAGTTCACTGAGCTGGTCGTCACGCAGCACGCCGGTCCAGGCCCGCTCGCGCTCGGTCTGCGCCTCGATGGCCTGCCGCAGCGTCTCGCGGCCCTCCGCCGTCAGCTCGACGAACAGCTGGCGGCGGTCGCTCTCCACCCGCTCGCGGGTGACGAGGCCGCGGCTCTCCAGGGTCGCGAGCGCGCTGGAGATGCTGGCCCGGGTGGATCCGGACACCCGGCCGATGTCCTGCTGGCCGAGCGGACCGTAGACCCACAGGGAGTTCAGGATCCTGAAGCCCGCCCAGGTCAGGCCGAGCGGCCGGTGGACGTGCTTCTCGAAGTCCTTGGTCAGCCGGGCTTCGAGACGGGTGAGGTCGGTGACCATCTCGATCGCGTCGAGATCCCGGGGGTCGGTCGTGCCCAGCTCGCGATGCCGGTGGCGCAGCAGCTCCGAGAACTCCCGGGTCCGGCTCGTCCCCGAGGTCTCCGGTTCGCGCACGGTGTCCGTCACGGTCTCCCGCCCTTCTCTTGAGGCCTCGCCGGTGTCAGCCGCCGACGACCGGATTGACCATAGTGCCCACACCGGTGACCTCGGTCCGCAGGACCTTGCCCGCGGTGAGGTACAGCCGCGGGGTGCGCCGGACCCCGCAGCCGGCCGGGGTGCCGGTGAAGATCAGGTCGCCGGGTTCGAACGTCACCCGCTTCGACAGCCAGGCGATCAGCTCGGGCACGCTGAAGATCAGGTCGGAGGTACGGCCCCGCTGGACCTCCAGGTCGTCGACCCAGCCGGCCACCTCGATGTCGTCGGGGTCGGCGAACTCGTCGAGCGTGACCAGGTACGGGCCGATCGGGCTGAAGGTGTCGTACGACTTCGGCAGCGTGAACTGGTTGATCGGCTTGCGCCACTGTTCCTTGCGGTCGCTGATGTCCTGACCTGCGGTGACGCCGGCCACGTGGGACCAGGCGTCGGCCTCGGAGATGTTCTTGCCGGCCTTGCCCATGACGACCACGAGCTCCGCCTCGAAGTCGACCTTGTCGTACTGCGCCTCCACCACGATCGCGTCGTAGGGGCCGACGACCGAGGAGGCGAACTTGGCGAACACCGACGGCTCGTCCGGTACGGGAAGGTTGGACTCCTCGGCGTGCGCGCGGTAGTTCAGGGCGACCCCGATCGCCTTGTACGGCTTGGCCACGCGGCCCAGGTCGTGCCGGTCGAAGGGCTTGAAGTCGGCGTCGTCGGCGCGCTCGGCGATCGCGCGCAGCTCGTCGTGGAGGGCGAGGTCACAGAGCACCTCCAGGCGCGGCTCGATCGCTCCCTTGCTGGCGTCCGCGATGTCGAGGGCACGGTCGTCACGGACGACGACGGGGCGCCCGGCGAGGTTGGCGAGCTTCATGCGGCTTCTTCCTTCTGCTGGACAACCGGCAGGGGCAGGGCGAGCTCGCCCTCCACCTGGACGCCGAGGGTGTTGATGACGGTGGCGATGGTGAGGTACTGGCCGACGGTGTAGAGGACGTCGATGACCTGCTCGACGCTCAGGCGCCCGGTCAGCCGGTCCCACAGCTCGTCGTCCACGCCCTGGCGGTCCACGAGGGAGTCGGTGGCGGCGAGCAGCACCCGGTCGAGCTCGTCCAGCGCGTCCCACTCGCCGGTCGCGGCGGCCAGGATCGTGTCGTCGGCGAGCCCGGCGCGGCGGGCGATGCGGACATGCTGGTCCCACTCGTACGCGGCCTGTGCACGGGCGGCGATCCGAAGGATCATCAGCTCCCGGGACGGCAGCGGCAGGGTGTTCTTCCCCAGCACGTGGTTGCCGAAGACGATGAAGCGGCGCAGCGCGTCCTCGTGGTGCGCGAGGGTCGCCCAGATCGTGTAGATCCGGCCGTCCCGGTCGCGGTACGGCGCCAGCGACGCCAGTGTCTTCTCGTGCAGCTCGCCCTCGTCGCGGGGTCGCACACGGGCCTTCTCGGGCACTTCTCCCGACATCGGAGACCTCCTCGGCTCGATGACGTCAACGTATTCGTATGAGTCTTGACCGTCAAGGGTCTAACAAATATCGTCCTCGTCATGACGATCCAGAGCCTTGGGTACGTGGGCATCGGTGCGCCCGACCCGACAGCATGGGCGGAGTACGCCCGCAACGTGATAGGCCTCGCCGTCGAGCCGGGTGAGCCGGGTGAGCCGGGTGAGCCAGGTGAGGCGGAGGGTCCGGAGGGGCCGGTGCGCTACCGGCTGCGGATGGACCAGCACCCGTTCCGCATGTGGCTGACGAAGGCGCCGACGGGGGGCGTGACGGTCATCGGCTGGGAGGTGCGCGACCCGGCGGCGATCGACGAGATGACGGTCCGCCTCAAGGAGGCCGGCGTCGAGGTGTCCGTCGGCACGGACGCGGAGTGCCGGGACCGCCAGGTGGCCCGGATGGTGCACTTCACCGGCCCGCTCGGCATCCGCACCGAGCTGTTCTGCGGCCGCCGTCTCGCCGCCGGCCAATTCGTCTCACCGCTCGGCGTCGACTTCGTGACCGGGGAGCAGGGGCTCGGCCACGTGGTGATGAAGACTCCGCACGTGCAGGAGGCGGTGGACTTCTACTGCGACGTCCTGGGCTTCCGGCTCAGCGACACCGCCGACTACCCCTGGGGCACGTTCCACTTCCTCGGCTGCAACCCGCGGCACCACAGCATCGCCTTCATCCGGTCGTACAAGAACGAGGGCACCCACCACATCCTGTGCGAGGTGACCAGCCCGGAGGAGGTCGGCCGCGCCCTCGACCGCACGCGTGAGCACGACGTGAAACTCATGGCCACGCTCGGCAAGCACGCCAACGACGGGATGTTCTCGTTCTACATGACCTCGCCGGCCGGTTTCGGCATCGAGATCGGCGCGGGCGGTGTGCAGGTCGACGAGAGCACCTGGGTCAGCCGGGTCTACACCGCCGACATCTGGGGCCACCACCCGGTCGACTGACCCGCCGGCCGAGCCGACCCTCCCCGAAGCCTCCTCGAAAGCCTCGAAGCCTCCTCGAAAGTCTCCTCGAAGAAAGCGGGCCGCATCCCATGCTTCCGAGTCATCTGCAGGACACCTGGGTCACCCCCGCGGCCGCCGACGGCACGGCGGCCGACGTACACGACGCGGTCACCGGAGAGCTGGTCTGCCGGGTCTCCTCCGAGGGCCTCGACCTCGCCGGCGCGTTCGACCACGCGCGCCGGGTCGGCGGCCCGGCGCTGCGGGCTCTGACCTTCCACCGGCGCGCCGACCTCCTGGACGCCGTCGCCGCGTGTGTCCGCGCCCGCCGCGAGGAGCTGTACGCCCTCTCCGCCCGCGCCGGAGCGACCCTGAACGACGCCCGCTACGACGTCGACGGCGGCATCCGCGTCCTGCGCGACTACGCCGCCCGCGCGCGGGCCGAACTCCCGGACGCGCCGCACCTCGTCGAGGGCCCCGCCGAACGCCTCGCCCGGGGCGAGGACTTCCTGGGCGTCCATCTGGTCACGCCGTCCCCGGGTCTGATGCTCCAGGTGAACGCCTTCAACTTCCCCGTGTGGGCGCCCCTGGAGAAGCTGGCCCAGGCCGTGCTGGCGGGCATGCCGAGCGTGGTGAAGGCGGCCACGCCGACCTCGTACCTCACCGAGCGCCTGGTCCGGATCGTGACGGACGCCGGTGTGCTGCCGCCGGGGACGCTGCAACTCGTCGTCGGCTCGGTGCGGCCGGCGCTCGGTCTGCTCGGCGAGCAGGACGTCCTCTCCTTCACCGGTTCCGCCGCCACCGCCGAGACCCTGCGCACGCATCGCAACCTCGTCGCCCGCTCAGTGCGCTTCAACGCGGAGGCGGACTCGGTCAACGCGATCGTGCTCGCCCCGGACGTCGCCCCCGGCTCGCCGCTCTTCGACGCGTTCGTGCGCGAGGTGGTGACCGAGATGACGGTCAAGGCGGGCCAGAAGTGCACCGCGATCCGCCGCGTCCTCGTCCCCGGCGCACACGAGTCCGCCGCCCTCGACGCGATCTCCGCCGGGCTGGCCGGGGTGACCGTCGGCAACCCCGCCGCGGCGGGCGTGACCATGGGCGCGGTCGTCAGCCTCGCCCAGCGCGACGACGTACGCCGGGCCGTGCGCAGGATCGCCGAGTCCGGCCGCTTCGTGCACGGCGACCCGGAGAAGGTGCGCCTGGTCGACGCAGACCCCGAGCGGGGCGCCTTCCTCGACACCCTCCTGGTCTCCGCCGACCCGGACGCCGCCGCGCCCCACGAGGTCGAACCGTTCGGCCCGGCGGCGACGGTGCTGGCCTACCGGGACACCGCACATGCGGCGGACCTGCTCGCGCGCGGACGCGGCAGCCTCGCCGCGTCGGTGGTGAGCGACGACGTGGCCTGGACGGTCGGCTTCGTGGCGGAGGCCGCCGCCTGGCACGGACGGCTGCACCTGCTGGACTCCGCGACGATGGGCCAGACCACGGGACACGGATCCCCCCTTCCCGCACTGCGGCACGGAGGGCCCGGACGGGCCGGCGGCGGATCGGAGATGGCGGGGATCCGGGGCGTGCTGGACCTGATGCAGCGGACCGCGGTCCAGGGGTCGCGGCGGGTGCTGGGCTCGCTGGGAGCGTAGCCGACCGGGCTGCCCCGGCAGCGGGTCCCCGTGGCAGCCCGGTCCTGGTGGCAGCCGGTCCTGATGGCAGCCCGGTCCTGGTGGCAGCCGGTCCTCGTGTCAGTGGGTCCCTGTGCGGCTGGGTTCCCGTGTCAGTGGGTCCCTGTGCGGCTGGGTTCCCGTGTCAGTGGGTCTCCGTGCGGCTGGGTTCCCGTGTCAGTGGGTCTCCGTGCGGCTGGGTTCCCGTGTCAGTGGGTCTCCGTGCGGCTGGGTTCCCGTGTCAGGGGGTCCCCGTGCGGCTGGGTTCCCGTGTCAGTGGGTCCCCGTGCCGCAGCATTCCCGTGTCATCAGGGTCCCCGTAGGGGAGACCTACGGGGACCCTGATGACGGACCGTGTGGGGTCAGGTCTTGCTGCGCGGTGTCCTCGTCGTGGCCGACTTCGCGGCGGTGCTCTTCGTCGCCGTCCTGCGCGTGCCCGCCGTCTTCCTGGCGGCCGGCGCGGCGGGGGACTTCTTCGCGGAGGCGCCCGGCTGCTCCTCGTCGAGCGGCGCCTCGGTCGTGCCCGCGGCGACCGCCGGGCCCGTGATCCCGCCCAGGCAGAACGCCCACACCTCCTGCGCGGAGATGGGCGAGGGATGCGCGCCGACCGGCGCCGAAGGGGCGCGGGCCGTGAACATCGCCGTCTGCATGATGAGCGAGGCGGTGCGGCGCGGCTTCGGGGAGACGGCCTGGCCCGCCGCGACGGCCTCTTCCACCAGCTCCGTGAAGAAGCCCAGCAGCGGCAGGTGCGCGGTGGCCACCTGGTCGGGATGGCTGACGAGCAGCTGGATGGCGAAGTCCGTGAACAGCGGGGACTGCGCGCCCGACTTGGGTTCGGAGGAGCGGTAGAGCAGGTCGACGGCGATGCGGAGCTTGTCCAGCGGGTCGCGGCCGGCTGCGGCGGCCCCGCGGATCTCGACGGCCGAACGCGACAGGGCGTCCTCGAACAGCGCGAGCAGCAGCTCGTGCTTTCCGTCGAAGTGCTGGTAGAAGCTGCGCAGCGACTGCCGGGAACGCTCGACGATCTCCTGCACCGTGAAGTCGGTGGTGCCCTTGTCGGCGATCAGTTCCTGGGCCGCGTCCAGGAAGCGCTGCACGCGTTGCTCGGCGCGGAGCTTCGCGGCGCGGGTGGAGCGCTCGACGGCGCGCTGCCGCCAGGCGGGCTCGGGTGGCTCAACCGGTTCTACGGGGACGGCGCTCATGGGTAGAACGGTACTCCACATATGTGAAAGGGGAGGGCGCGCCCCCTACCGAACTGCGCTCCCCCAGAAACAAGACTCTTACTTCCCGATAGCGAGAATGTTATTCTCGCCCGATGGTGTCGCCGGTACGATGAGAGGGCGGAGGCCGGGCGTGGAGTTCGAACTCGACGAAGACCAGCGGCTGTTGCGGCGCACGGTCCGCGAGACGGTCGCCAAGGTGCGCGGCCGGCCCGAGGACCGGCAGTGGGACACCTATGTGAGGCTCGGCTGGCTGGAGGCGCCTCCGCTCGAACTGGCCCTGATCCTGGAGGAGCTCGGCCACGTCGCCGACCCCACCCCGTTCCTGGCCACCGCCACCTGGTTCGCCCCGCTGGCGGGCCGGCTCCCCGAGGGCAGCGGCACCGCCGTGTTCGACGGCGCCGGCCGTTTCGTCCTCGACGCCGACCGCGCCGACGAGGTCGCGCTGCTCACCCCCGACGGCGTCACCGTCGTACGCGGCGCCGACCTGGCCGCCGAACGGGTGCCCGTCCTCGACCCCCAGCTCCACGTGGCCCATGTCGAAGGCCGGGGAGAACTCGTCGCAGGGGTGCCGGACCTGGCCCTCGTGGGCCTCGCCGCCACCGCGGTCGGCGCCTGCCGTCGCATCCTCGACCTCGCCCTCGCCCATGTGAAGCAGCGGGTGCAGTTCGGCAGACCGCTGGGCTCCTTCCAGGCGGTCAAGCACAAGGCCGCCGACATGCACGTGGCGATCGAACGCGCCCGTGCGCTCACCCACTTCGCGGCCCTCACGATCGCCGAGGACGACCCGCGTCGCACGGACGCCGCGCACATGGCCAAGGCCGCCGCGGGGGAGTGCCAGCGCCTGGTCCTCCGGCACGGCCTGCAGCTCTTCGGCGCCATGGGCTTCACCTGGGAGAACGAGCTGCAGTTCGTTCTCAAGCGGGCCCAGGCCTGCGATCTGCTCCTGGGCGCCGCGGCCGTCCACCGCAAAGCGCTGGTCATCTGATGAGGCTTGCCGACGACCACCAAGTGGCTGCGTTCCGCGCCGAGTTCGCGGTCTTCCTCGACGCCCGTATGCCCGCCGAGGCCGAGGCGCGCGAACGCTCCCGCTCCAGCGCCCACGTCCCCGACTGGGCACGCCGCTGGCAGCGCACCCTCTTCGACCACGGCTGGCTGCTGCCCGGACAGCCGCCCGAGTACGGCGGCCGGAACGCCACCCTGCCCCAACAACTCGCCCATCTGGAGGAGTTGGCCCACCGCCGGATCTACCACAGCTTCAACCCCCAGGGCCTCGGCATCATCGCCGCCTCGCTGCTCACCTTCGGCACCGAGGAGCAGAAATCCCGCTGGGCGGTGCCGATCCTGCGCGCGGAGATCACTGCGGCCCTCGGCATGAGCGAACCCGAGGCCGGCTCGGACCTGGCGTCCCTGCGCACCCGCGCCGTCCTCGACGGGGACGCCTTCACGGTGAACGGCCAGAAGATCTGGACCTCCGGCGCACACGACGCCGACGTCCTGCTCGCCTTCGTCCGCACCGACCCCGACGCGCCCAAGCACAAGGGCATCAGCGCCCTTCTCATCCCCACGAACGCCGAGGGCGTCGTCCGCCGCCCCTTCGGCTCGATCGCCGCCGAGGACGACCTCGACTTCAACGAGGTGTTCCTCACCGACGTGCGCGTGCCCCGGGAGAACCTCGTCGGCCCGCTCGGCGGGGGCTGGCGGGTGGCGAACGGCTCCCTCGGCCATGAACGCACCCTGCTCTGGCTGTCGTACGCCGAACGCCTGGAGGACCTGATCCGCGACGCGGCCGACGCCGGAGCCGGCCAGGAGTGGTACGCCACGCTCCGCATGGACCTCCAGGCGCTGCGCCTGCTGGGCTACCGCCGGCTCGGCCCGGGCCGCGACCCCGCCGGGATCTCCGTCCTCAAACTGCTGGGCTCCGAGGCCGTCCAGTCCGCCTCGCTGCACGCGCTGGAGGCGCACGGCGCGGAGGGGCTGCTGCATCCGGCGCTGACCGGCCCGCACCACCACATGAACAACGAGGCGTTCGTCTCCAGCTGGTTCGAGCGGTACGCGCGCAGCTTCGCCGGCACCATCGCCGGCGGCACCAGCGAGATCCAGCGCAACATCATCGCCGAGCGCATCCTCGGCCTGCCCCGCTGACCACCCCTTTCAGGAGCCAGCCGTATGGACCAGATCCTCTACGCGGCCGAGGACGGCGTCGCGACGATCACCCTCAACCGCCCCGAGGCCGCCAACGCCCAGACCATGGCGCTCCTCGACGACCTCGACGCGGCCTTCGCCCGGGCCGGCCGCGACGCGGACGTGCGGGTGGTCGTCCTGCGCGCCAACGGCCGTCACTTCTCCGCCGGGCACGACCTCAAGGACCGCTGGCCGGGACCCGGCGAGATCACCCTGGAATGGATCTACGACGCCGAGACGCGCCGCTATCTGGAGTACGCGCTGAAGTGGCGCAACCTGCCCAAGCCCACCATCGCCGCCGTCCAGGGCAAGTGCATCGCCGCCGGGCTGATGCTGTGCTGGCCCTGCGACCTGATCGTGGCGGCCGAGAACGCCGAGTTCTCCGACCCGGTGGTGCACATGGGCATCGGAGGAGTCGAATACCACGGCCACACCTGGGAGTTGGGTGCGCGCAAGGCCAAGGAGATCCTGTTCACCGGCCGGCCGCTGACCGCAGCCGAGGCCGAGCAGGCGGGCATGGTGAACAAGGTGGTGCCCCTGGACGAACTCGACGCGTCCGTCCGGGCGTTGGCCGCCCGGATCGCTCTGATGCCGCCCTTCGGTCTGCGCCAGGCCAAACGCGCCGTCAACCAGACGCTCGACGTCCAGGGCTTCTACGCCGCCCTGCAGTCCGTCTTCGACGTCCACCAGACCGGTCACGGCAACGCCCTGAGCGTGGACGGCTTCCCGATCCTGACCCGCCTCGACGAGATGAAGGAGCGGCTCAGGAACGGGTGAGCGCACCCGCGCCTGCGCCGCCCCCTCCCGGCGACCCCTGACCCCGTCAGGTGTTGCGGCCCCCGTTCACCCCGAGGATCTGGCCGGTGATGTAGCCGGCCTCCTCCGACACCAGGAACGAGCAGGCGGCCGCGATGTCCTCGGGGCGCCCGACCCGGCGGACCGGAGTGCGGGCGATGTGGTCCTCGATGGAGCCGCCCAGCTGCTCCTTCTGCTCGGCGGAGCGCAGCATCGGGGTGTCGACGAAGCCCGGGGGGACCGCGTTGACGGTGATGCCCCGCGGGCCCAGCTCCAGGGCCAGGGACTTGGTGAGCCCGTTCACCGCGGACTTGGCCGCGACGTAGTGCGCCATGAACGGCTGTCCCGAGTGCGCGCTGGAGGAGGAGATGTTGACGATCCGGCCCCAGCGGGCGTCCCACATGTCCGGCAGGGCGGACTGCACGCAGTGGAAGACGCCGTTGAGGTTGACGTCGACGACCCGCTGCCAGTCCGCGAAGGACAGTGTGCGAAAGCGTGTGAAACCGTCCTTGCCGGCCGCGTTGACCAGTACCGACACCGGCCCGAGGCGCTCGCGCACCGCGTCCATCGCCTTGTCGACCTGCGCCCGGTCGGTGACGTCGACGAGGAGGCCGTAGCCCTCCTCGGCGGGCGTGATGTCGAGGACGGCGACCTTCATGCCGTCCGCGGCGAGCCGCCGGGCGACGGCCCGGCCGATGCCCGAGGCGCCGCCCGTGACGACCGCCGTCCGGACCGGGCCCGCGGCCGCCGCCGCTGCTTCCGGGCTCATGCGAAGGCCTCGTCGCCGACGACCGTCGTCCGGTGCAGCAGCCGCTCGGAGCGCTCGTCGTAGGGCAGCGCCCGGTGCAGGATCCCGGTGTTGTCCCACACCACCAGGTCGCCGACCGCCCAGTCGTGCGCGTAGCGGAACCGTTCCTGGGTGCTCCAGTCGCGGAGTTCGTCGAGCAGGGCCCGGCTCTCCCCGGGGTCCATGCCGACGACGTGGTCGGCGGTCGCGCCGGTGACGAGGGAACGGCGGCCGTCCCGGCGCCGCCACACCAGGGCGACCTCGTGGGTGGGCTGGGTGCGCCAGCCGGCCAGCTCCTCCTCGGTGGGGTCCGGGGTCACCAGCCGCTGCGCGGCCTCGAAGCTGTGCACCACCCGCAGGTTCTCGTAGCGCTCGCGGTCCTTCTCCGGCAGGTTGTCGTAGGCGGCGTAGGTGCTGGCGAACTCCGTTCCGCCGCCGACCGTGGCGACATGACGGGCCGTCAGCGTGGTCGCCTTGACGGGGATGTCGTCGGTGGTGCCGTCGAGGTGCCAGTGGAACGCCCCCTTCAGGTACTTGGCGCTTCTGCTCTTCGCCGGGTTGATGGAGATCGGGAAGATCTCCTGGCCGCGCAGCGCGACGACCTCGCCCAGCCTGCGGCTGAACGCGAGCTGCCGGTCGTCGTCGAGGTGCAGTCCGCGGAGGAGCAGCACCCCCCGCCACTTGAGGGCTTCGGCGGCGCGTTCGACGAAGGCGTCGTCGAGCGGGTCGGTCACGCCGACGAACTCCACCCCGAGCGACGGGCTCAAGGCCTTCGATTCGATCATGGAAATACCCCTTCCATACATGAGAATCATATTCTCACCATGTTCGGCGCCGGAAGAGGAGAGCATCGTCTTCTCTCGTCCGAATGCTTGATTCGCGCAAACAGAGAATGTAGTTTCCGCAGCATCCGGGGTCTGACATCCGGGGTCCGACATCGGGGGTTCGACCGAGCGAGGAGGGCTGGGATGCGGTTCAAGGACAAGGTGGCGATCGTCACCGGGGCCGGGCAGGGCATCGGCGAGGGGTACGCCAAGGCGCTGGCCGCGGAGGGCGCGAAGGTCGTCGTCGCCGAACTGAACGAGGAGCAGGGACAGCGCGTCGCCAAGGAGATCGGCGACGCGCTCTTCGTACGGGTCGACGTGGCCGACCCGGCCTCGGCACAGCAGCTCGCCGACACCGTCGTCCATGAACTCGGGCGCATCGACTACCTGGTCAACAATGCCGCCGTGTTCCACGGGATGCGCCGCGAGGGCATCGTCACCGTCGACTACGACTACCTCGACCGGTTCCTCAAGGTGAACCTGCTGGGCGCGCTGCACATGACCCGTGCCGTCCTGCCCCACCTCCAGGAGGGCGCGGCCATCGTCAACCAGTCGTCCACCGCGGCCTGGCAGCCCACCGGTTTCTACGGGCTCGCCAAGGCCGGCGTCAACCACCTCACCGTCTCCCTCGCCGCCGAACTCGGCGGCCGGGGCATCCGCGTCAACGCGATCGCGCCCGGACCCACGGACACCGAAGCGGCCCGCTCGATCATCCCGGAGGAACAGCGCACGGCCATGGTGCAGTCCTTCGCCCTCAAGCGCATGGGCACCCCGGCCGACCAGGCCGGCGCCCTGCTCTTCCTGCTCTCCGACGACGCGGCCTGGGTCACCGGCCAGGTCGTCGCCGTGGACGGCGGATCGGTGGTGCGGCTGTGAGCACCTCGGCCCCAAAGCCCTCCCTGGTCGTCAAGTCCCAGCTGATCGACGGCAAGCTGACCGCCGCCGAGACCACCTTCGCCTCCCACAACCCCGCCACCGGCGACCTGCTCGGCCACGCCCCCGACGCCACCTCGGCCGACGCCGAGACCGCGATCGCCGCCGCCCGCCGCGCCTTCGACACCACCGACTGGTCCACCGACAAGGACCTGCGGCTGCGCTGCCTGCGCCAGTTGCACCAGGCCCTCCTGGAACACCGCGAGGAACTACGCGAGTTGACCATCGCCGAGGTCGGCGCCCCGCTCCAGCTCACCCACGGACCCCAGCTCGACGAGCCCATCGGCATCGTGAAGTTCTACGCCGACCTGCTGGAGGGCTACGAGTTCAGCGAGGACCTGGGCGAGATCGAGTCACGCGGCCGGCGCCACCACCGCTGGGTGGAGAAGGAGGCCGCCGGGGTCGTCGCCGCGATCCTGCCGTACAACTACCCCAACCAGCTCGCCCTCGCCAAACTCGCCCCCGCGCTCGCCGCGGGCTGCACCGTCGTCCTGAAGGGCGCCCCGCAGAACCCGCTCATCACCCTGGCGCTCGGCGAACTCATCGCGGAGCACACCGACATCCCGCCGGGCGTGGTCAACGTCCTCAGCTCCTCGCGCGCCGAGGTCGGACAACTCCTCACCACACACCCGGACGTGGACGCGGTCACCTTCACCGGCTCGACCGCCGTCGGCCGCCGCATCATGGCCGCCGCCGCGGACACCGTGAAGAAGGTCTTCCTCGAACTCGGCGGCAAGTCCGCGATGATCGTCTTCGAGGACGCGGACCTCGTGAAGTCGGCCATGTTCGCCGCGTTCACCATCTGCTCCCACGCCGGCCAGGGCTGCGCGCTCACCTCCCGACTCCTCGTCCCGCGCGCCCACCACGACCGGATGGTGCAGCTCGTCGCAGCCGGCCTCGAACGCGTCCAGGTCGGCGATCCCACCGACCCGAAGACCGCCATGGGCCCGCTCATCAGCGAGCAGCAGCGCGACAAGGTCGACGCCATGGTCCAGCGGGCCGTCGCCGACGGGGCGACCCTCGTACGCGGCGGCCACCGGATCGACCCCGGCTGGTTCTACGAGCCGACCCTGCTCGCAGGCGTCGACCCGAACAGCGAGATCGCCCAGGAGGAGGTCTTCGGCCCGGTCCTCGCCGTGATCCCCTTCGACGACGAGGACGACGCCGTCCGCATCGCCAACCACTCCAAGTACGGCCTGTCGGGGGCCGTCCACAGCGCCGACGAGGAGCGCGCGATCCGCGTCGCCCGCCGGATCCGCACCGGCACCTTCTCCATCAACGGCGGCAACTACTTCGCCCCCGATGTGCCCTTCGGCGGCTACAAGCAGTCCGGCGTCGGCCGGGAGAGCGGACGGGCGGGCTTCGAGGAGTTCCTGGAGGAGAAGTCGCTCGCCCGGGTGGTCGCACCGCAGGAGTCGGCGTGAGGCCGCTGGAGGGCATCCGGGTTCTGGAGGCAGCCATGTACGGGTTCGTGCCCTCGGCCGGCGCCGTGCTCGCCGACTGGGGCGCCGACGTCGTCAAGGTCGAGCACGCCGTCACCGGGGACCCGCAGCGCGGCCTGCGCCAGACCGGCGCCTTCAAGGTGGAGGGCGACCCCAACCCCAACGTGGCCCACGCCAACCGCGGCAAGCGCTCCCTGGGCCTCGACATGGCGTCGCCCGAGGGCCGCGACGTGCTGAACGAGCTGGTCAGGCGCGCGGACGTGTTCCTCACCAGCTTCCTGCCCGCCTCCCGCGCCCGCCTCGCCATCGACGTCGACGACATCCGCGCCGTGAACCCGCGCATCGTCTACGCGCGCGGCAGCGCCCTCGGGCCGCGCGGCCCCGAGTCCGACCGGGGCGGCTACGACATGACCGCCTTCTGGGCCCGCGCCGGCACGGCCGCCTCCATCACCCCGCCCGGCACCGAGGGCATGGTCAGCCCGCCGGGCCCGGCCTACGGCGACACGATCTCCGGCACCAACCTGGCGGGCGGCATCGCGGCCGCGCTCCTGCGCCGTGAACGCACCGGCGAGACCTCCGTCGTCGACGTCTCCCTGCTCGGCAGCGGCCTGTGGGCGCTCGGCCACTCCATCGGTCTGTCCCTGCACCTCGACCGGGCCTGGGAGGGCGTCACGCCCAGCGCCCACGGCTCGCCCGCCAACCCGCTCTCCGGGCTCTACCGCACCTCCGACGACCGCTACCTGTCCTTCGTCATGCTCCAGCCGGCGAAGTTCTGGGCGAACGTCTGCCGCTGCCTCGGCCGCCCCGACCTGGCGGGCGACCCCCGCTTCGCCACCGCCGAGTCCATCGCCGCCCACACCGACGACGCCGTGAAGATCCTGCGCGAGGTGATCGCCACCCGCACCCTCGCCGAGTGGTCACGGGACCTCGCCGCCTTGGAGGGCCCCTGGGCGCCCGTCCAGGACACGCTCCAGGCCGCCGCCGACGCGCAGGTGCGCGCCAACGGCTACATCGGACAGGCCGGCGAGCTCGAACTCGTCGCCAGCCCGGTCCAGTTCGACGTCGAGGACACGCCCCTCGGCCCCGCTCCCGAGTTCGCCGCACAGACGGAGGAGATCCTCTCCGAGCTCGGCTACGACTGGGACCGCATCCTCGCCCTCAAGGCGGGCGGCGCGGTCACCTGACCCCGCACCTTTCCTCACCTCCCTCGGACGACGGCGTCCGAGCTCCCCGAGGAGGCACCTTGCGCAGGCTGCTGATCGGCTCGGTCACCGTGGTCGCGGTGCTGCTGGCCGGCTGCTCCACCCGCTCCGACGACGACACGAACACCGACGCCGCACGGAAGGCGACCCCGGCCGCCGGCGCGTCCGCGGCCTCCGCCGACTTCGGCGCCCTCAAGAACGTCTGCGGCCCCGGCACCGCCAAGCCGTCGTCGGTCCAGGGCGTCACCGACAAGAAGATCCAGGTCGGTGTGATGTCGGACGTCGGGTTCACCAAGAAGTCCGAATTCACGGACGCCGCCGAGGTGTTCACCGACTGGTGCAACGACGCGGGCGGTATCAACGGACGGCAGCTCGCCCCCGTCACCCGCGACACCAAGCTCATGGAGGTCCGCCAGCGCGTGCTCGAAGCCTGCAAGGCCGACTTCGCGCTCGTCGGCGGCGGCGCCGCGCTGGACGCCCTGGGTGTGCAGGACCGCCTCAAGTGCCTGCTGCCCAACTTCCCCGGCCAGTCCAGTCAGATCGGCGCCATCGGCTCCGACCTCCAGGTGATCGCCTCGCAGCCCGTGGCCGGATACTTCCAGTACGCCGGCTACTACAGCTGGCTGATCAAGGACAAGTACCCCGACTCCGCACAGCAGGTGGGCATCATCTCCGGCGACTCCCCCGTCACCAAGGTGATGTCCGCCCAGTTCAAGGAAGCCGTCGCGGGCCTCGGCGGCAAGGTCTCCTACACCGACCTCTATCCGGCGGCCGGCGTCTCCGACTGGACCCCCTATGCCCAGTCCATCAAGGCCAAGGACGTCAGGGGTCTGGTCTTCCTGGGGGACTTCGCGAGCCTCGCCAAGCTGGAGCAGGCCCTCACCAACATCGGCTACACCCCCGACTGGATCGACGCCAACAACAACGCCTACGGCCCCGCGTTCCCGCAACTCGCCGGCGCGGCCCTGGCCAAGCAGCACAACTACGCCGAACTGGCCGCCACCGCACCGCTGGAGAGCGCGGCCGACAACCCGGCCACGCAGCAGGTCATCGACCTGTTCAAGAAGTACGCGCCCGACAAGCAGATCACCTACCCGGTGCTGCGCGCCTTCTCCGCCTGGCTGCTGTTCGCCACCTCGGCCCGCGACTGCGCCGAACTCACGCGCACGTGCGTGTACGACAACGCGCTGAAGAACACGGACTGGACGGCGGGCGGGCTCCAGGCGCCCTTCGACCTCGCCTCGAAGGAACCGCCCACGTGCTACTCCGTCGTCGAGGCGACTGCCAAGGGGTGGCAGCCGGCCGACTTCAAGCCGGATCAGGGCGCCTACCGCTGCGACGCCCCCGTCTACAAGTACAAGGGGAACTACGGCGAGCCCGCCACCCTCGCCTCCGTCGGCAAGTCCCTCTCCGACCTGACCTGACCTGGCCTGACCTGACCTGACCTGGCCTGAACCGACTGGAAAAGAAGGGGAGTTGAGTGACGTGAAGGTACGCGTCGACCCCGAGCGCTGCCAGGGTCACACCCTGTGCTTCATGCGTGCCCCGGAGGTCTTCGAGCTGAGCGACATCGACGGGCACTCCGCACCGGCCGTCGAGGAGGTCCCCGAGGGCCAGGAAGACCGTGTCGTCGAAGCCGTCCGGTCCTGTCCCGAGCGGGCGATCAGCGTCTTCTGAGCGCAGAGAGCAGGCACCCCCATGAGCGACGACGAGACCCGCAAACAGCCCCGCGTCCACTTCGACCGGCACGCCCCCGAGTACCGCGAGCGGTTCGAGGAGCAGACCCGTGCCTTCCACGCGGGCTGCCCGCTCGCCTGGACCGACACCTACGGCGGCCACTGGGTGGCCGGCGGGAACCGCGAGCTGCTCGCCTTCGTCCGCGAGCAGGACAAGCTCTCCAACGACCACGACGTGCACGGCGAACGCCGCGGCTACCAGGGCATCAACATCCCAGCCCCGAAGCGCGGCCGGGGCATCCGCGGCGGCTTCCTGGAGATGGACCCGCCCGAGCAGCGTTCCTACCGGGGCGCCCTCAACCCGTACCTGTCCCCGGCGGCCGTCGCCCGCTGGATCCCCTTCGTCGACGAGGTGGCACGGGCCTGTCTCGACGAACGGATCGAGTCCGGCCGCATCGACTTCGTCGACGACCTCGCCAACATCGTCCCGGCCGTCTTCACCCTCGCCATGATGGGCATCCCGCTGAAGAAGTGGGAGCTGTACAACGAACCCGCCCACGCCGGCGTCTACACCCCGCCGAACTCGCCGGAGATGGCCCGGGTGATCGAGGCCCACATGGCCATGATCAAGGACATCGGCGTCACCCTCCACGAGGTCCGCGCCCACCCCCGCCCCGGTCTCGCCGACGCCCTCGCCCGGATGGAGATCGACGGCGAGACCCCCTCCGACGCGGACCTCGTCGGCGCCCTCGCCCTGCTCATCGGCGGCGGCTTCGACACGACGACCGCGCTCACCGCCCACGCCCTGGAGTGGCTCTCCGGGCACCCGGACGAACGCGCCCGGCTGAGCCGCGAACGGGACACCCTGCTGGACTCGGCGACCGAGGAGTTCCTGCGCTACTTCACCCCTGCGCCCGGGGACGGCCGTACCGTCGCCGAGGACTGCACGATCGCCGGCAAGGAGTTCAAGGAGGGCGACCGGCTGTGGCTGTCATGGGCGATGGCCAACCGCGACCCGGCCGTCTTCGCCGACCCGGACCACGTCGACCTCGCCCGCCCCGGCAACCGGCACACCGCCTTCGGTCTCGGCATCCACCGCTGCATCGGCTCCAATGTGGCCCGCACGGTGTTCAAGCGGATGCTCGTCCAAGTCCTCGACCGGCTACCGGACTTCGTGTGCGACCCCGAGGGCGCCGTCCACTACGAGACCATCGGCGTCATCCAGGGCATGCGCCATCTGCCGGCCGCCTTCACCCCAGGCCCCCGTCTCGGCCCGGGCCTGGAGGAGACCCTCGCCGTTCTCCAACAGGCCTGCGACGAACAGGGGTTGGCGGAGCCCGTCACCGTGCGCAAGGCGGAGGCGAAGATCCGTTGAGCGCCCCGCCTCCGGAAACCGCCGCCCGTCCGCAGCCGCAGATCACCCAGGAGACCGAGTTCTTCTGGACCTCCGGACGCGACGGGCGGCTCCGCTTCCAGCACTGCACCGCCTGCGCGGCCCTGATCCACCCGCCGCAGCCGGTGTGCCGGCACTGCCGCTCGCACGCCACCGCGGTCCGCGAGGTCTCCGGCCGCGCTGCCCTCATCGGCTTCACGCTCAACCACCGCTTCCCGTTCCCGGGGCTGTCGACGCCCTTCGTCGTCGCCCAGGTCGCCATCGAGGAGGACCCGCGCGTACGGCTGACGACCAATCTCGTCGACTGCGCACCCGAGGACCTCCGCCTCGGCATGCGCATGGAGGTCGTCTTCGAACGGACGGGCGAAGCTTGGCTGCCCCTGTTCCGCCCCACGGCCGAGCAGCCGCCCCCGGCCCCGCTCCCCGCCGACGACCCGCCCCCGGAGCAGGTGCGCGATCACATCCGTCCGCGGGTGAGCCCCAGCAAGTTCGAGGAACGGGCCGTCATCAGCGGCGCCGGAGCCTCCCGCCTCGGCCGCCGCCTCATGGTCCCGCCCCTCGAACTCACCGTCGAGGCCTGCGAGAAGGCCGTCGCCGACGCCGGACTCACCTTCGACGACATCGACGGCCTGTCCACCTACCCGGGCGGCGGCGCGTACGGCGGCTTCGCCGAAGGCGGCGTCACCGCCCTGGAGTCGGCCCTGGGCATCCGCCCGACCTGGCACAACGGCGCCGGCGAGACCTTCGGCCCCGGAGGCTCCCTCGTCGCCGCCATGCTGGCCGTGGCGGGCGGCCTCGCCCGGCATGTGCTGTGCTTCCGTACGGTGTGGGAGGCGACGTACGCCGAACTCGTCCGGCAGGGACGGATCCGTATGCCGGGGCCGGCGGGCCCCGAGGGCTGGTTCAAGCCGTTCGGCGCTCTCTCGCCCGCGATCATGCTGGCGATGAACGCGCAACGCCACATGCACCGCTACGGCAGCACGCGCGAGACCCTCGGCTGGATCGCCCTCAACCAGCGCGCGGGCGCCGCCCGCCACCCCGACGCCGTCTACCGCGACCCGCTCACCATGGACGACTACCTCTCCGCCCGCACCATCACCACCCCCTTCGGCCTGTACGACTGCGACGTGCCGTGCGACGCGGCGACCGCCGTCGTCGTCTCGGCGGCGGACACCGCGGGCGACCTGGCGAAGCCACCCGTCCGGATCGAGGCCGTCGGCACCCAGATCGTCGAGCGCCCCGAGTGGGACCAGGCCACCCTCACCCACGAACCCCAAGTACTGGGCCAGGCAGCCCACTTGTGGACCCGCACCGAGCTGGGCCCCGCCGACGTGGACGTGGCTCTGCTCTACGACGGCTTCACCTTCAACTGTCTGTCCTGGCTGGAGGCGCTCGGCTTCTGCCGGATCGGCGAGGCCCGGGATTTCCTGGACGGCGGCAAGAACATCGCCCTTGACGGGGTGATCCCGCTCAACCCGCACGGCGGACAGCTCTCGCACGGCCGCACCCACGGCATGGGCCTGCTGCACGAGGCCGTGCTCCAACTGCGCGGCGAGGCCGACGCCCGGCAGGTGGCGGGCGCGCGGACCGCCGTCGTCTCCAGCGGCGGGCTCACCCCCGGCGGCGTACTCCTGCTCAGGACGGACGGATGACCTCACCCCCACCCTCGGCGGAACCCGGACTCGCCGCCGTCGTGCGGCGGCAGGTCGTCGACGTGCACGGCGTCCCCGCCTCCGCCCTGGTCGCCGAGGCGGCGAGGCCGCAGGCGGTGATCGTGGCCCTGCACGGCGGCGCCACCACCTCCGCCTACTTCGACCACCCCGGCCACCCGCGGCTCTCCCTCCTGCGGACGGCGGCCGCGGCGGGCTTCACGGTGATCGCCCTCGACCGTCCCGGCTACGGCAGCTCCGCCGGGCACGAGGCGCGGATGCGCACGCCCGAGCAGCGCACGGACTTCGCGTACACGGCCGTCCAGGCGCTCCTGACGGGCCGGGAACGCGGCGTCGGGGTGTTCGTGTGGGCGCACTCGGCGGGCTGTGAACTCACCGTCCGGATGGCGAGCGACCCGCGCGGCGCCGACCTGCTCGGCGTGGAGCTGGCCGGCATGGGACGCGTCCACCACCCGCGGGCGGTGGACGCGATGGAGAAGTG
Source organism: Streptomyces sp. NPDC051677 (assembly GCF_044453465.1). NCBI lineage: Bacteria > Bacillati > Actinomycetota > Actinomycetes > Kitasatosporales > Streptomycetaceae > Streptomyces > Streptomyces sp. NPDC051677. Next base: position 101,242 of record NZ_JBITCT010000034.1, read on the forward strand.
GCGGCGCGACCCCACCCGCGCCCGGCCGCACATCCGCCAGGCGCTGTGGCATCCGCCACACGCCTACCCGCCCGACGTGCACGGCGGCCACAGCATCGGCGCCGCCTCGCCCGCCTACGAGGGCCACCGCGAGGGCTGGCAGGAGGAGTTCACACAGCTCGCGGCCAAGGTCCCCGTGCCCGTGCACCTCACTCTCGCCGAGTACGAGCAGGTGTGGGCGAACGGACCCGAGGGCCTGGCGGACCTCGCCTCCATGTTCACCGGAGCCCCCCGGGTGGTACGCCACGAACAGGCGGGCGCCGGGCACAACACGAGCGTCGGCCGTACCGCTGCGGCCTACCACCTGAATGTCCTCGCCTTCGTCGAGGAGTGCGCGCTGGGTGTGCAGGCGCTGCCGACGGAGAAGGGGACGTGGGGATGAGTCAGGCTTCGGACACCGCTCTGCTGCTCGTACGGGTCGTTCTCGGCGTGGTGATGGTGGCCCACGGCTGGAACCACTGGCGCGGCGGAGGGGGCATCACCGGCACGGCCGGCTGGTTCGGCGGCCTCGGTCTCACCCGCCCGCGACTGCAGGCCTGGCTGAGCGTGCTGACCGAACTGGGCGCGGGGGCCTTGCTGTTGGCCGGCTTCCTCACGCCGTTGGCCTGCGCGGCGGTGCTGTCCGTGATGCTGGTGGCCGGGCTGCTCGCGCACCGGCGCAACGGCTTCTTCGTGTTCAAGGAGGGCTACGAGTACGTCCTCGTCCTGGGCGTCCTCGCGGTGGCGCTGGGGGCGTGGGGGCCGGGGGAGTACGCGATCGACGAGGCCGCGGACATCACCGTGACCGGATGGGCGGGCGCCGGAGTGGTGCTCGGAGTGGGCGTCGTCGCGACGGCCGGTCTCCTGGCCGTGTTCTGGCGCCCGCAGAAGACGAGTTGAGGAGAGAGAGCCCATGCGCGTCGGATTCATCGGACTGGGCGGCCAGGGCGCGCCCATGGCCCGCCGTATCGTCGAGGCGGGCTTCGAGACCACCCTGTGGGCCAGGCGGCCCGCCACCCTCGCCCCCTTCGCCGACACCGCCGCCAAGACCGCCGGCTCGGCGGCCGAACTGGCCGCCGCCTGCGACCTGGTGTGCCTGTGCGTGGTCGACGACGGTGACGTGGAGCAGGTGGGCGACGAGGTGCTGGCGGGCCTGCGCCCGGGCGGCACCATCGCCGTGCACTCCACCGTCCACCCCGACACCTGCCGTCGTCTCGCTCGGCGGGCCGGCGCTCAGGGCGTCCGTGTGCTGGACGCACCCGTCAGCGGCGGCGGACGCGCAGCCGACGAGGGCGCCCTGCTGGTCATGGTGGGCGGGGAGCCCGAGGTGTTCGCCTCCTGCCGCCCGGTGTTCGCCGCCTACGGCGACCCGGTCGTCCACCTCGGCCCGACGGGCACCGGTCAGATCGCCAAACTCCTCAACAACCTGCTGTTCACGGCCCAGTTGGGGCTGGCCGCCGACACCCTCGCGCTCGGTGGCCGGCTGGGCCTGGACCCGGACGGTCTCGGCCGGATCCTGCCGCGCGGGAGCTCCACGAGCTTCGCGCTGGAGCGGGTGGTCGACGCGGGCGGCACGCTGGAGCGGATCGCCGGCCACGCGGGCGCGCTGCTCGCCAAGGACGTGCGGCTGTTCGAGGAGGTGGCGGGCGCGTCGCCTGCGGGAGCGGCGGCGCCCGGGCCGGCGCAGGAGGCCGCCCGCGCAGCGCTCCGTGCCATGGGTCTGTGAGGAACATTGCGGAATCGCTAGGGTGAGCGGACACCCGTCCAACGGCGGAAAGGGGTGGCCCGTGGCATCCGCTCGGCGTGAGGAGATCCTCGAAGCGGCGCTGGAGGTGCTGGCCGCCCGAGGGTTCAAGGGCACCTCGATCGACGCCGTCGCCGAGCGCGCCGGGCTCACCCGGCAGGGCGTCCTGCACTACTTCCCCAGCAAGAAGCGGCTGTTCCTGGAGGTGTTGAACCTCCGTGAGCGGCTCAACCGGGAGAACCTGGCCGACCGCAGGCTGGGCGAGGACTGGGCCGGCGACTTCGCCGAGACCATCGCCTTCGAACAGGACCATCCCACCCTCGCCCGGGTGCACAGCGTGGTGCTGGCCGAGGCGGTGACCGGTCAGGAACCCGCCCGCAGCTATGTCCGCGACCGCCGCCGCACGGTCCAGGGCCACCTGACCGAGCATCTCGCCGCCCGGTACGGCGACCGGCTGCCGAGCGGCCTGGACACCCGGACCGGCGCCACCGCCCTCTTCGCCCTCATCGAGGGCGTCCTCCAGCTGTGGCTGGTCGACCAGGACGGCGACGACCGCTACCCCGAGGTCGTGCGCGAGGTGCTGTCGGTGCTGCTGGGGGACTCCGGGGTTCCGGGGGTGACCGAGGCCCCGGCCGTGAGCGAGGTTCCAGCGGTGTCCGAGGTTCCGGCGGTGTCGGAGGTTCCGGCGGTGTCCGAGGCTCCGGTGGTGAACGGGTAGATGCGGGTGAAGTCCGCCCCCGGATCCGCCGCCGAGAACGCCTCCCACACCGCGTCGGTCACCGCCGCCACGGTCGCCGCGCCGCCGGACTCGGCCACCTCGCGCAGATAGAGCCGTACGTCCTTCGCCATCAGCGTGTTGCTGAAACCGGAGGCGTAGCGGCCGGTCAGCACCTCGTCGGGGAACTTGTCGGCGGTGGCTGCGCTGCGGCCGCTGGAGGCGTTGAGCACCTCCACCAGCACCGCGGGGTCCAGTCCGGCGGCGGCGCCGAAGGCGACGGCCTCGCTGGTCGCGGCGAGCGCGGTGGCCGACAGGAAGTTGTTGGCGAGCTTCAGCGCCTGCGCCTGCCCGGGCCGGTCGCCGACCCGCCGGCGACGGTCGCTGAGCCCCGCCAGCACCGGCTCCACCCGTGCGCAGTCGTCGTCCGTGCCCGCGTACATGACCATCAGAGTGCGCTTGCGGGCCCCCGCCGCCCCGCCCGAGACCGGCGCGTCCACGTACGCCAGGCCCATCGCCGCCAACCGGCGCGCCGCCGTCACGCCCACCGTGGAGGTGTCCACGACGTGCGTGACGCGCCGGTCCCGGACGGCGACGAGCTCCCGGAGCACCTCCGCGCAGACCGCCCCGTCGGGCAGGCTGAGCAGCACGACGTCGGCCTCCCGGGCCAGTTGGGCGGGATCGGCGGCCCAGCGGGCGCCCAGCGGCGTGCGGGCCGGCCCCGCGGCGTCGTACGCCGCAACCTCGAACCCGGCCCGGACCAGGTTCGCCGCCAGGGCGCCGCCCATGTTCCCCAGGCCGACGCAGCCGACGACGAGGCCGCTCGCCGTCCGTGCGGCCCGCTGCCGGTCGCCGTCGTACATCCGCTGTCTCCTTGCTTGCCAGAGGTCTGCCCGAGGTGTGCCAGAGAGCTCAGATGACGATAAGCGGAAACGGTATTCTCCTCAAGAGAGATCGCTGTTATCTTGGCGGTGTCAACCGACCGGAGGTTCCGTTCCATGGCGCACTTCCCGAAGCCCCCTGAGGGCAGTTGGACCGAACACTTCAAGATCGACACCGAGCCGGTCTCCTACGCGGACTCGATCTCGCCGGAGCACTACGAACGCGAACGCGACGCGATCTTCCGCCGGACCTGGCTGAACGTGGGACGCGTGGAGCAACTGCCGCGCAAGGGGAGCTACTTCACCAAGGAACTCGACGCGGCCCGCGCCTCCGTCGTCATGGTGCGCGGCGTGGACGGCGAGGTGCGCGGCTTCCACAACGTGTGCCGGCACCGGGGCAACAAGCTCGTCTGGGACGACGACCCCCGCCAGGAGACCAAGGGCACCTGCCGCGCCTTCACCTGCAAGTACCACGCCTGGCGCTACGACCTGGAGGGCAAGCTCGGCTTCGTCCAGCAGGAGTCGGAGTTCTTCGGCCTGGACAAGTCGAGTTACGGCCTGCTGCCCGTGCAGACGGAGATCTGGGAGGGGTTCGTCTTCGTCAACCTCGACCCGGACAACACGACGTCCCTCAGGGACTACCTCGGCCGGTTCGGTCAGGGCATCGAGGGCTACCCGTTCCACAAGCTCACCCAGGTGCACAGGTACCGGGCCGAGATCGGCAGCAACTGGAAGCTGTTCATCGACGCGTTCGCCGAGTTCTACCACGCGCCGATCCTGCACTCCGGCCAGTACGTCGCCGAAGAGGCCGCCAAGATCAAGAAGTACGGCTACGAGGCGCTGTCGTACGACATCGACGGTCCGCACAGCATGGTCTCCTCCTGGGGCGGGATCGCGCCGCCGAAGGCCCGGGCCATGGTCAAGCCGATCGAGCGGGCCCTGCGCAGCGGCCTGTTCGGCCCCTGGGAGGAGCCCGACATCGGGCTGACCACCGAACAGCTGCCGCCCGCGATCAACCCGACGCGCAGCAAGGTCTGGGGCATGGATTCCTTCGTGTTCTTCCCCAACTTCATGCTGCTGGTCTGGCGGCCCAACTGGGTGCTGACCTACCACTACTGGCCGACCTCGTACCACACGCACATCTTCGAGGGCACCGCCTACTTCGTGCCGCCCCAGAACGCCTTCCAGCGGCTCCAGCAGGAGCTCGCGGTGGTGTCGTTCAAGGAGTACGGACTGCAGGACGGCAACACCCTGGAAGCCACCCAGACCATGCTGGAGTCGCGCACCCTGGACCGGTTCCCGCTGTGCGACCAGGAGGTCCTGCTGCGCCATCTGCACACCACCGCACGGCAGTTCGTGGACGCGCACGCCAAGCAGCCGTCCACCGCGTCCTGAAGTCCAGCGAGCAGACAGGGAGATCCCGGACATGGCCAACGTCTTTCCCGCCGACTTCGCCGCGCTCGAACCGTTCGCGGACTGGGCGGTCCAGGGCGAGAAGGCCCGCTACGCCAAGCGCGTCGCCAGCACCATGGAGGAACTGCAGTCCTTCTACGACGTGGCGTTCCCGCTGCTGGAGAAGGGCGCCGCGTATCTGGAGAAGGTGAGCCTCGACGGCATCGGCGAGGAGGACCGACACCTGCTGTGGGCGTTCTGCTCGCTGGTGACCGTCGCCTTCCCGGTGGAGGCCTGGGGGCAGCCGCGGGTCCCGGACAGCGGGCCCTCCAGCATCGACGCCGTCGTCGAACCGGCCGTGTGATGACACCGCCGGCGCCGGAGGCGGAAGAACCGCCGGTCCTGCTGCGGGCGGCGCGGCTCCTCGACGTCGACAAGGGCGAACTCGTGGAGCCCGGCGAGGTGTTGGTGATCGGCGAGCGCATCGCCGAGGTGGGGCGGCCGGCCCGGCTGCCCGCCGGCACGGCCGTGCGCGACCTCGGGGACGTCACGCTGCTGCCGGGCCTGATGGACATGGAGGTCAACCTCTTCCTCGGCGGCCCCGACCACCGCAGCCCGCTCATCCCCGTCCAGGAGGACCCCGCCCTGCGGACCCTGCGCGCGGTCGCCAACGCCCGCCGCACGCTCCACCGCGGCTGCACCACCGTCCGCAACCTCGGGCTGTTCGTGCAGACCGGGGGCGTGCTCCTCGACGTCGCGCTGAAGAAGGCGATCGACCTGGGGTGGGTGGAGGGCCCGCGGATCGTGCCCGCCGGACACGCGATCGCCCCGACCGGGGGGCACCTCGACCCGACCATGTTCCAGGCGTTCGCGCCGGGCGTGCTGCCGTTGACGGTGGAGGAGGGGATCGCCAACGGGGTCGCCGAGGTGCGCAAGGCCGTCCGGTACCAGCTCAAGTACGGGGCGCGGGTCATCAAGGTGTGCGCGTCCAACGGCGTCATGTCGCACACCGGACCGGCCGGCGCCCAGCAGTACTCGGACGAGGAGCTGCGGGCCGCCGTCGACGAGGCGCACCGGGCGGGCGTGAAGGTCGCCGCGCACTGCATGGGGGACTCCGCGATCCGGGCCGCCGTCGAGGCCGGCATCGACTGCATCGAGCACGGCTTCCTGGCGAGCGACGCCACCCTCGATCTGATGGTGGAACGCGGCACCTTCCTGGTGGCGACGACCTACCTCACCGAGGGCATGAGCACCGCCCACGCCGACCCGGCGCTGCGGGCCAAGGCCGCCGACGTCTTCCCGCGCGCCCGCGAGTCCACGGCCCGGGCGATCCGGCGCGGGGTCAAGGTCGCCTTCGGCACGGACGCGCCCGCCATCCCGCACGGCCAGGGCGCCAAGGAACTCCTCGCCCTGGTCGACCGGGGCATGCGGCCGCTCGACGCGTTGCGCGCCGCCACGGTCGTGGCCGCCGACCTCATCGGCGCCGAGGACCGGGGGCGACTGCGGGAGGGACTGCTCGCGGACGTGATCGCCGTCCCCGGCGATCCCCTGGCCGACCTGTCCGTCACCGGTCGGGTGTCCTTCGTGATGAAGGGCGGCCGGGTCGTCCGGGACGACACCGGGAGCGCTGGGCAAGGCTGAGACGACGAAGAGAAGGGTGTCGGCGATGTACGACTACGTGATCGTGGGCGCGGGCTCGGCGGGCTGTGTCCTGGCCGACCGGCTCTCGCGCGATCCCGGGGCGCGGGTGCTGCTCGTCGAGGCGGGCGGCCCCGGCCGGCACCCGTATCTGCGGATCCCCAAGGGCGTCGGGAAGCTCTTCGGCGACCCCGCCTACTCCTGGCACCACCGCACCCGCCCGCTGCGGGAGGGCGGCAATCCGGAGGTGTGGGTGCGCGGCAGGGTGCTGGGCGGCTCCAGTGCCGTCAACGGCATGGTCTACAACCGGGGGAGCCGCTCCGACTGGGACGCGCTGGAGGGGCTCGGCAACCCGGGCTGGGGATGGGACGCCGTGCTGCCCGCCTTCCGTGCCCTGGAGGACAACGCCCTGGGCGCCACGGCGACCCGGGGCACGGGCGGGCCCCTGCGGGTGTCGGGCGTGCGCGACCCGGATCCGCTGTGCGACGAACTCGTCGCCACCGGCGAGGAGTTCGGGCTGCGGGCCGTCCCCGACGTGAACGAGGAGGACGGCGAGCGCATCGGCTACGCCATGGCCACCATCAAGGCCGGACAGCGGTTCAGCGCGGCCCGCGCCTTCCTCCGCCCGGCCCGCTCCCGGCCCAACCTGACCCTCGCGGCGCACACCACCGCCGTCCGCGTCCTGTTCGACGGCGACAAGGCCGTCGGCGTACGGGTGCGGACGGCCGAGGGGCACGAGGAGGACGTCCGGGCCCGCCGCGAGGTCGTCCTCAGCCTCGGCAGCCTCGGCACGCCCAAGCTGCTCCAGCTGTCCGGGATCGGACCGGCCGAGGTGCTCCGGGCGGCCGGTGTCGACGTCCGGCTGGACCGGCCGCACGTCGGGGCCAGGCTGCGCGAACACCGCTGCCTGGCCCTGCGGTTCCGGCTGAACGCCCCGCTCGGCGTCAACCACCGCCTCGCCACCCCCGCCGCCCAGGCGCGCACCGGAGCGGGCTATCTCCTCACCCGCAAGGGGCCGCTGGCCCGGCCCGCCTACGACGTCATCGGCTTCCTCAAGACCCGCCCCGAGTCGGCGCGTCCCGACGCCGAGGTGCTGCTCGCGCCCTGGTCCCTCGGCGCGCTCGTGCCCGGGAGACCGGCGGGCGTGGAGAGGGAACCGGGCCTCTCCGCCTGCGCGATGGTGCTACGGCCCACCTCCGAGGGTTCGCTCGCGATCACCTCGGCCGACCCGGACGGCGGGCTGGACATCGACCCCGGGTACTGGCGGTCGGCGTACGACCGTGAGGTGGGCGCCGGTCTGTTCCGTCGGCTGCGGGAGTTCTTCGCGACGGACCCGATCGCTTCCCGGATCCGCCGCGAGACGTTCCCGGGCCCGGGCGTCGCCTCCGACGAGGAGATCATCGAGTCGTCGCTCGACGGCGGCTACTGCGGCTTCCACGCCATCGGCACCTGCGCGATGGGCTCCGCCCCCGAGGACGTGACCGATGCGGGGTTGCGGGTGCGGGGCGTCGACGGTCTGCGGGTCGTCGACGCGTCCGTACTGCCTGTCATGGTGTCCGGCAATCTCAACGGGCCGGTGATGGCACTGGCCTGGCGGGCCGCCGATCTCGTTCTCGCCGAGAGCTAGGGACCGGGGGCGGTGCCCCCAGTCCCCCCCGGGTCCCCCCTGTCGGCCCTGAAGGGGCCTCGTCCTCAGACGCCGGACGGGCTGGAGAACGCAGGCCTGGGCTGTGAGGCGCCGCCCGCGCACCGCCCCCGCAGGAACTCCGCCGCGGCCCCCAGCTGCCGCAGGCCCTGCGCCGACGCGTCCTCGTAGATCCGCAGGTCCACCGCCACCCCGGAGTGTGCCGCGCGGGTCGCGAACGACAGGGCGTCGTCCAGCAGGACCTCCGTGCCGGCCGCGTGCAGCTGGATGGGCGGCAGCCCGTGGAGGTTGCCGTGCAGCGGACTGAGCAGAGGGCTGGTGCGGGACTCGGCTCCCGCGTACGCGGCCGCCCGCAGCGGCAGCGACTCCGCGTCCACCGTGCGGTCGGCGGCCGCGTTGAGCAGCAGACTCGGCGCCTCCAGCGTGAAGTCCAGCAGCGGCGAGGTCAGCACCGCGCAGGTCGGCGGCGTGGCTCCCTCGTCGCGCAGGCGCAGCAGCAGCCCCGCCGCGAGCGCCCCGCCGAGCCGCTTGCCGGCCACCGCCACCGAGCCGCCGCCGGCCCGGCAGTGCTCCCAGGCGGCGTACACGTCGTCCAGCGCCTGCGGGAACCGCGGCCGGTAGCGCGCGCAGACCACGGCGTACCCGGTGGCGCGGGCCAGTTCGCGCGCGGTGGGCAGGGCGTCCTGCGGGGTGCCCGCGAGCCGCGGATCCCCGTGCAGATACAGCACCGTCTGCTCGACGGCGGCGTGGCCGGGGCGGACCTCCGGTCCGAACGGCCCTTCCTCGACGCGGACTTCACTTGCCACGGGACATCACCCTCTCGGCCGCTTCCCAGTGCTCCTCGGCCACCCACAGCCGGGCGAAGGCCGCGGCGGCCTCCTCCGGCGTTCGCGTGCGGGTGGTCAGCTTCTTGATCTCACGGGCCTGCGCGGTGGCCAGAGCGTGCGCGGACTCCCGCCAGGCGTCGACGAATCCGGCGCGCGGCAGGACGACGTCGACCAGGCCCAGCCGTTCGGCCTCGGCAGCGCCCAGCACCCGTCCGGTGCCGGCCAGCAGCATCGCCCGCCCCTGACCCACCAGCCGGGCCAGCCGCTCGGCCCCGCCCCAGGCCGGCACGATCGCCAGCCGGGACTGGTTGAAGCCGATGCGGACGTCCTCCGCGGCGATCCGGATGTCGGCGGCGACCGCGATCTCCGCGCCACCGCCCAGGGCGTGCCCGTTGAGCGCGGCGAGCACCGGACCGGGGAAGGCGGCGATCCGGTCGCACACCGCCCGCATCCGCAGCGCCATCCGCGACGCCTCCCGCTCGGTGCGCAGCCGCGCCAGCTCCTTCAGATCGCCGCCGGAGACGAACGCCTTGTCGCCCGCCCCGGTGATCGCGAGCGCGAGCGCACCGCCGGCCGCGTCCAGGGCCTTCTCCAGCTCGGCCATGGTGTCGAGGTCGATGGCGTTGCGGGCGTGCGGGCGGTCGATCGTGAGGACGGCCAGGCCGTCCTGAAGCTCCAGCTCAACCATGCGCGGCCTTCCGGTCGTTCGGCGTCGGCGGTCGTCCCGGTCGTCGTCTCAGTCCTCGTACTCCACCGTCACGTCCGGTGTGGTCGGCTCGGCCTGGCAGGTGAGCACATATCCCTCGGCGACTTCGTCGGCGTCGAGGGCGTTGTTCACCCGCATCTCTGCCTCCCCCGCCGTGAGCCTGGCCATGCAGGTGGCGCAGTCCCCGGATTCGCAGGAGAAGGGCGGCGTGAAACCGGCCCGGCGGGCACTTTGCAGGAGTGTCTCGCCAAAGCGCCGGGGCACGGAGCGCCGCGTCCCCCGGAGCCAGACGGTGACCGTGCCGTCGGCGCGCGGGGCTTCGGGAGCCGTGCCGTTCACCGGAGCGAACCGCTCGGCGAAGATCCGCTCCGCGGCCACCCCCTGCGCGCGGAGCGTGCTCTCCACCAGGTCCATGAACGGCTGCGGCCCGCACAGGTAGAACTCCGCCTGAGGGGAGGCCAGTTCGCAGATCTCCAACGCCGTGACCAGACCGTCCCGGTCGTCGAGGTGGTGGCGGACATCGAGCCGCCCCGGGTAGCGGTGCGCGAGCGCGTCGAGCTTCGCGCGGAAGATCGCGGCCGGTGCGCTCTGGTGGGCGCTCAACAGTCGCACCGGCCGTCCGGTAGTCGCCAGTGCGCTCTTGACCAGCGAGAACACGGGCGTGATGCCGCTGCCTCCGGCGAAGGCGACGAGCGGGCGCTCACCGGCGTCCTCGCGCAGGCAGAAGGTTCCGCTCGGCCGGGTGGCCTCCAGGGTGTCCCCGGGCCGCAGCTCCTCGTGCATCCAGGCCGACACCAGCCCGCCCGGCACCCGCTTGACGGTCACGCACAGCTCGCCGTCGGTGTCGGGCGAACTCGACATCGAGTAGCTGCGCAGCGCCCCGCACACCCGGAACGTCATGAACTGCCCCGCCCGGTAAGGGAATCCGGCGTCGAGGGCGAATGTGCGCACATCCGGCGTCTCGTCGACGATCCGGGTGATCCGCACCGGATGGAAGCCGTGGTCGCGTGCCATGTATGGAACTTACCTTCTCGCTGTGCGAGAGTGCAATTCTCGTACCGGTGCGAGTGAGGAGACCCTCTGCCATGGTGACGATTCCCCCCGGCGTTCTGCGGACCGTGCCCCCCGAGCTGACGAAACGCTACGAAGCCGAGGGCTGGTGGACCGACGAGACCCTCGGGGACCTGCTGGCGACCGGGCTGGCGGCGGCCGGCGGCACGGAGTTCCGCGTGCACTCCGAGGTGCGCCCCTGGTCGGGGACGTTCGCGGACGTGGAGCGGGTGGCGCGCCGGCTCGCCGCCGGGCTGCGGGCGCGCGGCGTCGGCCCCGGCGACGCGGTGGTCATGCAGCTGCCCAACTGGATGGAGGCGGCGGCCGTCTTCTGGGCCGCCGCCTTCCTCGGCGCCGTGGTCGTGCCGGTCGTCCACTTCTACGGCCCCAAGGAGGTCCGCTACATCGTCGAGGCCACCCGCCCCAAGGCCTTCTTCGCCGCCGCGCGCTTCGGACGGGTGGAGTTCCGCCCGGAGCTGTGCGCCTTCGTCCCCGTGGTGGGCGTGGTCGGCCAGAACTTCGACGACCTCCTCGCCGACGAGCCGCTCCCCGGCGTGCTCCCCGTCGACCCGTCCGCCCCTGCCCTGATCGCCTTCACCTCCGGCACCACCCGCGACCCCAAGGGCGTGATCCACAGCCACCGCACCCTCGGCTTCGAGACCCGCCAGCTGGCCGCGAGCTATCCGCCCGACCGAGGGCGGCAGTTCACGGTCGCGCCGGTCGGCCACTTCATCGGCATGGTCAACGCCTTCCTCATCCCGGTGCTCGACGGCGCCGAGGTCCACCTCGGCGACACCTGGAACCCCGCGCAGGCGCTCGCGCTGATGAGGGACGAGGGCCTGACCGTCGGCGGCGGCGCGACGTACTACATGACGAGCCTGCTCGACCATCCCGACTGCACGCCCGCGCACCTCGCCCGCCTGCGCTACGCCGGCCTCGGCGGCGCCTCCGTCGCCTCCGCCGTGACGACCCGGCTGGAGGGCCTCGGCATCGGCGTGTTCCGGGCCTACGGCTCCACCGAGCACCCCTCCGTGACCTGCACGCCCTACGACGGCCCGGCCGCGAAGCGCCTGCACACGGACGGACTCCCGCTCCCCGGCGTGGAGTTGAGGCTGGCCGAGGACGGCGAGATCCTCACCCGCGGCCCCGACCTCTGTCTCGGCTACACCGACCCGGCCCTCACCGCCGCCGCCTTCGACGAGGACGGCTGGTACCGGACGGGAGACATCGGGGCGCTCGACTCCGAGGGGTGGCTGTCGATCACCGACCGCAAGGCCGACGTCATCATCCGGGGCGGCGAGAACATCGGCGCGCTGGAGGTCGAGGAGGTCCTCCTCGGCCTGCCCGGCGTGGCCGAGGCCGCCGTGGTGGCCGCCGCCGACGCCCGGCTGGGGGAGCGGGTCGCGGCCGTGCTGCGGATGCTGCCGGGCTGGTCGACGCCGAGCCTGGCGGAGGTGCGCCTGCACTTCCAACGGGCGGGCCTGGCCCGGCAGAAGTGGCCGGAGCAGGTGCACGCCGTCGCCGACTTCCCGCGCACCCCCAGCGGCAAGGTCAAGAAGTTCGCTCTTCGTGACAGCATTGCCACTACCTCGAAGTGAGAATACCATTCTCGCGATCGGTAAAGGAGGATCTCTCATGCCCTCTCGCGACGTCGCGTATCCGCTGTTCGACGCGGACAACCACCTCTACGAGACGCAGGAAGCGCTCACCAGGCACCTCCCCAAGGAGTACGACGGGGCGATCGAGTACGTGAACGTCCGCGGCCGCACGAAGATCGCGATTCGCGGGCAGATCAGCGAGTACATCCCGAACCCCACCTTCGACGTGGTCGCCCGCCCCGGCGCCATGGAGGAGTACTTCAAGGTCGGCAACCCGACCGGCAAGACCCGCCGGGAGATCTTCGGCGAACCGATGCGCTCGGTCCCCGCCTTCCGCGAACCGGCCCCCCGCCTCGCGCTGATGGACGAGCTCGGCATCGGGCGCAGCCTGATGTTCCCGACCCTCGCGAGCCTCATCGAGGAGCGGATGAAGGACGACCCGGAGCTGATCCACGCGGTCATCCACGCCCTCAACCAGTGGCTGCACGAGACCTGGGGCTTCGCCTACAAGGACCGCATCTTCACCGTCCCCGTCATCACGCTGCCGATCGTCGAGAAGGCAGTCGACGAGCTGAACTGGGTGGTGGAGCGCGGAGCGCGGGCGATCCTGGTCCGGCCGGCGCCCGTTCCCGGGTTCGGGGGCACGCGTTCCTTCGCCCTGCCCGAGTTCGACCCGTTCTGGAAGCGGGTGGTGGAGACCGGCGTCCTGGTCGCCTTCCACTCCTCCGACAGCGGTTACGCGAACTACGCCAATGACTGGGAGGGCAACAGGCGCGAGTTCCTGCCCTTCAAGCCCAACGCGTTCCGGCAGGTCAACGAGTGGCGGCCGATCGAGGACGCGGTGACCTCGCTGATCTGCCACGGCGCGCTCTCCCGCTTCCCCGGGCTGAAGGTCGCCGTCATCGAGAACGGCGCCTCCTGGGTGCTGCCGGTGCTGGACCGACTGGCCGACGTGTACAAGAAGATGCCGCACGAGTTCCAGGAGGACCCCGTCCAGGTCTTCCGGCGGAACATCCACATCAGCCCGTTCTGGGAGGAGGACATGGCCGCCCTCGGCGACCTCATCGGCATCGAGCGCGTCCTGTTCGGCTCCGACTACCCCCACCCGGAGGGCCTCGCCGACCCGCTCACCTACGTCGACCACCTGGTGAAGCTGAGCGAGAAGGACCAGGCGATGGTCATGGGCGGCAACCTGGCCCGGCTGATCGACGCATGAACCCGACCGCGCGGTGGCACAGCATCCCGGAACTGGTGAGCAGCGCCGCGACCCGCTTCGGCGACGCCGAGGCCGTCGTCGACGGCGCGACACGGCTCACCTTCGCGCAGCTCGCCGACCAGGTCAGGCGCACCGCGGGGGCGTTCGCCGCGACGGGCGTCGGCCCCGGCGACCGGGTCGGGCTGTGGGCGCCCAACTCGGCCGAGTGGATCGTCGCCGCGTTCGGCCTGCTCACGGCCGGCGGGGTGCTCGTCCCGGTGAACACCCGGTTCCACGACGAGGAGGCCCACGACATCGTCGTACGCAGCGGGGCGAAGGCGCTTCTCGTCCAGAACGGCTTCCTGGACCGGGAGTTCACCGGGCCGCCCGGCGTCCCCGTCATCGATCTCACGACCGACGGGTTCCTGGGCTCCGGCGAGCCGCTGGAGCGCGAGGTCGGCGAGGACGACCTGGCCGACATCATCTTCACCTCCGGCACCACGGGCCGCCCCAAGGGCGTGATGACCACCCACGGCCAGACCCTGCGCCTGTACACGGAGTGGTGCGACCTCGCCCGACTCCGCACCGGGGACCGGTACTTGATCGTCAACCCGTTCTTCCACATCTTCGGCTACAAGGCGGGCCTGGTCGCGTCGATGATCCAGGGCGCGACCGTGCTGCCCCTGGCCGTCTTCGACGTCGAGCGGGTGCTGGAACTGGTGGAGAAGGAGCGGGTGACGGTCCTGCCGGGCCCGCCGACCCTCTATCACTCCCTGCTGGCGGCGGCCGGCGGCCGGGACCTGTCCTCCCTGCGGGTCGCGGTGACCGGTTCCGCGGACATTCCCGTCGAACTGGTCCGCCGGATCACCGCCGAGCTGCCGTTCCGCCACCTCATGACCGGCTACGGCCTCACCGAGGCCGGCACCGTCACCGCCTCCCGCCCCGGCGACCCGTACGAGGCCGTGGCCACCACCGTCGGCCGCCCCTGCGAGGGCTTCGAGATCCGTATCGCCGACGACACGGAGATCCTCGTCAGGGGGTACGGGGTGATGCGCGGCTACCTCGACGACCCCGCCGCCACCGCCGAGGCGATCGACGCCGACGGCTGGCTGCACACCGGCGACCTGGGGGAGCTGGACGACGAGGGCCGGCTGCGGATCGTCGGCCGCACGAAGGACATGTTCATCGTGGGCGGCTTCAACGCCTACCCGGCCGAGATCGAGGGCTTCCTGCTGAAGCACCCGGCCGTCGCCCAGGCCGCCGTCATCGGTGTGTCCGACGCGCGGCTGGGACAGGTCGGCAAGGCGTTCGTCGTACCGCGCGCCGAGGTGAGCGAGGGCGAGCTGATCGCGTGGGCCCGCGAGCGGATGGCCGGCTTCAAGGTGCCCCGGCAGGTCGAGTTCCGCACCGAACTGCCCGTGAACGCCACCGGCAAGGTGATGAAGGACCAGCTGTCATGACCGACGACTTCCGCACCGCCTCCGGCATCCCCCTCGAACCGGTCTACGGCCCCGCCGACCTCCGCGCCGAACCGCCCGGCCCGGGCGACTACCCCTACACGCGCGGCAATTACCCCACCGGCTACCGCGGCCGTACCTGGACCCTGCGCCAGTACTCCGGCTTCGGCACCCCGGAGGAGTCCAACCGCCGCTACCGCTACCTCCTCGACCAGGGCGGCACGGGCCTGTCGGTCGCGCTCGACCTGCCCACCCAGTGCGGCTACGACTCCGACGACCCGGAGTACGGCGACGAGGTCGGCCGGGTCGGCGTCGCGATCGACACCCTCGCCGACGCCGAGATCCTCTTCGACACGATCCCCCTGGACCGCATCAGCACCAGCTTCACCGTCAACGGCACCGCGGCCGTCCTGCTCGCCCTGTACGTCGCCGCCGCCGAGAAGCGGGGCATCCCGCGCACGAAGCTCACCGGCACCGTCCAGAACGACATCCTCAAGGAGTACGCCTCGCGCGGCACCTGGATCTGGCCGCCCGAGCCGTCGCTGCGGCTCATCGCCGACACCATCGAGTTCTGCGCCGCCGAGGCCCCCCGCTTCAACGCGATCTCCGTCGCCGGCGCCCATTTCCGCGACGCGGGCGCCAACGCCGTACAGGAGATGGCGTTCACGCTCGCCGACGGGGTGACGTACTGCGAGACCGTCCTCGAACGCGGCCGGATGACGATCGACGAGTTCGCCCCGCAGATCTCCTTCTTCTTCTACACCCACGGCGATTTCTTCGAGGAGGTCGCCAAGTACCGTGCCGGACGGCGGCGTTGGGCCACCATCGTGCGTGAGCGCTTCGGCGCGCAGACCGACAAGGCGTGCATGTTCCGCTTCGGCTGTGTGGCCGGCGGGGCCTCGCTCTACGCGCCCCAGGCCCGCAACAACACCGTCCGCGTCGCCTACGAGGCGCTCGCATCGGTCCTCGGCGGGGTGCAGTCGATGTTCACCGCCGCCTGGGACGAGCCGTTCGCGCTGCCCAGCGAGGAGTCCGCCACGCTTGCCCTGCGCACCCAGCAGATCCTCGCCCACGAGACGGGCGTGACGAAGGTCGCCGACCCGCTGGGCGGCTCGTACTTCGTCGAGGTGCTCACCGACGCCACCGAGGAGCGCGTCGAGCGGATCATGGCCGATCTGGAGGCGCACGGCGGCATGGTCCGCTGTATCGAGGACGGATATCTGCAGGGCCTGATCGCCGACGAGGCGTGGCGGCTGCACCAGGAGGTCGACTCGGGCGCGCGCCCGGTCGTCGGAGTCAACCGGTTCACGGTGGACGAACCCCCGCCGGACCTCGCCGCCTACGAGCTCGACGCCGAGGGCCGCGAACGGCAGTTGAAGCGCCTCGCGCAGGTGAAGGCGGAGCGCAGTGCGGCCCAAGTGCGCACCCGGCTCGCCGAGTTGAAGCGGGCGGCCGAAGGGGACGTCAACCTGATGAAACCCCTGATCGACTGCGTCAACTCCTACTGCACGGTGGGAGAGATCGCGGGTGCGTTGCGCGAGGTGTGGGGCGAGTTCCAGCAGCCGGTGGTGTTCTGATGGAGCGTCGATCAGCGGCTCCGGCAACGGCGTCCGCGCGGATACGGGTGCTGGTCGCCAAGCCAGGGCTCGACGGCCATGACCGGGGCGCCAAGCTGGTCGCGAGGGGACTGCGCGACGCCGGGTTCGAGGTCGTCTTCACCGGCATCCGCCGACGGGTCGACGACATCGCCGCCACCGCCGTACAGGAGGACGTGGCGCTGGTCGGACTGTCGATCCTGTCCGGGGCGCACCTGGCCCTGACCCGGCGCACCGTCGCCGCCCTGCGGGCGGCCGGCGGGGACGACATCCCGGTGGTGGTCGGCGGGACGATCCCGGCGGGAGACATACCGAGGCTGCGGGAGGCCGGGGCGGCCGCCGTGTACCCCACGGGCACCGCGCTCGACGCCGTCGTCGCCGGCATCCGCGCGCTGACCGAAGCCCTACCGCCTGGACTGGAGTGACATGCGAGTCGGAGTGATGAGCGGACCCGAGCGGGGCGACGCCGCGCACAAGGCGGCGCGCATGGTCGACGACGCCCGCTGGGCCGAGGAGGCCGGCTTCGACACGGTGTGGGTGCCGCAGGCGCCCACCGACTTCGACGCGCTGACGGCCGTCTCCCTGATGGGACAGGCCACGTCGCGCATCGAACTCGGCACGGCGGTCGTCCCGGTGCACGCCCAGCATCCCGTGGCGCTGGCCCGCCAGGCGCTCTCGGCCCACGCGGCGGCGGGCGGCCGGCTCGCGCTCGGCGTCGGCGCCTCCCACCACTGGATCGTGCGCGACATGCTCGGCGTCCCGTACGAGAAGCCGGCCGCGTACACCCGCGCCTACCTGGAGGTCCTCAACAAGGCAGTGAGCGGGGCGAGTTCGGTGGACGTGGAGAACGACGTCTTCAGGGTGCACAACCCGCTCACCCTCGCTCCCGTCGCCCCGCTGCCGGTGCTGATGGCGGCCCTCGGTCCGGTGATGCTGCGGATCGCGGGAGAGCGCGCCGACGGCACGATCCTCTGGATGGCGGACGAGCGGACGGTCGCCGACCACGTCGTACCGGCCATCACCAAGGCGGCGGAGGGAGCGGGCCGCCCGGCCCCGCGCATCGTCGCGGGCATCCCCGTCTGCCTCTGCGCCCCGCACGAGGTGGACGCGGCCCGCGAACGCGCCAACCGCATCCTCGGCGAGGCCGAGATCTCGCCCAACTACCAGCGTCTCCTCGCGCGAGGCGACGCACGCGGCGTCGGCGACCTGTGCGCGGCGGGCGACGAGGCGGCGATCGCGGCCCGCTTCAAGCGGTTCGCGAACGCCGGCGTGACCGACCTGTCGGTGCGCCTGCTGCCCCTCGGCAACGGCCGGGACGCACTCGTCGCCTCGAAACTGCGCACCCGGGACGCGGTCGCGGCGCTGGCGGCGGACTTCCGGTGAACGGGCCCCTCGCCGGCCTGCGGATCCTGGAGGTCGGCCACATCCTCGCCGGTCCGTACGCCACGATGCTGCTGTCCGACCTGGGCGCGGAGGTCACCAAGGTCGAACCGCCGGGCGGGGACCTCTCCCGGCAGGTGTCGGACGCGTACTTCGCCAGCCTGAACCGGGGCAAGCGCTCGGTGCGGGTCGACCTGGCGGCCCCGAAAGGGCAGGAGCGCCTGCACGCGCTGGTGCGGGACGCGCACGCCCTCCTGGTCAACCTCAAGCCCTCCGCCGTCCACCGCTTCGGCCTCACCTACGACGCCCTGCGCCCCTACAACGAACGGCTGGTCTGCGTGGCCCTGACCGGCTGGGGCATGGCGGCGGGCGACGACCCGGCCTTCGACTACGTGGTCCAGGCGGCGACCGGCATCGCCGCCCTCACCGGCGACCCGGACGGCCCGCCCCTGCTCCCCGGCTACTCCTCGGCCGACAACTCGGCCGGCCTGGCCGCCGCGCTGGGACTCCTGGCCCAGGTGGTCTCCGGCCGCGGCGGCCAGATCGAGGTCTGCCTGCGGGACGTCATGCTGTCCCAGCTCAACTACCACGCCGCGGCCTGGCTGAACGACGGCGTGGCGCCCCGCCGTCTCGGCGGCGCCCACGCCTACTACGTCCCCGCGCAGCTGTTCCCGACGGCCGCGGGCCACTTGGCGCTCTTCATCACCCACGACGCCTTCTGGCGCGCCTTCGCGCAGGAGGCGGGCATCGACGGCTACCCGACGATGGCCGAGCGCGCGGCCCGCCGGGCGGAGGTCGTGGCGGCCGTGACCAAGGCGCTGGCGGCGGACACGGCGCAGGGCTGGGAGGCACGGCTGCGCCCCCTGCGGGTGCCCGCGGCCGCGGTGCGCACCCTTCCGGAGGCCCTGGCGGCGGCTCCCGAGACGGTGGTGGAGACGGGCGGCCGCCGGCTGGTGGCCAGCCCGTTCCGCATCCCCGGCCACGAGCCCTCGTACGGCCCGCCGCCGCGGCTCGGTGAACACGGCGACCTCACCTGATGTCCTACGGCATCCCGCCGTCCACCCGCAGCGTCGCCCCGCTCGTGTACGACGACGCGTCCGACAGCAGGTACAGCGCCGCGCCCACGATCTCGTCCGGGACGCCGATGCGCTGCAGGGCGTGCGGGCGGACGCCCTCGGCGAGTCGCTCCGGGTCCTGCTGCCAGCCCCGGGTGGCCCAGGTGGCGAACGGGCCGCACATCAGGGTGTTGACCCGGACGCTCGGGCCGAGCGCCTGGGCCAGGCCGGCCGTCACCGCGTTGAGCCCCGCCTTCGCCGCCGCGTACGGGACGATCGCCGGGCGCGGCCGGATCGAGCCGGTGGAGCTGACGTTGACGATCGTGCCGCCGCCGGCCTCCGCCATACGGGCGCCTGACAGGACCGACAGGCGGAACGGGCCCTTGAGGTTCAGGTCCAGCACCGCGTCGAACATCCGCTCCGTGACGGTCGTCAGGTCGTCGTAGACCGGCGACATGCCCGCGTTGTTGACCAGCGCGTCCAGCCGCCCGAACCGGTCGTACACCGCGTCCACCAGGCCGGGCAGTTCCTCCCAGCGGCCCACGTGGACGGCGTAGGGGAGCGCGGAGCGGCCCGTCTCCTTCTCGATCTCCCGGCCGACGGCCGCGCAGGCGTCGTACGTGCGGCTCGCCACCACCACGTCCGCACCGCAGCGGGCGGCGCCGAGCGCCATCGCCCGCCCCAGTCCCCGGCTGCCCCCGGTGACGAGCACGACCCGGCCGGTGAGGTCGAACAGCTCGTCCGCGTACCCCATCACGCCTCCTGGAGCGTTCTCTCGAGTGAGAGTATCGTTCTCGCTAACACAGAATACCATTCTGTCCAATGGAGGGTGCGTCATGTGGGACTTCAGTACCGACGACGCGTTCCAGGAGAAGCTCGACTGGGCCGCGACGCTCGTCCGTGAGGAGATAGAACCGCTGGACGTGCTGTTTCCGGGCAACGCCGATCCGTACGACCGGGGGAGCGAGGTCTTCCGCGAGGTCGTCCGCCCGCTCCAGGGCCGGGTGCGTGAACAGGGGCTGTGGGCCGCCCACCTGCCCCCGTCGCTCGGCGGCATGGGGATGGGACAGGTGAGCCTCGGGCTGCTCAACGAGATACTGGGCCGGTCGAGTTGGGCGCCGATGGTGTTCGGCACCCAGGCCCCGGACTCCGGCAACGCGGAGATCCTCGCGCACTACGCCACCGAGGAGCAGCGTGAGCAGTACCTCGAACCGCTCCTCGACGGTCGGATCGTGTCCACGTTCGCCATGACCGAGCCGACCGGCGGCGCCGACCCCGGCGGTTTCACCTGCCGCGCGGTGCGCGACGGCGCCGAGTGGGTGATCGACGGCGAGAAGTGGTTCGCCTCCAACTATCCGCTGGCCGCCTTCGTCATCGCGATGGTGATCACCGACCCCGACGTGCCCGTGCACCAGGGCGCCTCCATGATCCTGGTCCCCGCCGGCGCCCCCGGCATGGAGATGGTGCGCGGCAGCGGCATGGCCGGCGAGCCGCTCGGCGACGGCGCGCACGCCTACCTGCGCTTCACCGGCTGCCGCGTCCCCGCCGAGAACCTCCTCGGCGAGCCCGGCTCCGGCTTCCTCATCGCCCAGACCCGCCTCGGCGGCGGCCGGCTGCACCACGCCATGCGCTCCGTCGGCCAGTGCCGGCGCGCCCTGGAGATGATGACCGAACGCATCGCCTCCCGCCGCACCCGCGGCGGCCCCCTCGCCGACCAGCAGGCCGTACGGCATCAACTCGCCGACACCTGGATCCAGATCGAGCAGTTCCGCCTCCAGGTCCTGCACGCCGCCTGGCACATGGACAAGGCGCGGCGCACCGGCGACCGGGCCGACGCCCGCCGCGCCCGCCTGCACGTCTGCGGAGTGAAGGTCGCCACCCCCAAGGTCCTCGTCGACGTCGCCTACCGCGCCCTGCACCTGCACGGCGCCCTGGGCGTCTCCAACGAGCTGCCGCTGACCAGGATGTGGCACTCGGGCCCCACCCTGGGCGTGGCCGACGGCCCCACCGAGGCCCACCAGGACGTCGTGGCCCGGCTGTTGCTGAAGGACGCCGAACCGGCCGACGATCGACTCTTCGGCTCCGCGCACCTGCCCACCCGACTGGCCGCGGCCCGCGCCCAGTACGCGGACCGCCTCAAGGAGACGGCGGTGACCTGGTGACCGACGACGACCTCAAGGCCGACCTGGACCGGCTCAACGACTGGCCCGGACTCCACGACCTCCCCGGCGACGGCCCGGTGACCGCCCTCGAACCCCTCACCGGCGGCGCCCAGAACCTCCTGTTCACCCTTCGCCGGGCCGACGGCGCCGAGTTCGTGCTGCGCCGCCCCGGCCGCCATCTGCGGTCCGCCGCCTCCGACGCCTTCCGGCGCGAGAGCCGTGTGCTCGCCGCCCTCGCCGACACCGACGTGCCGCACCCACGCCTGCGCGCGAGCGTGCTCGACGAAGGCGTGCTCGGGGCGCCCTTCTCCGTCCTGGAGAAGATCGACGGCTTCACCCCGCGAGGCAGGCTCCCCGGCGCGTACGCCGAGGACGCGTCCTGGCGACGCGCGGTCGCCTTCGCCCTGGTCGACGGCGCCGCGAAACTGGCCGCGGTCGACCCGTCCCGGCACGGCCTCGCCGACCTGGGCCGGCCGCAGGACTGGCTGGCGCGCCAGACGCCCAAGTACCTGAAGCTGCTGCACGGTTACCGCGACGACCCCGCCTACCGGGAGGGCGAGTCCCCGGAGGTGGACCGCGTCGCCGACTGGCTGACCGCGCACACCCCGAACGGGGATGCGACCGGCATCGTCCACGGCGACCTGCAGTTCGCCAACGTCATGTTCGCCCACCGCACCCCGGAGCTCGCCGCCATCGTCGACTGGGAGATGGCCTCCCTCGGCGACCCGCTCCTCGACCTGGCGTGGATCCTCACCGCCTGGCGGGAGAAGGGCGACCCGCCCGGCAGCGACCCCCGGTTCCAGCCGTGGGACGGCATGCCCGGCCGCGCCGAACTCGTCGCGTACTACGGCGAGTCGACCGGCCGGGACGTCTCCGGCTTCCGCTGGTACCAGGTCCTGGCCTGCTTCCGCCTCGCCGCCCTCCTGGAGGGCAGCTACGCCCGGGCCCTCACCGGAAAGATGAACCGCGGGCTCGGCGAGGGACTGCACGCGTACGCGGGCTGGCTGTGGGCCAAGGCCCGACAGGAGATGGACCGGGACTGAGGCCGACCGTCGCGGGGGCTACTTCGGCGGGAACCTCAACGCGCCGTCCAGACGGATCACTTCACCGTTGAGGTAGTCGTTCTCGCACAGATGCTGGACGAGCGCCGCGTACTCCGCCGGCCGCCCCATCCGGCGCGGATGCGGGATCTGCGGCCCCCAGTACGCCTCCAGTCGCTCGCCCGCCGTGCCGTACGCGGGCGTGAGGACCGTGCCGGGCGCCACCGAGACGACGCGGATGCCGAGCGGCGACAGATCACGGGCGGCGACCAGCGTCATCGCCGTCACCCCGCCCTTGGCCGCCGCGTAGGGGAGTTGGCCGATCTGGCCCTCGTACCCGGCGATGGAGGAGGTCGTGACGACGACGCCCCGCCCGCCGTCCTCGCCGAACGGCGCGGTGCGGGCGAGGGCTGCGGCGGCCAGCCGCAGCACGTTGAACACGCCGGTGAGATACACGTCGACCGTGGTGCGGAAACCCGCGAGGGCCAGCGGCGAGCCGTCCTTGCCGACGAGCCGGCCGCCGCTCGCCGGGCCCCCGTGGCAGTCGACGGCGATCCGGAACTCCCCCGCCCCCTCGGCCGCTTCGACCGCCGCCGCGACCGAGTCCTCGTCGGTGGCGTCGGTGCGCACGTACCGCACCCCGAGCTCCGCCTCCAGCGCCTTGCCCTTGTCGTCCGCCAGGTCGGCGACCACGACCCGGGCCCCGGCGGCGTGCAGCCGCCGCACCGTCGCCTCGCCGAGCCCGCCCGCGCCGCCGACCACCAGGGCCGAGGAACCTTCGATGAGCACCGTCATTCCCCTCTCTTGCGATCCAGCCTCTGAGTGTATGAGAATGGCATTCTCATGAATATAGCCGTGATCCTGGAAATGGCCGCCTCGGCGGGAGACCGGCCGGCCGTCACCGAGGGCGGCCGCTCGCTCTCCGCCGCCGAACTCCAGCGCCTCGCACACCACGCGGCCGATCGCTTCCGTGACCGTCCGGCGGTCCTGTACCTGGGGACGAACCACCTCGCCTACCCCGTGGCCCTGTTCGGCGCGGCCCTGGCCGAAGTCCCCTTCGTCCCCCTCAACTACCGGCTGGGCCAAGCCCAGTCGCGCGAGCTGCGTGACCGGCACCCGGGCGCCGAGGTGCTCTGTCCCGACGACCTGGACGCCCTCCTCGACCCCCCGGGCGAGCCCGACCGGCGGCCCGCCCCCGACGACCGGGACGCCACCGCCGTCACCCTCTACACCAGCGGCACCGCCGCCGCCCCCAAGGCCGCCCTGCTCCGCCACCGCCACCTGCTCGCCTACGTCTTCAACACCCAGGACTTCGGCTCCGCCGACCCCGGCGACGCCACCCTCGTGGCCCTCCCGCCGTACCACGTCGCCGGTGTGATGAACCTGCTGACGAACCTGTACGCCGGCCGCCGCATCGTCTACCAGCCGTCCTTCGAACCGGCGGACTGGCTGCGCACCGTGCGCCGGGAGCGCGTCACCCACGCCATGCTCGTCCCGACGATGCTCGCCCGCGTCACCGCCGAGATCGGCGACGGCACGGCGGACGCACCGAGCCTGCGCAGCCTCGCCTACGGCGGCGCCCGCGCCCCCCGCCCGGTCGTGGAGCGGGCGCTGCGCCAGTTCCCGGACACCGGCTTCGTCAACGCCTACGGCCTGACCGAGACGGCCTCCTCCGTCTGCGTCCTGGGCCCCGACGACCACTGGCGGGCGGCGGCCTCCGGCGATCCGGCGGTCCGCGGGCGGCTCGCCTCGGTCGGCCGCCCGCTGCCCGGCATCGAGATCGCGGTCCGTGACGAGGACGGCCGGGCGTTGCCCACCGGTGCGACGGGGCTCGTCTTCGTGCGCGGCGAACAGATCTCCGGCGAGTACGCGGGGACGGGCACGGCGGCCCCCGACGGCTGGTTCGCCACCCGCGACCGGGGACGCCTGGACGCCGACGGATACCTCTTCATCGAGGGCCGCGCGGACGACACGATCATCCGGGGCGGCGAGAACATCGCACCGGCGGAGATCGAGGACGTCCTCCTCGAACACCCCGGGGTGCGGGAGGCCGCCGTCCTCGGACTGCCCGACCCCGAGTGGGGGCAGCGGCTGGTCGCCGTGCTCGTCGGGACGGGCGACCCGGAGGAGATCCGGTCCTTCGCCAAGGAGCGGCTGCGCTCCGCCAAGACCCCCGACACCGTCGTCTTCCGTCCCGAACTGCCCCGCACCCCCACCGGCAAGCTGCTGCGACGCACCCTCGTCGCCGAACTGGAGGAGGCCGCCGATGCCTGAAGCCGTCCTGGTCGCCGCCCTGCGCACGCCCGTCGGCACCGCGTTCAAGGGCAGCCTGAGGAACACCACCGCCTACGAACTGGCCGACCGGGCGGTGACGGCGGTCGCGGAGGGCCTCGACCCCGGGCTGGTCGACGACATCGTCCTCGCGGAGTCCCACTACGGCGGGGGAGACGTCGCACGGCACGCGGCCCTCACCGCCGGGCTGCCCCAGGTGCCCGGCGTGGCGCTGAACCGGCACTGCGCGGGAGGGCTGGCCGCGGTGCAGACCGCCGCCGCGTCGATCCGGGCCGGGATGGACCGGCTCGTCCTCGCGGGCGGGGTCCAGTCGCTGTCCACCATGCCGCGCCTGGCCTACCGGGGCTCGGGGGAGGAGTGGGCGGACCGCTGGGTGCCGCCCTCCCACCCCGACCGACCCGACGCCCCCAACCTCGACATGTCGATCACCGTCGGCTGGAACACCGCGGTCCGCGCCGGCATCAGCCGCGCCGAGATGGACGACTGGGCGCTGCGCTCCCACCGCAACGCCGTGCGCGCCCTGGACGAGGGCCGCTTCAAGGCGGAGACGGTCCCCGTCGACACGCCGCAAGGCCCCTTCGAGGCGGACGAGCATCCGCGCCGCGACACGAGCGCGGCGAAGCTCGCCGGGCTGAAGCCGCTGCACCCGGAGATCGAGGGGTTCTCGATCACGGCGGGGAACGCGTCCGGGGCGAACGACGCGGCGGCGGTGCTGGCGGTGGCCGACGCGCGGCTCCGGCTGCCGGCCCTGGCCACCGTCCGCGCCTGGGCCTCGGTCGCCGCGGACCCGGCGGAGACCGGACTGACCCCCGTCCAGGCCATCCCCAAGGCACTCGACCGGGCCGGGATGGTGCTCTCCGACGTAGACCTCTTCGAGATCAACGAGGCGTTCGCGTCCGTCCCCGTAGCCGCGGTCCACCGCCTCGGCCTCGACGCCGACACGGTCAACGTCAACGGCAGCGGTTGCTCCCTAGGCCACCCCGTCGCCGCCACCGGCGCCCGCATCCTGGTCACCCTCGTCCACGAACTCCGCCGCCGCGGCGGCGGAGTCGGCGTGGCGGCGATGTGCGCGGGCGGGGGGATGGGCTCGGCGCTGGTGGTGGAGGTCCCCGCCCGCTGAGGACGCGGGCGGGCTCACCGGAACCGCAACAACGCCTCCTGCGCGAAGGAGGCGACCAGGGCGCCCTGTTCGGTCAGTGCGTCGCCGCGTCCGAAGGAGCGGCCGTGCGCGGAGATCGGGCTGTGCTGCCGGAGCAGCAGCCACCCGCCGTCGGGGGACGGCCGGTGGAACCACACCGTGTGCGTGGTCACCGCCGAGGCGAACGCACGCCCCGAGCCGGCCTGCGTCACCCCCTCCACCGGTCGTAGCGCGGTGCCGATCGGTGTGAGGTCGGTGGCGTAGGCGAGGAGCGCCGGCGAGAGCGCTCGGTGCACCTGCGGGACGCGTGTCCACAGCTCGTACACCGGCGGCTCGGGCTTCTCCGTGTCCAGGTCGGTCGCGGCGCGTGACTCCCAGGGGAGCAGGGGGAGTTCGACGGTCCGCTCCGGGCCGGGGAGGGCGGGGACGGGGTCGACGGTCTCCCGGTCCGGTCCCTGCTCCCACCCGTGCAGGCTCGCGTCCGCCACGGCGACGATCCCGTGCTCCTGGCGAGCGGTGAGCCGTACGGAGGCGAACGTGCGCCCCTCCTGCGGGACTTCGGTCTCGTAGCGCACCGGCTCCCCGGTCCGGCCCTCCCGCAGGAACTGCGTGTGCAGGGACTTCAGCTCCTTGCCGGGCGCGGCCAGTGAGGCGGCCCGGGCGAACTGGCCGAGCAGCTGACCGCCGAACAGCCGCCGGTACGCGAGCTGTTGGGAGCGGCCCTGATAGGCGCCCGAGCCCAGCGGAGTGAGGTCGAGGCAGCCGAGGAGGTCGGGCCACAGGTCGGTGGTCTCGGTGGTCATAAAGGGCTCCTCACAGGTCGACGAGGCGGGGCGCCCGCCGCTCGCGCAGCAGGGACGAACCTGCCTCCCGGGTCAGTTCGCGGGCGGAGCCGAGCAGCCCGTCGAGGACGAGCGCCCGCCGGACATGCCGGTGCAGATCGTGCTCGGCCGTGAACCCGAGGCCGCCCAGGGCCTGCCCGCAGTGCCGGGCGGCGGTGAGCGCGGCCCGCCCGGCGGCGGCCTTGGCCAGCAGCGAGCCGGTGTCGTCCGTGGCGGCGGTCAGGACGGCCTCGGCGCCCTCCAGAGCCACATACGTCTCGGCGAGCCGGTGCCGCAGCGCCTGAAAGGAGGCGAGCGGGCGGCCGAACTGCTCACGGTCCAGCACGTGTCGGCGGGCGAGGGCGAGCATGGCGTGCCCCGTCCCCAGCAGCCACCAGCCCAGCGCCCGCCGCCCCGGGGCCAACGGCAACGCGGGGTCGCCGGCTTCGGTCCGCCGCAGCGGCAGTGCGGGGTCGAGCGGGCCGGCGTAGGCCGAGGCCGCCGGCCCGCCCCGGTCCCAGACCAGCCAGGCGCCGCCCGCGTACGGCAGCGGTGGTGTGCCGCCGAGCGGGCGGCCCGCCGCGTGCAGCACGACGTCGTTGAGGACCGGTGCGTGCGTGCCCGTCTCGCCGAGGAGCCGGAACAGCAGCGGCACCACGGCGTCCGGTTCCTCGACGAGCATGTCCGGCCAGCCCAGCTCGGCGAGATCGGCGCCCGAGGTGAGCGCCTTGCGCAGGGCGTCCGTCAGGAGGTCACGTTCGGCCGTGTCCATGCGGGATCACTCCCTTCCGAGGTCCAGCAGACGGCGGGCGACGATGTTGCGCTGGATCTCGGCGGTGCCGCCGTAGATGGTCGCGGCCCGCGAGTAGAGGTACTCGGTGCGCCACGGGCCCTCGGCCAGCTCCACCGCGCCTGGCAGCAGGTCGCGGGCCGTGTCGAAGAGCCGCTGCTCCGCGCCGGCCAGCAGGATCTTGTCGACGGAGGTCTCCGGGCCGAGCCGTCCGCCCGCGGCGAGGCGCGCCTGGGTGGCGGCGGAGCGGCAGCGCACCGTGTGCAGGTCGAGCCAGGCGGCGCCCAGCGCGTCCGCGTCGGACTCGCAGCCGTCGGCGAGGAGCCGATCGAGGCGGCTGTAGAGGTGGGCGGTGCGGTGCCAGAAGCAGGTGGAGCGCTCGTACGGCAGCAGGTCCATCGCAAGCCGCCAGCCGTCGCCCGGCTGACCGAGCAGGCGGGACGCCGGGACGCGCACGTCGTCGAAGAAGACCTCGGCGAACTCGTCGACGCCGTGCATCGTGCGCAGCGGGCGGACCGTGATGCCGGGGGAGTCCATGTCGACGAAGAACGCGCTGATGCCGGCGTGCCCGGGACCGCCGGTGCGGGCCAGCAGGACGCAGCGGGCCGCGTACTGGGCGAGGCTCGTCCACACCTTCTGCCCGGACACCACCCAGCCGTCGCCGGCGCCGTCCTCGTCGCGTACGGCCCGGGTCGACAGGGAGGCCAGGTCGCTGCCCGAGCCCGGCTCCGAGAAGCCCTGGCACCACTGCTCCACGCCGCCCAGCAGCCGTGCCGCCATCTCGGCGGCCAGCGCGGGCGGCGCGTAGTCGATCAGGGTGGGGACCAGCACCTCGGCCATCGACCAGATCCCGGCCTCGGTCAGGTCACGGGAGGCGACCTCCTCGCCGAGCACGGCGCGCAGCAGGCCGCTGCCGCCCACCCCGCCGACCTCGCGCGGCCAGCCGTACCGCATCCAGCCCGCCGCCCACAACGCCCGCCGGACCCGGGCGAGTTGGGCGACCTGGGCGTCCAGGTCGCAGCGGTCGCCGGCCGGGGAGAGGTCGTGGTCGTCCAGCCAGTCGCACAGCTCGCTGCGGAACGCGGCGACGCTGGTGAACGGGGAGAGCCTCATGAACGGGTGAAGGCGTGCGGGCGCCCGGAGTCGTGGTCGCCGCTGCGGCGGATGAACGTCATCGCGCGGGTGCGCAGCCGCCAGCCGTCGGCCGTGCGGGCGTAGGCGTCGTTGTAGTAGCCGATGCGCATCTCGTGCCGGGCGTGCTCCACGAAGCACAGCGGCTGCGTGCCGGTGGCCGTGTCGCCGTCGTCCGCCAGTTCGATGACGGGGGCGCCGACGAGGAACAGTCCCTTGGGGGCGGCGGCGATCAGCGCCGGGAACTCGTCGAGCGGGTAGGTGTCGCCGAAGGCGCTGTAACTGCCGTCCGGGGTGAAGACGGCGAGCACCCGGTCCACGTCGCCACGGGTCATCGAGACCGCGTAGCGGGCTAGGCCGTGTCTTCAATTGATCTTGAGTAGTGGATCATGGTCGTGTGATACGTCGCCATGAACTGTCTGATCAGGAGTGGGAGTTCCTCCGTCC
>NZ_JBITCT010000035.1:0-119104 GCF_044453465.1 Streptomyces sp. NPDC051677
GTGCCCGTCACGGCGGTGCGCTTCCAGGGCATCATCCACGACTTCGTGATGCTCAACGCCCTGCGCTCGACGTACGCCGCCGAAGCCGCCATCACGCAGGCGATCAACACCTTGCGCAGGGCGTTCGCGACAGCCTGAGGGCTGCGCCGCAGGGGATCGCGGTCATCGTGCGAGATCGCGATCGCCGCGTCACCGTGGACAGTCGCCGCCGGCTCGCCCACCTCCAACATCGACGCAACGACGACGCCTCCGGCTCCGCCGGACTGCTCGACGTCGCGCTGCGTCATCGCCCATGCCGTGGGCGCCTGCGCGCACGACCTCGGCTCCCTCACGTAGCCGACCGGGGCGGGCGCCCCTTGTCGTGTGGGGTGCCCGTGGCCACACTCGTGGGTGGAAGGTTTTCTCTGGTTCGTCTGGTTCGGGGGACAGGATGAAGCGAACAGTGGTGACCGACACGGTGGGCACCGGGAGGCCCCGGTTACCGACGTGGTTCCAGCGTGACGGTCAGCCGTCACGCAAGGACACCGGCATGGAGGTGACCAGCACATTTGGGTCGGTGCGGGATGTCGGGCCCTCGCTGGCGGAGGCCGTCGACGCCACCGGCGGGCTGCCGGAGGAGTCGGTGCTGTGGATCGCCGCGCAACTCGCCGGTGTCCTGGCCGGGTTGCATCAGACCGGTCGTGGACACGGCGACCTCAGGCTCTCCACCGTGCTGCTCACCAAGCAGGGTGTCCGACTGACCGGTATGGGCGGCCACCCGGTCGGGCCGCACGAGCCGTCCACGGACATGGCCGCCCTGGGCACGCTGCTGGCCACGGCGTACACCGGCAGACGCGGTGCCACCGCCCCCACCGCGTCGCCGGCCCCGGACACCGGCCCGTCCGTCGAACGCGCCCTGGAACCCGCCCCCGAGCCCGCCCTCGAACTCGATCCCGACGTGGGTGTGCTCCCGGTCAGGCTGCGCCAGGTCGTCGCCCGCTGCCTGGCCGAGGAGTCGGCCGCCCCGCCGACCCCCCGCCAACTGCTGGAGACCATCGGCCCGCTCACGCCCACCACGCGTCCCTGGCCTTCGCCGGTGTACGAGTTGATCACCCGCCGGGAGGTGGTCGTACCAGAGGTGGGCGTGCCGGAAACGCTCGTGCCGGAGCCGGTCGTGCCGAAGACGCCCGTCCCGGAGCCGGGCGCGACCTCGGGCACCCGCACCGCGGACCCGACCGACCTGGTTCCGCAGCCCGACCCGTCGTCTGTTCCGTCGTCTGTTCCGCCGACCCCCATCGACGTGCCGCCGACGCCCACGCCCACGCCGGCCTCGCCCCGGTTCTGGCTCGCCGCCCTGGCGGTGTTCGCTCTCGTCGCCGTGATCGCCGTGGCCCTCGTCGTCCTGGCCCCGGGCCGGGACAGCGGTCCCCTCACCCGCGTCACACCGTCGCCGAACGCCCCGACACTCCAGGAACCAACCCCGGAACCGACCTGGAGTGCGGACAGCGAGTCCCCGGAGCCGTCGGTCCCGCCGCAGGACGAGGTGACGGATCTGCCGGAGCCCAGCGCCGAGGCGCCGACGCCCGTCGAGACGCAGCCGACCAGACAGCCCGGCGCCATCGCCGACTGTGCGGGTAAGACCCTCGTCGAACCCATCGAGCTGCTGCTGTTCTGCGGCGACGGCGCAGGCATGCTCGACAACCTGACCTGGACGAACTGGGGAGAGGAGACGGCGACCGCCACCGGGTGGAAGTGGGAGCGGGTGTGCGAGCCCAGCTGCGTCGAGGGCACCGAAGCGCGCTCCCCGGCCACGGTGACCGTCTCGGGGCTCACCGGCGGACGCTATACGTTCATGCAGGTCAGCGCACCGCAATCGCCGATCAGCCCGCTCTCCCACTTCACGCTCGACGAGTTCGGACCGACCTTGAGGGACTGAGGGAGGGCCCGGGCTCGCGCCGTGCACGGTGAGCTCACACCCCCCACGCCGTGAAGGCCGCCCAGTGGACCGGCGAGGCGAAGGGGCACGCGTCCCGGCCGGTCGCGGGCGGGGCCAACCGCCGGGTCAGGGCCGCCAGATGGGGGTGGGCGGCGGTGTACCGGGCGAGGCCGTCCCAGGTGAGACGGCGCAGCCAGGTCCTGGAGTGGCGCAGTGCGGGGGCGGGGAGTTCCCCCGGTGAGGCGGCGGTGGGGGCGAGCAGTTCGTAGAGGCGTGTCATCAGCAGGGCGGTCGCCACGTCGCTCACCTGCCACAGACTGGTGACGACGCAGGCGGCTCCCGCCTGGAGGAAACCGGCCGGGAGCCCGACGAACTCGTCGGGGGTCTCGACGATCTCGTAGTGGCCCGACTGGCAGGCTCCGGCCACCGCGACGCGGCAGTGCGGGAGTTGGCGCCGCACCAGCGTGTCCATGTCCAAGCGGCCGTCGGCGAGCTCCAGTGAGCCGCCCCGGGCGCGGAAGTCCGCGCTGCCGTGACAGCCCAGGTGGAGGTGCGTCGCCTCGGCGAGATGGTCGAGCAGCCAGTTCACGGTGGCGTCGGACCCCAGCGCGCAGACCGTCTCGCCCCGTGGTTCGAACAGCGTCCGGATCTCGGCGAGCTCGCTGCGAGCGCCGGGCAGCGAACCGTCGGGGTCCGTCACGGCCACCAGCCGGGGCGCCGGGGGCGCCGGCCGCGCGGCTGCGGCACGAGAGGCGGCGTACACGCCGGCCGACGGGGTGAGCAGCGCCGTCCCGAGATCGTCGAGCACCTCGTCGGTCTCCGGGCCGAGCGGTACGGCGTTCAGCGGTACGTGCCCCAGCAGCCCGGTCGGCACGACGACGGCCTCGTGCCGAAGATCCTCCGCCAGGAGCCGGGCGACGGGCCGCAGGAGCGGGGCCAGGGCCCGCAGCCGGTCCAGGGCCGCCGGGAGCACCCGGTGGCGTTTGAGCGTCCCGAACTGCTGGACCACGAGCAGTCCCACGCCGGCGTCGGCCGTGTCCACGGTCAGCAGGTGGACGATCGAGGTGCTGCTCACCTCGGGTACGGGGACGGCGCGTACGGCGTACACGTCGTGGACGACGAGGACATAGCTGCCCCAGGGCGCGTTCACCAGGTAGGCGAGCGGCGTGCCGTCGGCGGCGCCCACGATGTCCGCGAGTTCGGTGGTGCGCAGGAACCCCTCGAAGCCGGGGATCGCGCGGATCTCCTCGATCACCGTGCGCACGGCCCGTTCCGCCGCCGCCTGCGCGCCCGCCACGGGCGCGAACCCGGTGGACGGACCGCCGGGCGGGGCCGCGGCCGGCTCCGCGACCAGGGACCCGTACCGCTCGCGTGCCCGCCGGTAGCGGCGGACCAGGGCGGGGTCCACCTGCTCCAGCGCCGCCAGGTCCACCGCGCCGCGCCCGGCCACCACCGACAGTTCGCAGGCCAGCCCCCGTTCGATCGCCTCGACCGCGCGCTCCGGGCGCCCCGCGCGGGCCAGCAGGTACGCGGCCCAGCGGGCGACGCGCTTCGCCTGGGAGAGCACGCTCCGCCGGCCGGCGGCGGTGACCTGGGCGTCGTAGAGCGCGTGGACGGCGGTCAGCATGTCCTGCGCCACGTCCGCCGCGCCGGTCCAGTCCTGGGCCGTGGCCAGCGCGTCGAGTACCTGCCGGGCGATGGACAGGTGCAGGGACGGGGAGACGAGCGGCGGGGCGGCGGCCAGGGCCGCACGGCACAGCCGGAGGCTCTCGGCGCCGCCCGGCCCGTCGAGGAGGTCGGCGACCCGGGCCAGCAGCCAGCGGAGGCGAGCGGTGTCGACGAGACCCGGGTGCGAGGCCTCCAGGGCGAGTGCGGCGCCGGCCGCCTCCCGGGCGCCGTGCGGGTCGGGAGCGTCGCCGGTCAGCAGCACGTCGGCCAGATTGCACTGCAGCCG
Organism: Streptomyces sp. NPDC051677; assembly: GCF_044453465.1. NCBI lineage: Bacteria > Bacillati > Actinomycetota > Actinomycetes > Kitasatosporales > Streptomycetaceae > Streptomyces > Streptomyces sp. NPDC051677. Next base: position 3,870 of record NZ_JBITCT010000035.1, read on the forward strand.
GGACCACAGCACGGGGTCGTCCCCCGGGCGCAGGTGGCGCAGGGCGTCCCGGTAGCACCGCTCCGCCTCCCGGACGTCGTCCGGCTCGGCGCGCCGGTGCAGCAGCAGCCCCAGGTTGAGCAGGGAGTACGACCAGTTCACCCGACCGCGCTCGGGGGAACGTTCCTCCAGCCCGGCCCTGATGTGGTCGATGCCCGCAGTGAGGTCGGCGGCGTCACCGCCCGGGCGTTCGGCCAGCAGCAGTCCGTAGTTGGTCTGGATCCGCGCCCAGTATTCGGGATGTGCGCGGCGGTCCAGGGCGGTGGCGCGGGCGAGCAGATCGCAGGCGGTCTCCCAGGACTCCAGCCGGTCGCCGTCGTCGCGGAGGTGCTGGGCGGTGGCGAGGTTGTTCGCCACCTGGATCCACTCCAGGCCGCCTTCGGGCAGCCGCTCCAACGCGTGCTCCAACACGTGGAGCGCCTCCGACAGTTCGACGTCGAGGCCGGCGTGCACGGCGCGTACGAGGCGTTCGCCGAGCCGGGCGGCGAGTTCCGTCTCCACCGGCTCCTCGCCGAGCTGTTCGGCGAGCGCCAGCGCCTCGCGGTTGAGCGGGATCGCCTCCAGAGCGTCGGAGGCACGCACCGCGTCGTACATCGAGTACAGCCGGACCCGTAGATCGCCGGCGAAGTCGCCCAGGGACGCGAAGTAGCGCTCCAGGACCGCTCCCGGAGGCAGCTCGCTGTCGCACAGGTCGTCCAGGAGCCGTTGGCGCAGGCGCAGCGTCGGCTCCAGCGGGGTGCCCGCGGCAGCGCTCAGCTCCTTGCGCCCGGCGTCGCGCACCCGTGTGTCCTCGGTGAGCTCCGGGTGGGTGCGGACCAGCTCGGCGAGCTGGTCCGGCAGACTGCCCGTGACCGCGCGCAGCAGCTCGCCGACCTGTGCCTTTTTCAACCCATCGGCCAGGTACAGGAGGAAGGCCCGGTGATTGGCGACCGTCGGAGTCCCATACGACGCCAGTTCGCGGGCGGCCCGCTCGGGATCGGCGAGGTCCCGGTCGAGGTCGCGGGCCAGCACGAACGGCAGCTGCCTGCGCGGCAGCGGGATCACCTGTCCGGCGACGGGGTCGCCGCGGAAGGCCCCGGCGCTCGCGGCCTGCTCCAGCACGGGCAGCGCGGACGTCGTCACGTCCCCCTGGAGCTCCGTGACGGAGGTCGCGTACAGCGCCGGGGCCGTCGTCCCGGGGCGCAGGACCAGCACCGGCGCCTCGATGTGCGCCCGGGCGCCGCAGTCCGGGCAGTCCACCCAGGACAGGCCGGGACCGAAGCCCTCGGGATCGCCGGGGCTCTCCAGGACGTCGGCGCGCTCACGGGCGTCGACGATGCGCCAGGCCGGAGCCCGGCTGGGCCGCTCGCACTGCTCGCACCGCCAGGCGTAGGGCTCCCGCACCGAAACCGTCACGGCCGGCCCCGCGCTACTTGCCGCTGGTGAAGTGGGAGAGCAGTGCCGTCAGCAGGCGGCCCATGGCCGCGTCCCGCAGGGCCCGCTTGTGCACGGTCAGGCTCCATCTGCCGCGCGGATCCCGCTTCACGACGACCTCCGTCTGCAGGAGGGTGACGACCAGGACACCGACCGGGACGACCACGGGGTCGAAGCGGTCGATCGACGACGACGCGTACGCGACGGCTTCGCCGACCACCCCTCCGCCTTCCTCCTGCTGCGCCGCGTACACCAGCGCGGCGCGCGCCAAGTCGCCCTCGGCGACCGGGGGTTGCCCCGGCGGCAGGTACTCCGCCGCATCCGCCGCGTCGACCGCGCCCCGTAACTCCTCGTCCGTCGCGGGCAGGTCCTCGGCCGAGGACAGCAGCCCGCGATCCTCCAGCAGCACCGCCAGCGCCCGGACGGCCTCCGCGTCGGAGAGCGCGTCGATCGCCTTCGTCAGATCATCGTGTGGTGACATGGTCCGATTGTGGCTCTTCGGGCTGCGGTTGTGGGGCTTGTCGGACACATGACATGCAACTGGCGGGCGACGGCGCGGGCGGTGGCGGGGGCCCGGCGACACCGGCGTCGTGCGGGCCCCGGAGAAACCGCTGTTCACCGGCCTGCCGGTGGGGCGCGATCCGGTCACGTTGCGGCCGGGCGTGTCTTGCCTGTGCCGGGTGCCTGGCGCACGCTGGTCCTATGGGTGTGCAGGACGGCCCCACGCTCATCACCTCCGTGCAGCGGGCCTTCCGCCTGCTGGAGGCGGTGAGCGCGCACGACAATGGCGCGCCGGCGAAACAGCTGGCACGCGAGACTGGGCTGCCCCTGGCCACCGCCTACCACCTGCTGCGGACCCTGGTCCACGACGGCTACCTGCGGAAACTGCCCGACGGCGGGTTCATCCTGGGGGACCGGCTGCAGAACCTGCACACCACGGGCCGGGGACAGGCGCTGCTCAGCCGGGTCCGCCCCACCCTCGCCGCGCTCCGTGACGAGCTCACGACCGCCGCCTACCTCACCTTCTACGAGGAGGGCGAGATCCGGGTCGCCGAGATCGTCGACGGCCCCCGGACGCCCCGCGTCGACCTGTGGGTCGGGTTCGAGGACGCGGGCCACGCCACCGCCCTCGGCAAGTCCGTGCTGCGCGAGCTGGACGACGAGGCCCGCAAGGACTACCTGTCGCGTCACCCCCTCGCCGACCTCACGCCGAGGACCATCACCAGCGCCCCCGAACTGCTGCGGCGACTGGACGCCTCACCCGTCGCCCCGGCCGTCACGGACCTGGAGGAGTACTCCCTCGGCACGGTCTGTGTCGCCGTGCCCGTCTACAGCGGCGACACCCTCGGCTCGCTCGGCGTGTCCCTGCGGGCCGACCAACTGCCCAGGCTCGAGGAGATCCGGGCCCGGCTGATCCCGACCGCGAGCCGCGTGACCAGGGGTCTTTCCCTCACCGGCTGATCGTTCACTATCTGAAAACCTGCTCCTTGTGAGTGGACGGGCCGACCACGTTTCATAGGATAAGCGGACATTTCATGAGCGGCCGACATGCAGGTCGGCCCGGCGCACAGGTGAGGACTGCGGACGAGGCATGAGTCAGGCCAGGAACCATGGCGGCGACCACTTCCCGACGCGGCTGTTCGGATACCGAGGGGCAGGCGCCCTACTACCCGTCCTGATCGTTTTCGTCGTCGTGCTCGCCGACCTCCTCGGCGGGGCGGGGATGATCTGGCTGCCCCTGCTGGCGGCCGGACCGGCGCTGGCCGCCACCACCAACGGGCCGCGCGGAGTCCTCTGCGTCGGCCTCCTCGCCGCGGCCCTCGGCGCGGCGCTCGGCACCCGGGACGGCGCTCCCGGCCATGAGGTCGGAGCCGTCCTGGCCGCCCTGGTGGCCGTCACACTGGCGAGCGCCCTGGCCGGCGCACTGCGCACCCGCCGGGAACGGGTCCTCGCGGCCGTCCGGTCCGTCGCCGAGGCCGCCCAGCACGCGCTGCTCAGGCCGGTCCCGGCCACCGTCGGCCCGTTCGAGGTGGCCGTCCGCTACAGCGCCGCCGCCGCGGAGGCCCGGATCGGCGGCGACCTCTACGCGCTGGTGCCCACCCCGTACGGCGTACGGCTTATCGTCGGCGATGTGCGCGGCAAGGGGCTGCCCGCCGTCGGCACCGCAGCGCTCGTGCTCGGCGTCTTCCGCGAGGCCGCCTACGACGAACCCGATCTCCTGGCCGTCGTCGACCGCATCGAGCGCAGCCTCGCCCGCAACCTCGGCGCCGACGACTTCGTCACCGCCGTGGTCGCCGGACATCCGCGGCCCGGCCAACTGGAACTGGTGAACTGCGGTCACGCGCCCCCGCTGCTCATCGGCGCGTCCGGCAGCGTCACCGCGGTGGAGGCCACCCACCCGGCCCCGCCCCTCGGCCTGCGCGCCCTGACCGACCAGCGGCCCAGCCTCCAGGTCCTGCCCTTCGCCGACGGAGACCAACTGCTGCTCTACACGGACGGGGTCATCGAGGCCCGCGACCGCGACCGCGAGTTCTACCCGCTCGTCGAGGGCCTGGCCCGCCACCTGTCCGACGAACCGGCGCGCACCCTCGACGCGATCCACGACGACCTGCTGGCGCATGTCGGCGGCCGACTGCACGACGACGCGGCGCTGCTGCTGATCCGCAAGCCGGCCGTCGCCGACCCAGCCGTTCCCCAACAGGCGCTGCCCGGAAGGCTGTTGGGGGACCAGGCTGCGTGACCGTTGTGGCGGATGTTGCAGACTGGGTCCATGACACGCATGCGGAAGATCGCCGCCGCGCTGTTGGCCACCTCGGCCGCGCTGCTCGCGATACCCCCCACCGCCTCGGCCGCCTCCGTCCCGCAGGGACCGGAGCACATGTACGGAACACCCGGCACCTTCGTCAGGGAGAGCTTCGACCGCCTCCCGCTCGGCCCGGTCACGGCGGGCCGCGGCTGGACGACCGACACGTCCAACGGTTCGCTGACCATCGAACCCAGCACCACCGGCCACGGCCGCGAACTGCGGCTCCACACCGAAGGCAACGGCCGCGCCTTCCTCGTCCTGAACGACCTCGCCCCCGCCGGCAACAGCTTCTGGGCCCGGCTGCGGCTGCGCGTGGACCGGTTCCCCACGGCCCCCGACTGGGCGCACTGGACCGTCGCCGAGGCCTCCGGCTCCGACGCCCCCACGCTGGTACGCCCGTTGGGCGGCCAGTACGCCCCCACCGACCGGGGCAACTTCTGGGGCGTCGGCTCCGATCTGGGCCCCACCGGTGACTGGACGAACTGGAAGACGTCCGCGCCCGCCACCGCCGGCGCCTGGGCCTGCGTCGAGTTCCATCTCGACGCGACCGACAACCGCGTCACCGTCTACCAGGACGGCGTCGAGCAGTCCGACCTGACGGTCTCCACGAAGAATCACGGCGGCACGGCCGACGACTTCGTCTTCCCGACCTTCGACAAGCTCAAGCTGGGCTGGCAGCTGTACCAGGCGAACCCGACCCCCTCCGCCTACGACGTCCGCATGGACGACGTGGCGCTGAGCACCCGGCGCGTGGGCGGGTGCGCCTCATGACCCGGGGCCTGTCGCGCCGGGCACTGCTGGGCGGGACGGTCGGCGGCCTGGCCCTCGCCGCCGCCCTGACCGGTTCGGCCGCAGCGGCTCCCCAGACCGGACGGCGGGGGGCCGTCGGTTCGGAGCCGTACGTTCCGCTGGCCGTGGGCGCGGGCGGAGGCCCGGCCGGTACGGACCGGGTCCATGTGCTCAAGATCGGTCCCGACACGGCGCACACGGTGCTGGTGATGGTCCCGGGCCAGTTCGGGGCCGCAGGCGACTTCCGGCTGGTGGCCCGGGACCTCGTCGCCGCCGTGCCCGGGGTTCAGGTGTGGGCCTTCGACCGGCGTGAGGAGAACCTCGCCGACCGCTCCGGCTTCACCACCGCGGACCCCGTCGGCTACTACCTGGACGGCCACTACCGCTCGCAGGACCCCGCCGCCTCCGGCTACGCGGCGGGCTGGGGCCTGGCCCGCACCCTGGCGGACCTGGACACGGTCGTATGCGCCGCCGCCCGCGGCGGCCGCCGGGTCGTGCTCGGCGGCCACTCCTGGGGCGCCACCACCGCGATGACCTACGCGGCCTGGGACTTCGACGGCCGCCCCGGACACCGGGACCTCTCGGCCCTCGTCCTGGTCGACGGCGGGGTGCGCGGGGCGTTCGACGGGACGGGGGAGCCCGTCCACAACACCCCCGACGAGGTACGGCAGCGCCTGGCGGCCATCGACGGCGGCGCCGTCTTCGACCTGACCCTGAGCGGCGTCGGAGTGGGCTCCCGGGCGGAGAGCACCCAGATCTGGTACCAGCTCGCGGGCTGGTACGCACGCCTCGACCCGGCCGGCCGCTCGGTCCTGCAACCCCGGCTGCCCGACGCCCTGCGGCCGCCGTACCCGGTGACCAACGCCGCTTTGCTGGGCATCTTGGCGGACGCGGGATTCGGCTGGCCCAACTCCATCACCGTGCACTCGGGGCGCCTCGCCGACAGCGGTGACGTACGCGGGTGGATCGACACCGGCATCACACCGATCAGCCGGGTCGCGACGGCCTACGCGGGCGGCCCGGAACCGGCCGTGTGGGAGTGGTACTGGCCGGCCCGGCTGTCGGTGGACCTCGATGTCGCCGACCCCTACGCGGACACCGACCTGGCCCGCTCGCTCGGTCTGCGGCTGCGGCACACCGAGTCCCTCGACACCCCGCTGTACGCCTTCCAGACGAGCTACGCCCAGGGCACCATCGTCTCGGCCGCCCGCGAAGTCGTCGCCGACTCCCGTATCCCCTACGGCACTTACGCCACGGACGACGGGATGAACCACCTCGACCCGCTGTTCGCGGACACCGCGCACAACACCCTCACCCACACCCTGGCGCCGTTCCTCGCCGAGCTGAGGTAGGACACCGCGCATCGGCGGGGCATCGCGTCGATGCCCCGCCGATGACCGGCTCCGGCTGTTCGCCCGCGGGGCGGTCGCCGTCAGAACAGGAAGCTCCCGTAGGGGCCGTTGAGTATCTGGTTCTTCTGGCTCTGGTTGAAGTGGGTGTTCGGGTAGTCGTAGAAGGACGCGGACATCGGGGTGCCGTCGGTCGAGGACGAGTCCGGCAGGCCGAAGGCGTGGCCGAGTTCGTGCACCATTCCGCCGTACCAGCGGTTCATCGACTGCCCGCTGGTGCCGGCGGCGCCGTCGGCGTCGTGTCCGCTGAGGACGACCCAGCCGGGGCTGGCGCCCCCGCCCGCGCCCTCGCCCTCGGCGCTGATCTCGCCCACGTTGAGCCAACGGCTGTCGGGGTTGTTCAGGCCGAACTTCCGGGCGAGTTCGTTCTGCATGTTCGTGACGGCCCACCAGTAACGGTCACCGCCGTTGGGCGTGTTCTCGTACCAGCTCCGCGGCTGGTCACCGTTGACGACCTCGACCACGGGGTTGTTGAGCTTGAAGGTCTTGCCGAGCTCCTGCTGGTAGTAGCGCTGCGCCTCCCGCATCACGCCGGCGATGCCGTCGGGGTATCGCTGGTCGAACGGGACGTCGGAGGGCTTCAGCCAGTACACCCGGACGGTCTTGGTCGGGGGCGTGGTGGGGGTGCCCCCGCCGCCGGCGAAGTTGGGCAGCCGCCACGTCCGCGACGCCGCGTTGGTGCAGGGCACCTGGACGAGGCCGGTGTTGCCTGCGGAGGAGTCGCCCGACGGGGCGACGCACTTGCCGGAGTGCACCGCCTGCACGCTGAACACGTTGTTCGTCCCGCTGACCGTCACGGGAACGAGCCGGAACTTCTGGCTTGCTCCGGTGCCGCACGTCCGCTGAACGATCGTGGCGTTGTCGGCGCCGGACGCTCCGTTGACGTCTACGCACTTTCCGCCGGCCGACGTGCCGATGCCGTACTGGTCGGTGGTCCCGCTGACCGGGGTGAAGGTGAAGGTCTGGTTGGCCTCGCCGTGGCAGGCCCATTGGATGAGCTGGATGCCGTCGGCGGTGGAACTGCCCGGAACGTCCAGGCAGTTGCCGCCGTTCTGGTTGACCGCGGTGGAGGTGAACGCCGTCGCGGCGTGGACGGGCGGCGCGCTCGCGACGGTGCCCATGACCGAACCGATCAGGACAGCCAGCACGGCCGGCCAGAGGGACAGGAACCGAGATCGTCTCATCGGACTACTCCCCTGAGGGTGCGGTCAGCGGGACGCCGAGGGCCACCGGCGTGCCGAAGTTCGGCGTGCCGTCGGCGTTCCAGGTGAACTTCTGCGCCCTGGTCGTACGGTTCATGTCGCAGCCACCGCCCGCGGAGTTGTTGGCGTGGTAGACCATCCAGTCCTCGGTCCCGTCGGGCGACTTGAAGAACCCGTTGTGACCGGGACCGTAGACGCCGTTGGCGTTGGAGCGCTGGAAGACCGGGTTCGGCGACTTCACCCACGACGAGGAGTTGAGCGGGTCACCGCCGTTGTAGGTGAGCATGCCGAGCTTGTAGTCGGGCGTGGAGCAGTGACTGGCCGAGTAGACGATGAACGTCTTGCCGTTGCGCTGGAGCACCTCGCCGCCCTCGTTGACCGCACCGCCCACCGTCTCCCAGCTGTACGTCGGCGTCGACAGCACCCGGCGGGTGCCGCTCGCGGTCCACGGGTTGGACAGCGGCCGGATGAACATCGGCTGCGAGCCGTTGTAGAAGGTGCCGAGCAGATACAACTGGCCGTTGAGCTGCAGAATGCTCGGGTCCAGCTCCCAGGTGTTGTCCTGCGTCGGGTCGAGCAGGTCGGCCTTGAAGCTGTAGGGCCCCATCGGGTCGAGTCCGGCGCTCTCCAGCACGTGGATCCGCTGGGTGCCCAGGTCGTACGGCTCCCGCCCGGCCGTGTAGTAGAAGTACCAGCGCTTCCCGTTGGGACCGTCGAGCAGGTGGAACTCCGGCGCCCACATCGTGCCGGCGCCGTTGGGCCGGCTGAGGTTGAAGATCACCTGGTCGGTGGCCGTGGCGAGCCCGGCGAGGGTGCTCGCCTTGCGCATGGTGACCGTCGAGTTCCAGGTGGTCGTGGCCAGGTAGTAGTACCCGTTGTAGTACGTGAGCCACGGGTCCGGGCCGTGCTGGGAGAGCGGGTTGGTGAACGTGTGCGGGCTGGTGCCGCCGCCGCTGAACGCGGGCAGCCGCCACACCCTGCCGTTCGCGGCGGCACACGGCAGCTGCACCAGGTTGGTGTTGGACGCCGAGGACCCGCCGCTCGGCGCGACGCACTTGCCCGAGCCGACCGAGACCAGGTTGAAGGTCTTGTCGGCGCCGGAGACGGCCACGGGCACGAGCCGCCACTGCTGGTTGGCCTCGCCGTGGCAGGGCCACTGGATGATCGCCGCGTCGTCGGCCGTCGAGGCGCCGTAGACATCGACGCACTGACCGGACTGCGTGGTGATCGTGTAGGTGTCACTCGTCCCGGAGACCAGGGTGTAGCCGAAGCTCTGGTTCGCGCCGGAACTGCAGGCGAACGCCCGCAACTGGGTGCCGTTGGCGGTCGAACTGCCCGGCAGGTCCAGGCAGTTGCCGCCGTTCTGGTTCACGCCGGTCGAGGTGAACGCGACGGCGGCGGACGCGGGCGGCGCCACGAGGAAGGCGACCGCCACGGTGAGCAGGGCGATGAGTGCGGACAGGCATCTGGAACGGGTCACGGTCCGTACACCTTTGCTTCGAGGAGGCCGACGGAGTTGGTGCCGTTGCCGGTGAGCAGCACCCGCAGCCGGGTGGTGCTCGTGGCGGTGAAGGTGACGGCGTTGTACTGGTTCTTCACCAGCGGATAGCCGCTCGCGCCGGGCACGTCGACGTAGGCGCTGCCGTTCCAGTACTGCAGCTTCCAGGAAGCCGGCATGTCGATGCCCTGATCGTCGTCGAAGAAGTACACCTCGGCCTTGTTCAGGGTCTGCGCGGCGGGCCAGGTCAGCTCGGCCCACTGCTGTCCGGTCTCCGGCCAGGTCCCCCAGCGCGGGTTCACCGTGTCGTTGGACGACGGCGGGTCGATCCCGTCGTTCACCGCGGCGACGCTCTCCCAGGAGGAGGTGTACGACGCCGAAGCCGTCGCCGAGGTCGCCAGGTTGGCCGGTGGCTGCGGTGGCTGGACCCCGCCCCGGTTGAACACCTTGACCTCGGTGAGGCCCGTCTTCGCGCCGGAGGCGTTCGTGGCCAGAACCCGCACCCGCTGGGCGTTGATCGCGGGGAACTGCACCAGGTTGTAGTTGGCGCGCGGTACGGCGGGACTCTTCGTCTGGCCGGGGACGTTCACCCAGGAACTGCCGTCGTAGTACTGGATGGCGTACGCGGAGGGCGCCCGGTAGGTCGCACTCGCCGGACGGCTGTCCTTGAAGTACAGGCGCACCTCGTTCAGCGTGCGGGCGGCGCCGAAGTTCAGCTCGTACCAGTCCTGGCTGTTGGCGGATCCGCCCGCACCCCAGAACGGCTCGTTGGTGGGGTATCCGTCGACCGCGCCGGCGGTGCTGCTGCCGGATCCGGTGTACGACGCCGTCGCCGTCGCCCCGGTGGCCAGGTTGGTGGGGGCGCCGGTCAGGTCCACGCCGGCCTTGGCGAGCATGTCGACCATCCGCGGGCTGTTCTGCACGACCTGGTTGGGGGCCTGCAGGCCGGCGACGGCCGTGTGGTAGGTGACCGTGCCGCTCGTGGTCACGTCCCCGGTCGCCGGGTCCCAGGTGAACGGCACCAGCGAGCTGACGGTCGCGGCCCGGTTGCCGTTGACGTAGATCGAGTAGCCCTCGGGGACACCGGGGTAGCGCACCACTCCGTCGGCCGGGTCGTCCCAGACGATGCTCAGGTCGGCGTTGCGGTAACGCAGGTTGTTGACGGTGAAGTGGTCCCAGCCGATGTTGATCGGGGAGAGCTCGACCTTCGCGTCGTTGCGGGGCCGCAGCCCGGCGACGTCCTCGACCACCGTCCAGTTGCTGCTGCCCAGGATGTTGTGGTGGATCCAGGAGCGGTAGTCGATGCCGCTGCCGTTCCAGTCGGCCCAGAACTCGTTGGCGTCCGGCCACTGGGTGTTGCCGCCGATGTACTGCGCCCAGGTGTTCCAGTAGAGCAGCTTCTTGTAGTCGGTCGCGTTCATCCAGGAGTTGGGGTAGTTGCGCAACACCGACGAGTAGAGCCGGAACTGGACGGTGGAGTTGATGGTGGAGAAGTTGTTGGAGCCCGGGTTCCCGGCGTCGGCCGCCGCCTTCTTGTCGACCTGGTTGGCCGTGTAGAAGGGGAAGACGGGGTACTGTGCCGGGTCGTCGTACAGCCGCAGCGCCTGCTTGTACGTCGCGGTGTTGGGGACGGCCCCGACCGAGAACGGGTAGTAGTTGTTGATCTCCTTCCAGGGCACCCACTCGTTGGTCGACTTCAGTCGGTGCTCGAACAGCTGCCGGTTGGGGTTCCACAGCACGTTGACGATGGCGTCCTTGATCTGCGTCGCGAGCGTGCGCATCTCGGTCGCCTTGGCCGTGTTGCCGGTCGCCTCGTAGGCCTGGGCCGCGGCGAGTGCGCCGCTGTACTGGTAGGCGGACTCCGCGCGGTCCATGTTGCCGGGCTTCCAGTGGAAGGAGACCGCGTCGGCGTCGTTGCCCGTCAGAGCGCCCCAGTCGTACTCGATGAGCTTGTTGTTGTCGTGGTCGTAGTAGGCGAGCTGGCCCTTGACGTCACCTTCCGCATAGTGCGCGAGGTTGCCGGCGATCGCGGGCTGCCCGCCGTGGATCTGGTAGCTGCGCCAGGCGGCCTCGGCGATGTACTGGGTGTAGCTGTTCGACCAGTTCTCCGGGTCGCCGGGGTTGTCGAGGAACCGGCCGCCCTTGGACACCTGGCCGACGCTCAGCCAGTCGCCGTAGGCATAGGCCGGGTTGCGCAGGTACTTGAGGTCGTCGATGTGCATCGGCTGGGTGAGCGCGATCGCGTTGTTGTAGCCGAGGACGCCCTCGGTCGACGTCGGGAACTGGAAGGTCTGCCCGGGGATGTCGGCGTCGAGGTTGTTGAAGCGCATCAGCCACCAGCGGTAGTAGATGTTCTTCTTGATCGCGCCTTCGGGGACGTCGATGTACGGCACGTTCTGCGCCCACCACAGGTTGTACGCCCTGACATGGGTGGCGAAGGCGGTGGCGTTGGAGTAGCCGGCGTAGGCGTTGTACTCGGTGAGCGACTCGGGGATCTCGTCGGTGACGAAGCCCATCACCACCTTGGCGGTGACCGTGGCGCCGGCCGCGATCGTCACCGAGCGGTTGAGTCCGCCGTTGGCGGCACTGAAGCCGTCGCCGGTGAGCCGGGGGCGGATGGTCGTGAGGTTGTTGTAGGCGTTGACCTGGCCGGTCAGCTCACTGCCGGAACCCGAGGCGGCGTACGGCGAGGTCGCCCGCAGCTGCAGGGTGGTGGAGGCGCTGCCGTTGTTCTTGATCGACAGGTTGGTCACGGCCACGTTGTTGTCGGTGATGAACTTGGTCTGCGTGACCGCGACCGAGCCGGCTGTGTGCACGCTCTTCCAGTAACTGGGCGCCTGCCAGCGCTGGGAGACCTGTTCGGTGAACGTGCCCGGGCTGATCGCGACGGTGTAGGCGTTGTTGTCGTTGATGCTCTCCCAGTAGGCGACATGACCCCCGAAGCCGAGGACCGAGGGGTCGTGGGTCTTCATGAACAGCGCGCGCCCACGGCTCATCAGCCAGGGCCCGGCGGGGTCGTTGCCGGAGCGGGCCAGCAGACGGTCCATCCAGAAATCGGTTCCCGAACTTTCCGCGTCGTAGATGCTCCGCATCATGTCGCCCGGGGTGTAGGCGACGGGCGGGGCCGGGATCGCGGGACCGTTGAACGTAGGGAACCCGATGGTCTGCGCGGCGGCGGCCGGGTTCACGGAACAGACGGAACAGAGGATGAGCACGAGGGCGACGAGGAGGCGCTTCATGAGGTGCTCCCTCTCCGGTTGAGGGCAGTGGGCGGCGGGTGGTGGGCAGCGAGCAGCGAGCCATGTCATGTGCCTGACATGCGCGCAAGGAAACTCACCTAAAAGGTTTTCGCAACGTAGGAGCGAGCTGATGAGGTGTCAAGAGATGGCGTCAACCCCCGCGCCCCCCCCGCCCACGCCGTACAGCGCGACACGCCCCGGGACGACACGGCCCGTGACGACGCGGCCCGGAACCTTCGGCGCTCGGGGCACCACAGCCAGGGACGGCGTGGCCCAGGATGACAGCCCGGGGTGGTGCGGATCGGGGCCACGCGGCCCGGGGTTGTGCGGCTCGTGACCCGGCCTGGGACTTTCGGCGCTCGGGGCGCCACGGCCAGGGGCGGCGTGGTCCGGGACAGCAGCCCGGGGTGGTGCGGATCGGGGTCACGCGGCCCCGGGGCCACGCGGCCCGGGACACCACTGCCTGGGACGGCACGGCCTGGGACTTTCGGCGCTCGGGGCGCCACGGCCAGGGGCGGCGTGGTCCGGGATAACAGCCCGGGGTGGTGCGGATCGGGGCCACGCCGCCCCCGGGGCCACGCGGCCCGGGGGCGACACGGCTCGGGATGGCGTGGTCCGGGACGGCGTGGCTCGGGACGAGTGGTGGTCAGGACGCCGCGGGTCGGGACGGCGCCGCTCTGGACGACGTGGCTCAGGACAGCGGTGCCGTCGAGCCTCGGATGATCACACGGCAGCGCACGGTCTCCACTCCTGAGCGCCGGCCTCCGCCGATCGCGGTGAACAACGCGTGGGCCGCCGCCCGGCCGACCTGCTCCAGGTTCATGTCGACGCTGGTCAGCGGCGGGCGCGAGGAGGAGGTCAGAACCTGCCAGTTGTCGAAGCCCATGACCGCCACGTCCTCCGGCACGCGGTGACCGCGCTCGCGCAGGACGTCCATGACGCCCCGGGCGATCTGGTCGCTGCCGCACAGCACGGCGTCGACGTCGGGATGCCGGTCGAGCAGCAGCGCGGTCGCCGCCCGCCCCCAGCCCTCCGACCAGGCCCCGAAGCGCGGCTCGCCGACCAGCGCCAGACCCGCGTCGGCGAGCGCGGCCCGGGCGCCCTCGGCCCGCTCCTGCGCCGCGAGGTACCCCGGGTCGCCGGTGATGTGCGCGATCCGGGTACGGCCGCAGGTCAACAGGTGCTCCACCGCGATCCGGCCGGCGTCGACGCTGTCGGGGACGATGGACAGATCCGCCGGATCCTCCGACGGCGCGTACGCGTAGACCACGGGGACGGGCAGCTCACGGCCCAGGGACGGGCGCGGGTCGGTCCGGCTGCCGACCACGATGAGCCCGTCCACGCGGCGCCCGAGCAGCGCACGCACATGGTGCTGCTCCCGGATCGCGTCGCCGCGCGCGTCGCACAGGAAGACCGCGACCTCGCCGGCCCCGAAGGCGTCCTCGGCGCCCATCAGGATCGGGATGCTGAACCGGCCCTCCAGGTCGCTGGTGAGCAGGCCGACGGTGCCCGACCGCCCGACGAGCAGCCCGCGGGCCAGCTGGTTCGGCCGGAAGGCCAGCCGTTCGGCGGCCTCGATCACCCGCTGCCGGGTCTCGGCGCGCACCTGGCTGCGGCCGTTGAGGGCCTTGGAGGCGGTGGCGATCGACACGCCGGCGAGCCGGGCGACGTCGCTGAGTGTGGCGGGATGCGAACGAGAGGGGCCGACGGCCGGTGTCATGGATGTTCTCCTGTCTCGCGTCGCGTGCGTCGTAAACCGTACGCGAGAAGTTTCGGCCGGGGTGCGTCCAGGGAGTTTTCACAGGTTTCGGTGGAGCCCGTGCAGCAACTTCTGCAGCCGCTCAGTGCAAGGGGATTGACGGGCAGTGAGCCGAGTTCTAGCTTTCAGAAAGCCTTTTCGGTTCCTTTTCGTCGCAGAGCCCACACTCAGGGGGATCGCCATGAGGAGCACGACCGGACCACGTAGACCCATCCGCCGGCTCGCCACCGGCGTCGTCGCGCTCCTCGCCGCCGCGAGCCTGGTCACGGCCTGCGGGTCGGGGGACGGCGGCTCGGACAGCGGGGGAGGGGGCAAGCCGGCGGACGCCACGGGCGTCGACGACGGCGCCACCCTGACGATGTGGACCCGCGCCGCGACCCGGCCGCAGAGCGAAGCACTGGTGAAGGCCTACAACGCGCACCACAAGAACAAGATCGAACTGACCGTCATCCCGACCGACGACTACCAGGCCAAGGTCGGCGCCGCGGCCGGCTCCCACGACCTCCCCGACCTCTTCGCCTCCGACGTGGTGTTCGTGCCGAACTACACCACCAGCAGGCTCTTCGCCGACCTCACCGCGCGCATCGACGCGCTGCCGTTCGCCGACAAGCTGGCCCAGTCGCACATCAAGGCCGGCACGTACGAGGGCAAGAAGTACGTCGTCCCGCACACCCTCGACCTGTCGGTGCTCTTCTACAACAAGGACCTCTACCGACGGGCGAAACTCGACCCCGCCAAGCCGCCCACCACCCTCGCCGAGTGGGACCGGCAGGCCCGGGCCGTGGACGCGCTGGGCGGCGGCGTGGACGGCACCTTCTTCGGCGGCAACTGCGGTGGCTGCGGTGTCTTCACCTGGTGGCCGTCCATCTGGGCCGGGGGAGCGGAGGTGCTGAACGAGAAGGGCACCGAGGCCGAGCTCGACTCCGCCACCGCCAAGAAGGTCTACGACACCTACCGGGGATGGGTGAAGGACGGCATCGTGGCCCCCGGCGCGAAGGACGAGACCGGCACCACCTGGACCGGCGTCTTCCCGAAGGGGAAGGTCGGCGTCATGCCCATGCCGTCGACGACCTTGGGCCTGATGCCCAAGAACCTGGACCTCGGCGTCGCGCCCATCCCCGGCCCCGACGGCGGCAAGTCCACCTTCGTCGGCGGCGACGCCATCGGCATCTCCGCCACCAGCAAGAAGGCCGACCAGGCCTGGAACTTCCTCGCCTGGTCCCTGGGCGACGACGCGCAGGTGAACGTGGTCGCCGCGCACAAGGACGTGGTGGCGCGCACCGACCTCGCGTCCAACAAGTACTCCGCCGCGGACCCCCGCCTGGTCGCGATCAACCAGCTCGTGGCGGACGGCCGCACCCCGTACGCGTTGAAGTTCGGCCAGACCTTCAACGACCCCAACGGGCCCTGGCTGTCCCTGATGCGCGACGCCGTCTTCGGCGACGGCACGTCCGTCGAGAAGGACAACAAGGCCGTCACCGCCTCCCTCGCCGACTGAAACGGCACGGCGCCGGACGCACCGGACCCCGGCACGACCCCTCCCACGTCACCCGGCAGAGGAGAGCCATGCAGGTCAAGGCGCCCGACCGGGCGACCGCCGAGCACCAGGCCCCGGCGGCACGCCCGGCCCGCCGACCCCGAACAGCCGCGCCCCGGTGGCGCTCCCGCAAGATCCAGGGCCTCGGGTACGCCGCCCCCACCGCCGTGTTCGTCGCCGTCTTCTTCCTGCTGCCCCTCCTCCTCGTCGGGCAGATGTCGCTCAGCGACTGGCCGCTGCTCGCCAGCGACCAGGGCGCCAACGCCCCCGAGAACTACACCGACATCGGCGACAGCCCCCTGTTCTGGCCCGCCGTCCGCTTCACGCTCCTCTACACCGTGATCGTCACGGTCATTCTGCTGGGCCTGGCTCTCCTCCTCGCCCTGCTCGTGCAGGAGTCCCGACCCGGCGCGGGCTTCTTCCGCACGGTCTACTTCCTGCCCGGCGCCCTCGGACTCGCCTCCGCGTCCCTGCTCTTCTGGGGCCTGTACAGCCCCACCACCGGCCCGCTCAGCCGCACGCTGGAGAAACTCGGCCTCGTCGACGACCCGGTGTCCTTCCTCGGCACGCCGACCTCCGCGCTGCTGTCGACGGTGTTCCTCGTCGTGTGGAAGTTCGCCGGTTTCTACATGCTGATCCTGCTCGTCGGCCTCCAGCGCATCCCGCACGAGGTGTACGAGGCGGCCCGGATGGACGGCGCGAGCCGCGGCCAGATCTTCCGCTCCATCACCCTCCCGCTGCTGCGCCCCTCCCTCGCCCTGTCCCTGCTCCTCTGCGTGAGCGGATCACTGCTCGCCTTCGACCAGTTCTTCGTCCTCACCAAGGGCGGACCCGACAACAGCACCGTCACCGTCGTGCAGTTGATCTACCGCGAGGCGTTCCAGCGGCTCAACCTCGGCACCGCCGCGGCCCTGTCGATCGTCGTGCTGGCCGCGCTGCTCCTGCTGAACGTCCTGCAGTTCCGCGGGCTGCGCCGCGCCGACGAGTCATGACCCGCTCGCGAAAGGAGACACCGGTGCTCACCCGAGCCCTCGGCCGGACGCCCCACTACGTCGTCGCCGGCGGACTGGCCGTCATCTTCCTCTTCCCGCTGCTGTGGAACGCCTGGGCCTCGGTCAGCGCCCAGCCCGGCACGGCCCAGGAGTCCGGCTACGGTCTGGGCAACTACCGCACGCTGCTCGACTACGACGCCGGCCTGTGGCGCTACCTCGGCAACAGCACCGTCGTCGCCGCGCTCACCGTCGCCCTGACCCTCGGGGTCTCCCTGCTCGGCGGCTATGCCTTCGCCCGCTTCGACTTCCCCGGCAAGAACCTGCTGTTCCTGCTGACCCTGGCCATCCTCATGGTCCCGTACGCCACCCTCCTCATCCCGCTCTACGTGCTGCTCGGCAGGCTCCATCTGCAGAACTCGCTGCTCGGGCTGAGCCTGGTGCTGGCCATGTTCCAACTGCCGTTCGCCACCTTCATGATGCGGATCGCCTTCGAGGCGGTCCCGCGCGAACTGGAGGAGTCGGCGCTCGTCGACGGGTGCGGCACGGCCGGCGCGCTGCGCCGGGTGCTCCTTCCCGCGGTGCGGCCGGGACTGATCACCGTGGGCCTCTTCGCCTTCCTCGCCGCCTGGAACGACTTCATCGCGCCGCTGATCCTCATCTCGGACAGCGAGAAGGCGCCCCTGCCGCTGGCCGTCGCCAACCTGCGGCAGCAGAGCATGGGCGCCGTCGACTACGGCGCCACCGAGGCCGGCGTGGTGGTCCTCGCCGTGCCCTGTCTCCTGCTCTTCCTGCTGCTGCAACGGCACTACGTGCGGGGCTTCATGTCGGGCGCGCTCAAGGGCTGACCAACCGGATGAAAGGCATCAATGGGTGAGCGAGAACAGAGAGTTGTCGACGATGCTGCCCGTGGCACCGACCGCAGGGCGGTTGCGCCCGCTGGGCCTGGACGAGGTCAGGATCACCGGAGGCTTCTGGGCCCGGCGCCGGGAGACCAACGCCACCGCCACACTCGACCACTGCCGTGACTGGATGGAACGCGTCGGCTGGATCGGCAACTTCCGGGCCGCCGTCGAGGGCAGGATCCAACGGGACCGACGGGGCCGGGAGTTCGCCGACTCCGACGTCTACAAGCTCCTCGAAGCCATGGTCTGGCAGCCCGGATACGACCTCGACCCGATGCTCACGCAGTCCATCGCCGCCGCGCAGGAACCGGACGGCTATCTGAGCACCGCCTTCGGCCGCCCCGGTCAGCAGCCCCGCTACAGCGACCTCGAATGGGGCCACGAGCTGTACTGCTACGGGCACCTGATCCAGGCGGGCGTGGCCCAGATCCGCACCGAAGGCGAAGGCGAGCTGGCGAAGATCGCCCGGCGCGCCGCCGACCATGTCTGCACCGCCTTCGGCCGGGGCGGCATCGAACGGGTCTGTGGGCACCCGGAGATCGAGACGGCCCTGGTCGAACTGGCCCGGGCGACGGGAGAGGAGCGTTACCTCGACCAGGCCGCGCTGTTCGTGGAGCGCCGCGGCCACGGCACCCTCGCCGACCCCGAGTTCGGCCGCGCCTACTACCAGGACGACCTGCCCGTCCGGCAGGCCACGGTGCTGCGCGGCCACGCCGTCCGCGCCCTCTACCTCGCGGCCGGCGCCGTCGACGTGGCCGTGGAGACCGGCGACGAGGACCTGCTCGCCGCCGTCGTACGGCAGTGGGAGGCCGCCGTCGCCCGGCGCACCTACCTGACCGGCGGCATGGGCTCGCACCACCGGGACGAGTCCTTCGGCGACGACTTCGTCCTCCCGCCGGACCGCGCCTACTCGGAGACCTGCGCCGCCGTCGCCTCCGTGATGCTCAGCTGGCGACTGCTCCTCGCCACCGGCGAGCCACGCTTCGCGGACCTGGCCGAGCGGACCCTGTTCAACGTCGTGGCGAC
This sequence comes from Streptomyces sp. NPDC051677, assembly GCF_044453465.1. Taxonomy (NCBI): domain Bacteria; kingdom Bacillati; phylum Actinomycetota; class Actinomycetes; order Kitasatosporales; family Streptomycetaceae; genus Streptomyces; species Streptomyces sp. NPDC051677. The sequence continues at coordinate 22,481 of NZ_JBITCT010000035.1, forward strand.
CTCGCCGTCCGAGGACGGCCGGGCCTTCTTCTACGCCAACACCCTGCACCGGCGCCGCCGCGGCACCGTACCGTCCGCGGACGCCGACAGCCCGCGCGCCGAGTCGAGCCTGCGCGCCCCCTGGTTCGCGGTGTCGTGCTGCCCCACCAACGTGGCACGAACGCTGGCCCTGCTCCCCGCCTACCTCGCGACGGCGGACGATCACGGCATCCAACTCCACCAGTACGCCGACGCGGAGATCACCACCTCCCTCGCGGGCGGCCACGGCGTCGCGCTGAGCGTGCGCACCGACTATCCGTCGGGCGGGAGCGTGACCGTGCGGGTCGACCGGTCCCCGGACCGCCCGTGGACCCTGTCGCTGCGCGTCCCGGCGTGGACCGCGGGCGCCGCCGCCCGGCTGGTCGACCCCGACGGCGTACGCCGTGCCGTCGCCCCGGGCACGGCCACCGTCACCCGGCTCTTCCGGCCCGGCGAGGAGATCCGGCTCGAACTGCCCATGGCCCCGCGCTGGATCGGGCCCGACCCGCGCATCGACGCCGTGCGCGGCGCCCTCGCCGTCCAGCGCGGCCCGCTGGTGTACTGCGCCGAGTCCGTGGACCTGCCGGACGGCCACGAGGTCGACGCCGTACGGGTGGATCCGTCCGCCGAGCCGCAGGACGGGCCCGACGGCACCGTCGTGGCCCCCGGCGAACTCGCCGCCGTAGCAGCAGAACCGCCCGAGGACCCCTGGCCGTACCAGCCGCTCGACCAGGTCGCCGAGCCCGCCGCCGAGCCCGCCGGCATCGTGCTGGTGCCCTACCACTCCTGGGCGAACCGCGGGCCCTCGACGATGCGCGTGTGGCTGCCGACGACGACCCAACCGCCGACCGCGCCCCCCGGGAGGTAGCCCGTGCACGGACCGGGAAGAAGACGGCACCGCCGCAGAGCCCTCGCCGGCGCGCTGGCCCTGGGGCTGCTGGCCTCGCTCGCGGCCGGCTCGCCGGCCGGCGCGGCGGACAACTCGGCGATCGGCTACCCGGTCTACTCCGGGTCCGCGCATCCCGTGCCGGAACTGCCCGCCGGCTTCAGCACCCACGGCACCCTGCGCGCCCAGTACGAGGCCGACCGAAGAACCGGGAACGGCACCGACTTCTGGATGGACCGGATGCTGGCCCGCAAGGGCGAGGACCCGTCGGGCGACTGGCTGTTCACGCGGGGCCGGGCGGTGTTCATGAAGGAACACGACCCCGCCCTCCTCGGGTTCGGCGGCAAGGTCGCGTACTGGGAGAGCATCGACGACCGGTCCGCCTACACCGTCGACCTGACCGTGGACGGCGAGGATCTCACCCTCCACGAGAACGTCGACGCCCGTATCCAGACGCCCAGTTACTGGCGCAGCGAGTTCACTCACGAGGCCACCGGGCTGAAGGTGACACAGACCAAGTTCATCACCGACGCCGACGTGGCCGTGACGAACCTGGCGCTCACCAACACCGGCTCCGCGCGCCGGGAGGTCACGCTGCGCGCCTCGTCGCCGTACGCCACGAGCGCCGAAGGCCGTGAACTCGTCGGCGCGGCGCCCGCGAAGAACAACCTCACCACGGTCTTCCCCCGTTTCAGCGGCGACGGCATGGCCCCCGCTCCCGACGGCGAGAGCCTGACGCGCACCCTCAGCCTCCGCGCGGGCGCCACCGCCACTGCCAAGGTCCAACTCGGCTTCGTCACCGAGGAGATCGCCGCCTCCCGGTCGGCGTACGACGCGGTGCGCAGGGCGGCGCCCACGGCCGCCTTCCGCGCTCATGTGCAGAAGTACAACCGCTGGTGGGCCGAGAACCTGCCCTACCTCGACTCGCCCGACGACAACATCGACAAGACGCTCTACTACCGCTGGTGGCTGCTGCGTTACAACTACCTGGACGCCGACATCCCGGGCAACGACTACCAGTTCCCCACCTCCATGGAGGGCGTGCTCGGCTACAACAACGCCATCGCCCTGACCGTCGGCATGTTCGTCGACGACCTCAAATACCTGCGCGACCCGAGCTACGGGTACGGGCCCTGGGTGTCGGCCGGCGAGGTGTCGAAGAACGGCAAGTACACCGACAACCCGGGCGACCCGGAGAACTGGTCCAACAGCTACACCCAGTACATCTCCGAGGCGGCCTGGCGCTCCTACCAGGTGCACGGCGGACCGGACGGCATCGTGAAGAACCTCGCGCGGTACGCGGAGCAGGACGTCCGCGGCCAGCTGGCGAGCTACGACCACGACGGCAACGGACTCATCGAGTACGACTGGGGCGCCATGACCGGCAACGACGCCGACGCGGTGTCGTTCCACTGGAAGCCGGGCAACCTGGACCGCACCGAGTCGGCGTACGTGTACAGCAACGCCACGGCCGCGGCGAACGCCTACGACCTGCTCGGCGAGCGGGCGAAGGCGGACGAGCTGCGGGGGATCGCCGGCCGGGTGAAGGACGCGGTGCTGAAGTACCTGTGGGATCCGAAGGACAAGCTGCTCAAACACCGGCACGTGGCCACCGACACCCTGGTGCCCTGGAAGGAGATCAACAACTACTACCCGTACAGCGTGGGCCTGATGCCCACGGCGGACGAGGACCCCCAGTACCTGGAGGCCCTGCGGCTGTGGGCCGACGCCGGGCAGTACCCCGTCTTCCCGTTCTTCACCGCTGACCAGGCCGACAAGGCGGAGGCCGCGGAGCAGGGCCACCCGGGGAGCAACAACTTCTCCGTCATCAACTCCACCGTCACCTTCCGCTTCCTCTCCTCCGTGCTGCGCAAGTACCCCAACCGGTACATCGACAGCACCTGGTACAAGAAGCTGCTGTCCTGGAACGCCTGGGCCCAGTACGTCGACGGCGACAACCGGTGGCCCGACCAGAACGAGTTCTGGGCCGACGGCAGCGCCGACCCGCAGAAGATCGGCTACCGCTCCTGGATCCACCACACCATCCTCGGCACCACCAACTGGACCGTGATCGAGGACGCCATGGGCTTCCGCCCGCGCACGGACCGCAAGGTCGAGCTCTCGCCGATCGACGTCGACTGGGACCACTTCGCCGTCACCGACATCAACTACCGGGGCACCGACGTGGCCGTCCTGTGGGACGAGCCGGGCGACGGGAAGCGGCCGTACGGCAAGCAGGTCCCCGAGGGCTACTCCCTCTACCTCGACGGGAAGCTCGCCCTCACCGCCGACCGTCTCACCCACCTCGTCTACGACCCCGTCACCCGCAAGGTCACCTTCCCCGACGGGGGAGGAGCCAAGGCCCGAACCACCGGTCTGCGCACGGCCGTTGCCGCACCGCAGGACGTCCGGTACGGCCCGAAGGACCGGGTGACGGACGTCTTCGCCAAGGCGGGCCGGGACCTGACCGGCGCAGCCAAGGAGAACCTCGCCGCCGGAGCCACCGTCCGCGCCTCCCACGAGGAGCAGGGGCACGGAGCGGCAGGCGCCGTCGACGGCTTCACGATCAACGAGCCGTTCTGGGGGGCCCGCGGTTCAGGTGACTCCGAGGACTGGTACGAGATCGACCTCGCACGGCCGCGCAGGGTCGACGACGTCAGGCTCTACTTCTACAGCGACAAACGGCCCGGCGGCTACGCCGAACCCGCGCTCTACACCGTGCAGTACCAGGACGGCGGCGGGCAGTGGACGGACGTGGCCGGACCGGTCAAGTCACCGGCCCATCCCCGGGCCAACCTCAACCAGGTGCGCTTCAAAGGGGTGACGACCGGCAGACTGCGGGTGCTGCTGCGTCACCGCGACGGTCACAGCAGCGGGCTGAAGGAGGTCCAGGCGTTCGCCACCGGCGTCCGACTCCCGGCCGCCCGCAACCAGCCCCCGTACGTCGAAGCCTGGCGCGACACCGCCTACAGCCGCCCCGGCCAGGCACGGCTCACGGGAGTCGTCGAGGACGACGGCCTCCCGGCGAGGAAGCTCTCCGCGTCCTGGCGGGCGGCGGACGGCCCCACGGACGGCGCGGTCATCTTCGAGGACCCGCAACGCCCGACGACCGTCGCCCGCTTCACCAAGCCGGGCGTCTACACCCTCGAACTCACCGCCACCGACGGCGCGTTGCAGTCCTCGAAGAAAGTCGTGGTCAAGGCGACGGGATTGGCCGGCGGGCAGGTGAACGTGGCGCAGTCCGCGACGCCGTCCGCGTCCTACACCTCGGGCTGGGAGTCGGTGGCAGCCATCAACGACGGCCGGGAACCGGCCTCCTCGTCCGACGCCCCGCGCTGGGGCAGCTGGCCGCAGAAGGACACCCAGTGGGTCCAGTACACCTGGGACGCTCCGGTCCGTGTGAACGGCTCCGACATGTACTTCTTCCGCGACGCACAACCGGGCGCGGACGACGGGGTGGGAGTCCCCGCCTCCTGGGTCATCGAGTACCGGGACGGCGACACCTGGCGCGAGGTCGCCTCGCCCAGCGGCTACGGCACCGACGAGGACCGCTACAACCGGACCGCCTTCGCGCCCGTCACCACCACCGCGGTGCGGGCCCGGCTGACCGGCCACGCCAACCTGGCCCTCGGCGTGCAGGAGTGGAAGGTGTACGCCGAGCCGCCCGAGTCCGTGCGCGAGGTCCATGTCCCCACCCTCCACGGCACCGTCCCCCGACTGCCCGGCCAGGTGACGCTCGTCTACGCCGACGGCTCGACCGCGCGCTCTCCCGTGGCCTGGCCCGCCCTCACCGAGGACCAGGTGGCAAAGGGCGGCACCAGCGTCCGGGTCACCGGGCTCGCCGACCTGACCGCGCTGCCCGTCACCGCGACCGTGTGGGTGCGGCAGACCGACGCCGTCGAGATCACCGCCCTCGCGGAAGAGCACCTCACCACGCGGGCCGGCACGGCGCCCGCCCTTGCGGACACCGTCGTCGCCACCTACAACGACGGCTCCAAGGACAGCCGGGCCCCGGTGACCTGGGACCCGGTGGAACCGGACCGGTACGCCCGGCCGGGGACCTTCGAGGTGAAGGGAACCGTGACCGGCACCACCTACCGCGCAACGGCCACCGTCACCGTGATCGCCGCCCCCTCATGAGGGCGCGGTCACGCACGCAACCGTCCATGCCCATGCCCACCGACGCCCCCACGATCGGAGCCCGAGCATGTCCCAACCCCCCACCCGCCGCCACCTGTTGAGGCTGGCCGCCGGGACCGCGGCCGCCGTCCCGCTCCTGCACGCGACCGAGGCGGCGGCCCAGGCCGACTCCCTCGCCGCGCCGACCGGCACGGCCGCGGCGCCTGCCTTGGCCCCCGCGGCCCCGCCGACCTGGGCGGTCCAGCCCTTCGCGCTGGACCAGGTGACCCTGGGCGACGGCGTCTTCCGCCGTAAGCGCGACCTGATGCTGGACTTCGCCCGGGCCTACCCCGCCGACCGCATCCTGGCCGTCTTCCGGGCCAACGCCGGCCTCGACACCCGCGGCGCCCAGCCGCCGGGCGGCTGGGAGACCTCCGACGGCAACCTGCGCGGCCACTTCGGCGGCCACTTCCTCACCCTGGTCTCCCAGGCGTACGCGGACACGCGTGAGGCCGCGCTCAAGACCAAGCTCGACTACCTCGTGGCCGCGCTCGGCGAGTGCCAGCAGGCGCTGGCCGACCACGGCTCGCCGAAACCGAGCCACCCCGGGTACCTGGCCGCCTACCCGGAGACCCAGTTCATCCTGCTGGAGAGCTACACGACCTACCCCACCATCTGGGCGCCCTACTACACCTGCCACAAGATCATGCGCGGTCTCCTGGACGCGCACACCCTGGCCGGGAACGCGCAGGCCCTCGCCATCGCCTCGAAGATGGGCGACTGGGTGCACAGCCGGCTCGGCCGACTGCCCAAGGCGCAGCTGGACCGCATGTGGTCGATCTACATCGCCGGCGAGTACGGCGGGATGAACGAGGTGATGGCGGACCTGTACGCCCTCACCGGACGCGCGGAACACCTCGCCGCCGCCCGCTGCTTCGACAACACCGCCCTCCTGGACGCCTGTTCCGGCGGTCGGGACATCCTGGACGGCAGGCACGCCAACCAGCACATCCCCCAGTTCACCGGCTATGTGCGGCTCTTCGACCACACCGGGGACGAGGAGTACGCGGCGGCGGCCCGCAACTTCTGGGGCATGGTCGTGGGCCCCCGGACGTACAGCCTGGGCGGCACCGGCCAGGGCGAGATGTTCCGGGCCCGCGGCGCCATCGCGGCCACCCTGGGCGACAACAACGCCGAGACCTGCGCCACGTACAACATGCTCAAGCTGAGCCGGCAGCTGTTCTTCCACCAGCCGGACCCCGCCTACATGGACTACTACGAGCAGGGCCTGACGAACCACATCCTGGCCTCCCGCCGGGACGCGCCCAGCACGGACAGCCCCGAGGTCACCTACTTCGTCGGCATGGGACCCGGAGTGGTGCGCGAGTACGACAACATCGGCACCTGCTGCGGCGGCACCGGAATGGAGAACCACACCAAGTACCAGGACTCGGTCTACTTCCGCTCCGCGGGCGGCGACGCGCTGTACGTCAACCTGTACCTCGCCTCGACGCTGCGGTGGCCGGAACGCGGGCTCGTCATCGAGCAGACGAGCGCCTACCCGACCGAGGGCGTGCGCACCCTGACGTTCCGTGAGGGCGGCGGCAGCCTGGACCTGAAGCTGCGGGTGCCGTCCTGGGCCACGGCAGGGTTCACCGTCACCGTCAACGGGGTCCGGCAGCAGGTCCAGGCGACGCCCGGCAGCTACCTCACCCTGAGCAGAACCTGGCAGCGCGGCGACCGGGTCACCGTCTCGGCCCCCTACCGGCTGCGCATCGCACGGGCGCTGGACGACCCGACCGTCCAGTCGCTGTTCTACGGGCCGGTCCTGCTGGTCGCGCGGAGCCAGGCGACGTCGTTCCGGCAGTTCTCCTTCTACAAGGACTTCACGCTGCGGGGCGACCTGGCCGACGCCGTCCGCCCCGAGGGCCGCCCCCTGCACTTCACCACGCACGGCCTGACGCTGGCCCCGTTCCACCTCGCGGACGACAGCCGCTACCACGCCTACTTCAGGCGCGCGGAACCGTCCGTCGTGTTCGGCACGACCGACTCGGGCGTACCGAACCGCCCCCGCGCCGACGGCCTGACCTTCCTCGACGTCCTCTGGGGACAGGCGCCGTTCGCGAGCACCGCCCGCTTCGTGGGCGCGGTCCGCACCCTCGCCGACACCTGGCTGTCCGGCGGTCTGTTCACCCGGGCCGAACGAGACCGCGTCGTCGCGGCCGCCGGCAGCGCCCGGCTGAAGCGCTGATCTGGAGGGAGACGCACGTCACAGGCGGCCGAACCCGGCCGCCTGTCACATTTCCCCGGCGCGTTCCGTCAGTGCTGTGTAAGCGTCGACACGGCAAGGAGATCATCATGGAAGCGCGTCTCAACCTCTTCGGCAGCCCCCTCGCCGGCGCCCTCCTCAAGCATTTCGGTGCGGCAGGCAAGGCCGTCACGGACTCGTCGCTGCCGGCCACGACCCGGGACCTCGTACTGCTGCGGGCCAGCCAGATCAACGGCTGCGGCTTCTGCACCGACATGCACAGCAAGGACGCCGCGCACGCCGGGGAGACCTCGGTGCGCCTCAACCTGGTCGCTGCCTGGCGCGAGGCCACGGTGTTCACGGACGCGGAACGGGCCGCCCTGGAGGTGACGGAGCAGGGCACCCGCATCGCCGACGCGGCCGGCGGCGTCCCCGACGACGTCTGGGCGAACGCCGCCAAGCACTACGACGAGGAGCAGCTCACCGCCCTGGTGGCGCTGATCGCGATCATCAACGCGTTCAACCGTTTGAACGTCATCGTCCAGCAGCCGGCCGGCGGCTACCGGCCGGGCCAGTTCGCCTGACGCACGCCGCCGGACGCACGCCGTACGAGGCCTCCGGTCACCGATCCACGGCGGCCGGGGGAACGGCTTCACGGAATATGCACACCTTCACACCTGAACTTTAGGTTTCAAGCGCTACGCTCGTCGGCAATTCGAGTGGTCGAGGAAGCCCCCACGCGCCCGGCCGCTCGCTTTCCCCCCATGCTCAGGAGACGCGCGTGCGCGACGGCGACGTAGTGGTGATCGGTGGCGGCTACGCGGGCGTGCGGCTGGCCAAACGACTGGACGGGACGGCGCGGGTCACGCTGGTGGACCGCAAGGAGGTCTTCTTCCACCGTATCGCCTCCCTCCGCGCGGGCGTCCGCCCCGACTGGTCGGTCACCCCCTTCATCCCGTACGACCGACTGCTGCGCGACGGCCGGATGGTCGTCGGCAAGGCCGTCCGCATCGACACCGGCGCGCGGCAGGTCGTCCTGGCGACGGGGGAGCGGCTCCCGTACGACGTCGTGGTGATCGCCACCGGCGCCGACTACCCCGAACCGGCCCGCTTCACCGGCACCACCGCCGAAGAGACGCTGAAGTCCTTCGCCGGTCACCAGCGCAGGGTCGCCGCCGCCGAGCACGTCCTCGTCGTCGGCGGCGGACCCTCCGGCGTCGAGCTCAGCGCGGAGATACGCCTCGCCCGGCCGGACGCCCGGGTCACCCTCGCCCACTCGGGGGCGACGCTGCTGAACTCCACCGGCAGCGGACGGGCCGGAAGCAAGGCGCTGGACTGGCTGGAGTCCCACGACGTGGAGGTCCGCCTCGACTCCTTCATGTCCCCCGGCAACGACTTCGGCACCTACCGTGACGCCCACGGCAACGTCATCGACGCCGACCTCTCCTTCTGGGCCACCGGCACCACGCCCAACACGTTCTGGCTGCGCATGGGCGGACACTCCGACTGGCTGAACTCCGCCGGACACGTCAAGGTCGACCGGCGGCTCAGGGTCGAGGGACGACCGGACGTCTTCGCCGTCGGCGACGTCAACGACGCCACCGAACTCAAGATCACCCCCGCCGCCCTCGCGCAGGCCGACCTCGCCGCCCACAACATCCGCGTCCACCTGCAGCACGCCGGCAAGCACCGCAAGGAGCCCCGCCTCTACCGACCGATCCAACGCACTCCGCTCATCGTGCCGTTCGGACCGGCCGACGGAGTGACGCTGCTGCCCGTGCCGGGCGGCGAGAGCGCGGTGCTAGGCGGCCGCACCTCCGTGCTGGCCAAGGCGAAGACCCTGATGACCCCGTACATGAGGCGTCAACTCGGGTACACCGCCACCTGAACCGCCCGTGATCGGGCCGCGGCCCTCGCCGGTGACGGATTTTTGGCCGAAACGGCACGCAGGGGTTGAGCAAGCGCTCTCAACTGGCCTGAACCGAAAGAAAGTTCGCCTAGGTTGGGGCACTGATCGCCAACGTACCTGTGCAGGAGGCTTTGCTGTGTCGGACTCCCCCTCCCAGACCACCGAGACCGCCGGAACACCCGGCCGGATCGACACGTCCAAGCCGCACTCGGCCCGGTTCTGGAACTACTTCGTCGGAGGCAAGGACAACTACGAGGTCGACCGGGAGATCGGCGACCACATCAAGGAGATCTTCCCCGGCCTCGTCGACGTCGCGGTCACCAGCCGGCACTTCCTGGGGCGCGCGGTGCGCCACCTCGCAGGCGAGCAGGGCATCCGCCAGTTCCTGGACGTGGGCACCGGCCTGCCCACCGCCGACAACACCCACCAGGTGGCCCAGCGCGTCGCCCCGGACGCCCGGATCGTCTACGTCGACAACGACCCCGTCGTGCTCGCCCACGCGAACGCCCTGCTGACGAGCACGCGGGAGGGCAAGACCGCCTATTTGGACGCGGACCTGTACGACCCGGAAGCCGTGCTGGCAGCCGCCGCGGGCACCCTGGACTTCTCCCAGCCGGTCGCCCTGATGATCCTCAACACGCTGGGCCACGTCGCCGACTACGAGCAGGCCCGCGACCTCGTCCGGCGGCTCATGGCCGGGCTGCCCTCGGGAAGTTACCTGGTCATCAGCGACAGCACAGCCACCAGCGAGGGCATGATCGCCGCGTCGGAGGCGTACAACGCGAGCGGCGCGGTGCCCTACTACGTGCGCAGCATCGACGAGATCGGCGGCTTCTTCGAGGGGCTGGAGCTGGTGGAGCCGGGGATCGTCCAGGTGCCCGAGTGGCGCCCGAACCCCGATGATTCAGCCAACTTCGCCGCCTCCGTCGACGCCTACTGCGGCGTGGGCCGCAAGCAGTAACCGGGGGCCGCGGACCTGGACGGAGGGTTCGCGGTCGTCCGAACCCGCCCGCCTTCGCTCCAGCGTCCTGGTCATGGAGAACAGGAAGCCGGAGCGAACGGGCAGGCGGGCCGGGGTCATCGGCCTCGGGACCTGGCAACTCGGCGACGGCTGGGTGCAGATCGCCGAGTCGGACGCGCTCGGCACGCTGCGGGCGACCATCGAGCCGGGGCCGGTGTCCGCACCTGCGCGCGGGCGCCGGCCGCCGCGGTGCAGGCAAGGGTCGGCGTCGTCGCGTGGGTGCTCCTGGCCGACGTGCTGCTGTCGGGGCGGTACACGGCCGACGCCGAAACGTCGACGTGGACGACCACCCCTGGTGACACCGCACGCCGCCCCAGGCCCGGTTGTTCAGACCAGGGCCGGCCGGGGCTGTACCCCCTCGTCCCCGTCGCTGCGCTGCGAGCCGCTGTTCTGTATGAGCGGGAGGGCGTCGAGGTACTGGGGCGGAAGGTCGAACGCGTCGGTGAGGATGGTGAGGTGGGGTTGCAGACTGTGCGTGAGGGAGTCGACGGTCGAGGGCAACTGGTGCACGTGGTGGGCGGCGATGTGGTTGTCGGCGAGGAGCATGCCGGTGTGGGGGGTGAGGTGGGTGAGGAGGTAGAGGGTGGTCAGTTGGGTGAGGAGTTGGCGCGTGGGCTCATGGCCGGTGCGGTCCAGCGTGGCCAGGAGGGCGTCGGCCGCACGCACGGTGGTGTGGGCGTGGGCCCGCTGGAGCGCGGGCGTCGAGGCCGTGTTCCAGCGGGCCTGGGGGTCGTGGGCCGGGCCGTGACGGAGCGCGCTGTGGGCCTCGGCATGGAAGGCGTGCTCGGTGTGGGCGACGAGGTCGCGGAGGTAGCGGGGGTTGGTGAGGTGCGGCGGGCCCGCGTCGGGGAGGGGCGCGGCCGGCGGGTGGTGGAGCAACTCGGCGGCCGCCTTGGTGGTGATGAGGAGGTTGTCGCCCTCGGCGGTGATGGTCCCCTCCACGTACTCGGGGAAGCCGGCGAGATGGTTGGCGGGGAGGAGGCCCTGCGCACCGCAGCGTTCCCGGGCCTCGAGGGTGATCGTGCGGGCCTGCCAGGTGATCCAGGCCTTGGTGAGGGCGATGAGGCGTTCGACGTGGTCGCGGTCGTCGGCGGGGTGCCGGCTCCATTCGGCGGTGAGGGAGCGATGGAGCAGCGTCATGGCGTAGGTGGTGGCCACGGCCTGGAGGAGCCTGCTGTGGTGGGTGCGGTGAGTGTTGACGGGGATGCGCCGCCCCGGCCGGGACCCGCTGACATGGCGCCGGTTGCCGTACTGGACGGCGATCGCGAGGGCGGCCCGTGAGGCGCCGATCGCCGCGGCGCTCATGCAGAGTTTGCCGGCGGTGACCCGCGCGATGGAGGTCAGGAAGCGTTTACGGCGGTTGCCCAGGGCGCTGGTGAGGGTGTTGTCGGCGTTGAGGCGACCGTGCTCGCCCTGCAGCAGCGCCTGGCGGGGCAGGGGGAGATGGTCGAACGAGGTGAGGCAGTGGTCGACGGGGGCGTTCGGGCGCAGCGGGAGCGGGGTGACGGTGATGTGGGGCAGCGGGCCGTCGCGATCGGTGAGCGGGGTCAGGAACAGGAAGACGCCCTGGTCACGGCCGTCGATGACGAGACGGGCGGCGACGACGGCGGACTTGGGGCCGCCGATCGTGCTGGTGTTGGGCATGAACTTGGCGGCGCCCGGGTGGGGGGTGTGGAGGACGAAGCCGCCGGTCTCGGGATCGAGGGTGGCGGTGGTCTCCAGGGCGGGGGCGTCGTTGCCGTGGTCGACCTCGGTGCACAGGAACGTGCCCGTGCGTCGGAGGGCGGTGAACTCGGCGTGGTCCCTCAGCGGACTGTCGTCGTGGTCGAGGAGACTGCCGAGGAAGAGGTTGTAGTGGATGCTGGCGACGGTCGTCAGCCCGCCGCCTCCGTCGACGATCGCGGCCCACTCGTGCAGGGCGGTGAGCAGGGCCGGGTCGGTGGCGAGGGCCTCGGGGTCGTCGAGGGTGTCGTTGACCAGGCGCAACCAGGCATAGGACTGCGCGGCACGCTGCTCGGGGGTGAGTCCGGGCTGATGGCGGAAGGTGTCCCGGGCGATGAGACGGCGCCATGGCGCGTGGACGCGTTCCTGCTCGCCGTCCTGGTCGAACAGCAGCCGGGTCAGCTCGCGGGCCGTCGAGGCGTCGGCCCGCGCCGGGTCGCCGGGGCGCGGGCCGTGAGCGGCCGCGTCCTCGTTCGGGCCCGGTGCGGTGGCGTCCTCGGCCTGGCCCGGTGTGGAGGCCTGTCCCGGGACGTGGTCGGCGCGGTGCGGCCCGGTGGGGCGCTCTCCGCTGTGGAATGCCAGAAGGGCCATGACCCTCTCCCCGTTGTCGCAGATCCGGAAGCTGGTTGTCTGGATGTGCAGTGAGCCAGAAGATACGGACCTACCGGTTTTCTTATCAAGTCAGAAATCGGCAATGTGCGGTGGCGTCGATGGCGGGATTTGAGGGGTGCCTGTGTCGCAAGAGGGAGGTGGGTACGCCTGGTGCGGGTGATGTCTGGCGGGAACGAGAGGCGGAATCAGGAACTCCGGCCGGTATTCAGGGGGTTGTGCTGGTGGGCGCCGGTCGCGGTACTGCAAGGGTGGCCGGACGCGGGGCGCGGGCGCGGTGCCCGTGCGGTGGCAGTGGACAGACCTGCCGGTATATTTTCCGGAGCCGGAATCACGGGGAGCAACCTCGGAGGTGGGGGCGTGGCGCTGCAGGAACGGGCCGTACGGACGAGGCGGGCAGTCCTCGTCGCGGCCGCGGCGGTGTTCGCGGAGGTCGGGTACGAGGCCGCGACGATCGCGGAGATCCTGGCCCGCGCCGGGGTGACCAAGGGAGCCCTGTACTTCCATTTCTCCTCCAAGGAGGAGCTCGCGCAGGCGGTTCTGGCCAGCCAGCTGGAGGCGGTGCCTGCCGTGCCGACCCGGGAGTTGCTGCTCCAGCAGGGACTGGACGAGGCGTTCGTGCTGGCCCATCTGCTGGCGGTGGGCGATCCGCTCGTGCAGGGGAGCATCCGGCTGACGGTGGACCAGGGGATGCCCAGCGACAAGTTGGACCGACGACTGCCGATGAGCGGATGGATCGCTCACAACGCGGACGTGCTGAGGCGGGCGAAGGAGAAGGGCGAACTGCTGCCGCATGTCGACGTGGCCGCCGCGGCGCGCATGTTCGTGGGGGCGTTCACCGGTGTGCAGGTACTGTCCAAGATCATGACGGGCCACGCGGACCTGCCGGAGCGGGTGGCGGACCTGCAGCGGCACCTGATGGCGGGGATCGCGGTGCCCGCGGTCCTTCTGCAGCTGGACACGGCCGCCGACCGGGGGGCCAGGGTCTACGAGGAGGCAGTGAAGGCCAGTTGGGGCACGGGCGGCAAGCAGGCGGCCGGCTGACCGCCGCACCGGCGTAGACCGGTCGTCGTCGGCGGTCTTCGGGTCCTGGTCTTCGGGTCCTGTAGTCGGGGTCGTGGTCGTCGGGTCATTGTTCTCGTGTGACGGTGGTTGCGTGGTGAGGCGGTGGTTGGTTTCGGGGCGGCTGGGGGAGTGGTGGGGATGAAGGTCGTCCGGGGCGTCGTCGTGCGTTCCCGGCGGGGAGGGCGGGGGAAGCCCCTTTCTCCTGGGCAAGCGCAAATGCCGATGTGTGCAAGACGAACCCAGGGAGTACGACGATGGATACGACTGCCTGCCCTTATGCCCTGGATGTGACGGGGCGCGATCTCGCCGGTGAGGCGGCGATGCTGCGGGCCAAGGGACCCGCCGTCCAGGTGGAGTTGCCGGGCGGTGTGGTGGCCTGGGCGGTGGTGCGCCAGCAGTACGTGGAGCGGCTGCTGACCGATTCCCGAGTGTCGAAGGACGCGCGTCAGCACTGGCCCGAGTTCATCGAGGGGAGAATCACCGAGGAGTGGCCGCTGTACCCGTGGGTGGCGAACGAGAACATGCTGTTCGCCTACGGCGCCTCGCACACCAGGCTGCGCCGGCTGGTGGCGGGGGCGTTCACCGCGCGGCGCTCGGAGGCGATGCGGCCGCGGGTCGCGCAGCTCGCGGCCGAACTCGTCGACGGGCTCGCGGCCGTCGAGCCGGGCGCGCCGATCGACCTGCGGTCGTCGTTCGCCGAGCTGCTGCCCATGCGGGTGATCTGCGAGCTGTTCGGAGTGGCGCAGGGCGAGGCCACCGACGCGCTGTGCACGGCGTTGCACACGGTGTTCAGCACGACGATCAGCGGGCAGGAGATCGAGGCGGCGCGGCTGGAGGCCTTCGTCCTGCTGTCGGAGCTGGTGAAGGCCAAACGGGCCGAGCCCGGCGACGATCTGACGTCCTTGCTGATCCAGGCGCGCGATCAGGACGACCGTCTCAGCGAGGAGGAGCTGCTCGGCACCCTCTTCCTCATGATCGCCGGCGGGCAGGACACCACCGCCGCCCTGATCACCAACGCGGTGGGGGCGCTGCTGCGGTGGCCCGAGCAGCTGGAGCACGTGAGGGAGGGGCGGGCGACCTGGGGCGACGTGGCCGCCGAGGCCATGCGGGTGCACACTCCCGGGGCGTACTCGCCGATGCGGTTCGCTGTCGAGGACATCGACCTGGACGGTGTGCTGATCCGCAAGGGCGAGGCCATCCTGGTCTCCTTCGCGGCCGGCGGCCGGGATCCCGAGCGCTACGGACCGGACGCCGACCGGTTCGACCTGCTGCGCAAGGACCGCGACAGCCTCGGCTTCGGTCATGGACCGCACCGCTGCATGGGAGCCCCGCTCGCCGGCGTGGAGGCGGAGAGCGCCTTCGCCGCACTCTTCGACCGCTTCCCCCGGATGGAACTCGCCTGCGATCCGGAGGAACTCGCGCCCCTGCCCAGCTTCCTGATGAACAGTTACCGGTCGCTTCCCGTGCTCCTCGCCCCCGCCCACGTCTGACCTGCGAACCCCCTCTCCCCGCCGGGGAGCGTCTTCTCGCACCGGGTGACGCTGCCGGACCCGCCGGTCCGGCAGCGCCTTCGTCGGAGTCGTCCGCGCTGGGAAGCGGCAACGCGGGGACAGAAAACGAACAGGCACGCACGGACTATAAAAATACCGAACGTGCGGTTTACTCCGGGGTGTTGGTGATGGGATGCTCTCCACGATTCGGCGGGGCGCAGGGCGCGGACCTGCGTTGTCCGTGCAGGCCGGGTGGGGGAGGAAGACATGATGGTCAAGCAGGCACGGGCGGTGCGCACGCGCCGGTCCCTTGTCCGTGCGGCGGCCGAGGTGTTCGCCGCCGAGGGCTATGCCCGGGCGTCCCTCCCCGCCATCAGCGAACGGGCCGGGGTCAGCACCGGAGCCCTGCACTTCCACTTCTCCAGCAAGGACGACCTCGCCGGGGCCGTGGAGCGGGCGGCGGCGGACTCCGTGGAGCAGCTGGCGGAGCGCTGCCGCGGCGCGGCGGACACCCGGCTGCAGTCACTCGTCCACATGGCCAGCAGTCTGCTGCTCGCGGTGGTCGCCGATCCCGTGATCAGGGCGGCGTTCCGGCTGAGCGGTGACCCTTCCCGTAAGAACGGGGCGCAGATGCTGCGCTGGTGGCATGGGTGGGTGCACGATCTCGTCGTCCAGGCGCAGCACGAGGGGGAGCTCGCGCAGGACGTCTCGGCCGATGCGGCGGCGACCGTGATCGTGGCGGCGACGACCGGGTTCGAGGTGCTGGGCGCGGCGGACTGCGAGTGGCTCTCGGTGGAGCGCATGACGCAGTTGTGGACGTTCGTTCTGCCGCGGCTGACGGCCTCGCCCGACCCGGCCCCGTTCCTGTCGGGCATCGGCGCGGCCGTGGCCGAACAGACGGAGTAGAACCCGCGGACAGCGGTGACGGTCAGCCGAGGGGGTCCGGGCGGCCCGGTGCTTCCCCCTGGGCGATCTCGATGCCCGTGTGCAGGTCGGTGGCCGCCTCGACGGCGGCCGCGGTCGACAGCGTCACGCACATCAGGAGCACCGACGCCGGCAGCAGGCTGACCACGACCCACGGACGCGGGCGGCGGGCGCCGGGCGCGGTCGGGTGCGTGGCGAGGAGGGCGGAGACGCGGCGCGGGACCGGTCCGGCGGTGACCATGAGGGACAGCCGGGGCCGGGCGCAGGCGTCCGCGGTGTGGGCGGCGAGGGCCGCGCGGGCGATGGCGCGGGCCGTGAGGGTGCGGTCGCCGGTCGTCAGGGCGGCCGATTCGTCGGCCCAGCGCTCCAGGGCGTAGTCGATCGGTGTCCGCAGGCCGTGCAGTGCGGGGTGCAGGACCGAGGCGAGTTCGGCCACGGCGAGGAAGGCGTGGTGGCCGTGGGCGAGATGGGCGCGCTCGTGGGCGAACAGCACCTCGCGTTCCGGCGCGCTGAGGGAGCGCAGCATTCCGGAGCTCACGACGATCCGGCCCGGACGCCCCGGAAGCGCGTAGGCCTCGGGGCGGTCGTCCTGCCGTACCCAGAGGTCCCCGGCGCTCGGCCCGCCGCCGAACTGTCGCCGGGCGGCGCGTAGTTCGCGGACGTGACGCCGGATGCGGTGCGGCACCGCCGCGGCCAGGGCCGTCAACGCGACGGCCGCCACGACGGCGGCCGGCACGGTCGTGGGCGAGTCGCGGCCGAGAAGCGGAGGGGAGAGATGCCCGAGCGCCGCGACGAACGGCAGACGCAGCGCGCCGGCCAGCGCGAGCAGGCCCAGGGCCGCGGTGCTGGACAGGGCGAGGACAAGGGTGAGGGCCGTCAGGATCCAGGCGGCGGCGCGGGGCGAGCGACACTCCGCGACCCGCCGGGCGGCCGGCACGGCGAGCAGCGGCACGACCAGCGGAATCCACACGGCGTAGATCACGCGGTGCCTCCGGGATCCGCCCGGCCGTCGTCGAGCAGGGCTCGCAGGAGCGCCTCGTCCTCGGGACCGAGGCCGGAGACGAAGCGGGCCAGGACGGTCCCCCGGTTCGCGTCCTTGTCCAGTTCGGCGTGCATGCGGCGGGCCGTCAGACCGGGCGGGTCCTGGGCCGGGGCGTAGGAGTAGCCGCGGCCCGCGGGGGTGCGGGTGACCGCGCCCTTGGCGTGCAGGCGCGTCAGGATCGTCGTCACCGTGGTGCGGGCCAGGTCCCCGCCGAGCGCAGCCTGCACCGCGACCGGCGTGAGGGGCGCGTCGGCGGCCCAGAGCGCGGCCAGGACACTCGCCTCCAGCTCACCCGCGGGCCGCCGGTCGGGCCGTCCGCCGGCCGGCCGGGCTTCGTGTCCCTCTGACATGGAAACGCTCCTCGGCTCTCTTTCGTCTGCAGAGCGGTGAACCGGCTACGCGGTTGTAGTCGCCACGACTGTAGCCCGCTCGACTCTGCCGGTGACCACCGTCTCGGTGAGCCTGCCGGCCATCCAGAGCGCGTTGCACGCGTCGGCCTCCCAGTTGACCTGGGTGTCGTCGGCGTTCCAGCTGCGCCCTACCTCGGCGAGCGCTCGGGGCGCCACGGTGAGCCAGAGCATGGCGCTCACGTCCTGTCCGAGGGGCTCGTGGTCGACTGCACGTCGAAGTACAGCACCGGAGGAGCGCAGGGAGTCGAGCCGTCGCTTGATCGCCGACTCCGATTTCACACCCGGAGAATACGGCACCTGGATGGGCGTCAACCTGGTTGATGCTTGACGCTGCCCGGCGAGATCGAGCGTCCGGCGGGGTGGGGACCTCTTGCGTCGCAGTGGCGAAGAGGGTCAAGGTGGGGGCGCCGGCGCTGCCGGGAACCAACACAGAGTGCGAGCAAGTCGCCCGTCCCGCGGCCCGGTTGGGCCGCCGAATGGCACGTCTCCTGACCAGGGAGCCTTGAACGGCAAGCCGAGCGCAACAACGAGCGCCCGCCGGGTCCGGCGCGGAACTCGTCGACCGACATCCCTTGCTCCCCGGCCTCGGAGGTTCGCGATGCGGCACGTGCGGCAGTTCCTACGACTCGGCGTCAGTGCCCTCGCCCTCGCCTCCCTCGCGGCGCTCTCCGCCTGCACGGACAGCTCGTCCTCCTCCGACGGCGCCTCGGGCGGCCCGGCCACCCTCGACCTCGCCGTCCCCTCGGCCGTGATCGCCCCCAAGGAAGAAGTCGCCACCTACGCGGTGGGCGACGCCGAGGGCTACTTGTCGGGGGAGCGGCTCAAGGTCAACGTGATCAACACCGACGGTTCGGTCGCCGCGGTCCAGGCCGTCGCCTCGGGCAGCGCCGACATCGCGCCGGCCGACGCCGGAGCCATCCTGGCCGCGCGGGAGAAGGGCGTCCCGGTGAAGGCCGTCGGCGGCCTGGTGCGGAACTGGCCGTGGCGCATGGCGGTTCAGCCGGACAGCGACATCAAGACCGCCGCCGACCTCAAGGGCAGGAAGGTCGGCGTCATCAGCCTCGCCTCCGGCTCGGCCATCTATGCCCGCGCCTACGCCGCCGACGCCGGACTCGACGCCGCCAAGGACGTCGATCTGCTGCCGGTCGGTGTGGGCGCACAGGCCCTGTCCGCTCTGGAGAGCGGCAAGGTCGACGTACTCGCCCTGTACACGCAGGCCTTCACCACGATCGAGAACACCGGCGCCGAGTTCCGCTATTTGGACAACTCCGCTGCCTTCGACGGCATCCGCTCCCTGACCTTCGCGGTGACCGAGAAAACCCTGAAGGAGAAGAAGGACGTCCTCACCCGCTACTTGCGCGCCTCCTACAAGGCGCTGCTCTTCTCCGCCGTCAACCCCGAGGCCGCCATGCGCGACGGCTACCGGGCGTTCCCGCAGCTGCTGACCGGCAAGAAGGCCGACGACCGCATCGGCGACGACACCAAGACCCTCCAGGCGTGGATCAAGACCGCCGTCCCGGCCGTCGGCGAGCCCGCGAGCTTCAAGGACTGGGGTGCGATCAGCGACGCGGAGTGGAACAGGACGGTCGCCTACACCAGGACGTCCGGCCAGATCACCAAGGACGTCCCTCTCCCGGAGCTGTGGGACGACAGCCTCCTCAAGGGCGCGAACGACTTCGACTCCGCGGCAGTCGTCGAGAAGGCGAAGGCCGCCGAGCAGTGACCGGGACACATCACCAGGGAGGCGAGGGGGCCGGCATGGCGATGAGGATTCCGGGACGACGCCGACGCAGTGGGCGAGGCGGTGGCGCGGTGGCACCGACCGATGCGGACGAAGACCGCTGGATCGAGGTCACCGCGCTGCACAAGACCTACCGGCCGAGCAGGTCCGAGCCGACCCACGCGCTCTCGGACGTCGGCTTCACCGTCCGGCGCGGCGAGTTCGTCTCGGTCGTCGGTCCCTCGGGATGTGGCAAGACCACGCTGCTGAAGATCCTCGCCGGGCTCGTCCCCGCAAGCCGGGGCGCGGTCCGTGTCGCGGGCCGCGAGGTGAGCGGGCCGCTGCCCGAGGTGGGCATGGTCTTCCAGGCGGCCACCCTCCTGCCGTGGCGCACCGTTGTGCAGAACGTGATGGTCCCCGTGGAGGTGCGCGGGCTCGACGCCCGTGTCCACCGGGAGCGCGCCGAGCGGTTGCTCGCGATGGCCGGACTCGACGGCTTCGAGGAGAAGTACCCCCATGAACTGAGCGGCGGGATGCAGCAGCGCGCCGGAATCTGCCGGGCCCTGGTGCACGACCCGGCCGTGCTGCTGATGGACGAGCCCTTCGGCGCGCTCGACGCCATGACCCGCGAGTACATGAACGTCGAGCTGCTGCGGATCTGGCGGGAGAGCGGCCAGAGCGTCGTGTTCGTGACCCACTCCATCCCCGAGGCCGTCTTCCTCTCCGACCGGGTGGTGGTCCTCAGCCCCCGCCCCGGGCGGGTCGCCGAGATCGTCGACATCGGGCTGGAACGCCCGCGCGAGATCAGCGCCATGGCCTCGGACCGGGCCGGGATCTTCGTCGAGCGGATCCGCAGGCACTTCAACGCCACGAGCGTGATCGACCGATGAGACCCCGCAGGAGACCCCGTACCGGCAAGCGGCCCCGCCTGGATCCGAGAGAGCGCCCCGAACTGCTCCTCGTCCCCGCCGTCTTCGTGGTCGTCATGCTGGTGTGGGAGTTCGCGGTCCCCGCCTTCGGCGTCGACGACTACCTGCTGCCGCGGCCCTCGCAGATCCTCGACGCGCTGCGCAAGCAGCTGGCCGACCCGTTGTTCTGGGGCCACCTGAAGGTCACGCTGCTGGAGTCGCTGTACGGCTTCCTCCTCGGCGCGGGCGCGGCCCTGGTCCTCGGCGCCGCGATCTCACAGGTGCGGCTGATCGAGCGCACCTTCATGCCGTACGTCGTCGCCTTCCAGACGGTGCCCAAGGTGGCCCTCGCGCCGCTGTTCGTCGTGTGGTTCGGCTTCGGCATGACGAGCAAGGTCGTCATGGCCGCGGTGATCTCGTTCTTCCCGATGCTGGTCAACGTGATCGAAGGGCTGCGCTCGGCGGACGCCGACCGGATCCAGATGCTCACCGTGTTCGGGGCCGGCGCGTTCCAGGTGTTCCGGATGGTGCGGCTGCCGAGCGCGCTGCCGTTCATCTTCGCCGGGCTCGACATAGGGATCGTCTTCGCGATCCTCGGCGCCGTCGTCGGCGAGTTCATCGGGGCGAAGGAGGGCCTGGGATACCTCCTGCTGCAGACCAACTACAACTTCGACATCGCCGGGATGTTCGCCGTGCTGGTGGTGCTCTCCGCACTGGGGCTCGTCGCTCACTTCGGCATCCGTTTCGTCCAGAGGCGCGTCACCTTCTGGTCCGAGGACAGCCGCGTGATCGGGGCATGAAGCGAAGGAGGCCACGGTGACCGAGTACGACCTGGTGCTGAAGAACGCCCGTGTCGTCACCCACGACCACGACGACGCCCGGCCCGCGGACATCGCCGTCAGCGCAGGGCGGATCGCGGCCGTGGCCCCCGGCATCCCGACGGCAGGCGCCCGCCGGGTCGTCGACGCCCGCGGCAGACTGGCGTTCCCCGGCGTCGTCGACGCCCACCAGCACTGGGGGATCTACCACCCCTTGGCCGAGGACGCGGCCACCGAGAGCCGCGCATGCGCACAGGGCGGGGTCACCAGCGCCCTGACCTACATGCGGACCGGGCGCTACTACCTCAACAAGGGCGGTGCCTACGCCGACTTCCTCCCCGAGGCACTGGCCGCCGCCTCCGGCCGCGCCCACGTCGACTACGGCTTCCACCTCGCGCCGCTCACACGCGCTCACATCGACGAGATCCCCGACCTGATCGAGCGGTTCGGCGTCACCTCGTTCAAGATCTTCATGTTCTACGGCGGTCACGGCCTGCACGGCAGATCCGCCGACCAGAACGCCTTCCTGATGCTCCCCGACGACGAGCGGTACGACTACGCACACTTCGAGTTCGTCATGCGCGGGGTCCAGGCCGCCCGCGAGCGCTTCCGCGACCTCGCCGACGAGATCTCCCTCTCCCTGCACTGCGAGACCGCCGAGATCATGACCGCGTACACCAGACTCGTCGAGGAGGCGGGCGACCTCACCGGGCTGGCCGCCTACAGCGCCTCCCGGCCCCAGCACTCCGAGGGGCTCGCGGTCTCCGTCGCCGCCTACCTGGCGCACGAGACCGGGCTGCCGACGATCAACCTGCTGCACCTGTCGTCCCGCAAGGCGGTCGACGCGGCCGTACGGATGAGCCGGGCGTTCCCGCACATCGACTTCCGGCGCGAGGTGACCGCCGGACACCTGCTCGCCGACATCACCACCGCCCACGGCCTCGGCGGCAAGGTCAACCCGCCGCTGCGGCCCCGCGAAGACGTCGAGGCCCTCTGGGAGTACGTCCTCGACGGCGCCGTCGACTGGGTCGTCAGCGATCACGCCTGCTGCCGCGAGGAGGTGAAGTTCGGTGACCTCAAGGACGACGTCTTCCTCGCCAGGTCCGGGTTCGGCGGGGCCGAGTACCTCCTCCCCGGCCTGATCACCGAGGGGACGAAGCGCGGCCTGCCCCTGGGCCGGATCGCCGCGCTGACCTCCTGGAACCCCGCCCGGCGCTACGGGCTGCGCGCCAAGGGCAGCCTCGCGCCCGGCTTCGACGCGGACATCGCCCTGGTCGACCCCGACCGCACCTGGACCGTGCACGCCGCGGACTCGGAGTCCACACAGGGGTACACCCCGTTCGAGGGCTTCGAGCTGACGGCCCAGGTCACCGACACCTTCCTGAGAGGCGCCCACATCCTGCAGTCGGGCAAGGCCGTCGGCCGGCCCGTCGGCGCCTATCTGCACCGCCCGACGGCGACCCCGACAGCCGGGCCCGCGCCTTTGACATGATCGACGGCAGTCCGTACCGCTGTCAGGCTGGAGCCGCCGATGGATGTGACCGAGTCAGGGCATGCCGCGCGGGTGCGCGCTTACGCGGCCGTGGGGGCACGACTGTCGCTCTTCAGCGACCGTCGGCTTCAGGACGCGGTGGCCGCGGCGCCGGGTCTGGGCTCCGGCATCGGCGGCAGGGCGGCGCAGCTGGAGGTCGACGGGACACGCGTCTTCGTCAAACGGGTCCCGCTGACCGACGTCGAGCTACGGCCGGAACACCTGCGGTCCACCGCCAACCTGTTCGAGCTTCCCCTCTTCTACCAGTACGGGGTGGGGTCGGCCGGGTTCGGCGCCTGGCGCGAGCTGGCCGCGCACCTCCTGACCACCGGCTGGGTGCTGACCGACGAGTACGCGGGTTTCCCGCTGCTGTACCACTGGCGGGTGCTGCCGGACAGCGCACCCGCCGGTTTCGTCGACGGGCTCGGGGGCGTCGAGAAGGCCGTCGCGCACTGGGAGGGCTCGCCGGCCGTGCGCCGCCGACTGGAGGCCATCGGCTCCTCCTCCGCCAGCCTGGTGCTGTTCCTGGAGTACGTGCCCCGCACGCTCGCCGGGTGGCTCGGCGAGGCCCGTGACACCGCCTGGCGAGGTCCGGCCGGCGAGTCGCCCTGTCGATGGGCCGAGGGGGAACTGGTGCGCGGGACGGAGTTCATGAGCGCGCGCGGCCTGGTCCACTTCGACGCGCACTTCGCCAACGTGCTCACCGACGGCCGACGGGTGTACTTCGCGGACTTCGGGCTCGCGTCGAGCCGCGGCTTCGACCTCTCGCCCGCGGAGGACGCCTTCCTCACCGACCACCTCGTGTACGACCGCTCCTACGCACCGAACCACCTGCTGCGCCATCATGTGCCGGACGAGGTGCGCGGCGGCGCCGACCACAGTGCCTTCCTGCGCGCATGGGCCGACGGTCACCGGCCCGAGGGCGTTCCGTCCGACATCGGTGCGATCCTCGACCGTCACGTCGCGCACGCGGTCGTCCTGGACGACTTCCACCGTCGCCTGCTCACCCAGAGCAAACGCACTCCGTTCCCCGCGGCCGAGCTCCAGCGGGCCCTGGCCTGACCCGGCCCTCAGTACACCGGATCCGGCTTCATCAAGCCCATCGCTATGAGCGCCCGCGAACCACCGCTGACCGCCATCGTCAGGAGAGCCTCGGGAACCTTGAACGCGGGCGGCAGGCTCATGATCGTCTTGCGTGCCGTCCGGTGATCGCTGTGCGGTCCGAACAGCCGGTAGACATGGGGCGTTTGAGAACCGCACCACAGTCGGTGGACCAGCAGCGGGTTCAGGAACACGGCCGGACGCCACGGGGAGCAGCCGATCACCCTCGAGAAATCGATCATGTAGTGGTTGTAGTGAACCAGGGTGCGCAGCTCGGGGTTTCCGTGGAAGAACTCGTTCTCGTAGGCTGCCTGTCGTTCGATGAGCCCTTGGAGTTGCACGCGGTCCGGCAGCTGCTTCTTTCCGCTGAGCAGGAGAGCGAAGTAACGGCTCTGCATCTCGGAGCAGGCCGGGACCCCGCCGGCGGCCGGCCGCGCCCACCCGATGAGAACCACGCCCGTGCCGAGATCCGGGTGGATCATGTGCTTGTACAGCCTGCGCACATCGGTGATGTGCGCATCCTTGAGAATGCTGAAGTCCTCGATGTACCCCGTGTTCAGCATGACGACGTCGACGGTCTCCCGCCGACCGTCCTTGAACAGGACGTAGTCCTTGCCGAGACGCTCGATGCCCGTGGCGTTGACGGTCAGCGTGCCGTCGACGACCCGGTGGATGAAGGCTTCGTTCTTGGTCAGGAAGTGGTTGAAGAAGTGCTTGTTCTTCGAGTTCCACTCGGCCACCGCCCTGGCGGCGGCCGTCTTGCCTCGGGTCTTGTTCCGTTTCATCCCGAATCGCATGCCCGCGGTGGCGGCCGCCAACGGCACCGAATGAAGCAGATGTGAGGTGTAGGCGTCATTGGTGAACGGCCGGCCTCCGGGATACCGCTCGATGATCGGCTGATGGCGGCGCACCGACAGCGTGCAGCTCGCCGACACCTGCGCGATCTCGTTCACGACGTCCGCCGCGGTCTCCCCGATCCCCACACACAGGACGCGCTTGCCGCGGAACCGCTCGGCGTTCCGGTAATGGGCCGAGTGCACGATCTCGCCCGCGAAGTCCTCCTGCCCGGGAAGATCGATGTAGTTCGGGACCCGGTGCGTGCCGGTGGAGATGGCCACCGCATCGAACTGATGCGCAACCCGCTGCTCGGGGTCGTCGGCCGGCGCGACCTCGACGGTGTAGCCGCCGCTGTCGTTCCTCGAAATGCTGAGCACATCGGTCCGGTACTGAATGACGGCGCCGACGCCGAACTTCTCGGCGAAGTCACGCAGGTACTGACGGTATTCGGCCGCGGACCAATACCGTCGCTCCTGGTTCTCCGGCGGAGGAAAGCTGGAGAAGGTCATCATGTAGTTGGAGATGGTCAACATCGTCGAGTCGTAGGCGCCCGCCTCGTCGGAGCCGACCTCGGCGCGAAACACCCCGCCGAGCTCGTCGCTGTGCTCGAAGCAGGTCACCGCATGACCTTCGTCCAGGAGCTCCTTCACCGCAACCAGACCCGATGGACCGGCGCCTATGACACAGACTCGCTTCCTCATTCTTACCTCTCGACCTCGGATGCTGTTTTCTCGGCTGGTTCTGTCAGCGGCTTTCGAAATGGACCGGCAAACTGTCGTAGCCGGTGAGGAAGTTCGAGTAGAGGGGGCGGGGCGTCCCGCGCAGCTCCATCCGGGTCACGCCGGCCACCAGGGCGCTCAGCAGGGCCCGTAGCTCGGCCCGGCCGAGGAAGGCGCCCAGGCAGTAGTGCGGGCCGTGCCCGAACGAGAGGTGTTTGTTGGGCGAGCGGGACAGGAGGAAACGGCGTGGCTGGTCGAACACCGACTCGTCGTTGTTGGCCGATATGTTCCACAGGGTGACGATGTCGCCGTCGCGCACCTTCGCTCCGCGGATCTCGAAATCCTCGACGGCGGTCCTGGCCAGGTGGATCCCCGGTGTCGCCCAGCGGATGATCTCCTCCACCGCCGAGTCGAAGGAGACCTCGCCCGTCTGCAGAGCGTGCCACTGATCGGGGTGCTCGATCAGGGCGAGCACCGCGCACATCGCCGATATCCGGGATGTCTCGTCGCCGCCCAGAATGAGGCTGTAGCAGTTGACGGCGACTTCCTCGACGGTGAGCAGACGGCCTTCGACCTCCGCGGTCGCGAGCATGCTGATGACGTCGCCGCCCGGAGCGTCCCGCCGTTCCTGCGCCAACTCCATGAAATAGAGCACGATTTCGTTGCGGGCGCTGAGCGCGTCGAGCTCACTGCTGTCCGCGTTGCCTGACGACAGCGCCATCTTGTTCCACTGCAACAGGTTCCCGCGGTCCGCGGCCGGAATGGACAGCAGGTCGCAGATCGTGTTCATCGGGATCTGCTCGGCTACCTCCGCGGCGAAGTCGAACGTGCCCATCTCGACCACCGCCGACACCAGTTCGGTCGTGCGGCGCCGGATCTTCTCGACGACCTCGCCGAGGACCCGAGGTGTGAACGCGCTGAACATGAGATTGCGCAGGCTCCGGTGGCGCGGGCCGTCCGTGACCGCCAGCATGCTCCCGCCCGCGGAGTCGTCGCCCCGCAGCACGACATCGAGAACGTTTCCCCGGGCGGAACTCAGAGCTGCGTTGTGGTACAACGACTGGACGTCCGCATAACGGGACACCACCCAGAAACCGGGATTGCGGTCAGTGGGTTCATGCCAGTAGACGGGACGCTCTGCTCGCACTTCACGCCAGAACTCGTGGACGTCGTTCTCAATAAAAGCGGCCGGATCGGTGAGGTCCAGGGAACGAACATTGAGAGCGGGCTGACTCATTGCCTGATGGTGACAGGAGCCGCCCGCCCGCTGTCCGGAATCTTGCTGGTTCCTTTCCACCGGCAATCCGGCGCCCCCGCACGGCGCACGGGTCTTGCCGTTCTCTTTCCGGTCGGCCCCCTGGACGGCGGCGACGCCCCAGGCTTGGCGCCAGACGATTCCGATCGCCCAGGGGAGCTGACGGTGAGTAGCGAACTCTCGAACACCGAGGACGGGGTGCGTGCGCAGCCCATGCGCCCGGCCGGCCCGAAGGCGCGGATCGCGGACTGCCCGCTGGCACGCAGCGTCGAGGGCATCGGCCACTGGTGGACCCTGGAGATCCTCCACGAGGTCTACGACGGCCACGACCGGCTCGAGTCGATCCGCCGCAACCTGGAGACGCCCGCCGACGTGCTGCAGGAGCGGATCGCCGCACTCGTGGCGAAGGGCCTTCTCGAAACCGACGACGGGGCGGCGGACCCCGAGGACCGGGTCTACCGGCTCACCGACAGCGGCCGTGCCCTGCGCCCGCTCATCGTGGTCATGGCGACGTGGGGGAACCGTCAACTCGCTCCGCAGGACCGCAGTCTCATTCTGGTCGACGCCGAGACGGGCGTGGCGGCAGACCCGGTCGTGGTGGACCGGCTGACCGGCCGACGGGTCGACACCGCCGACTACGTCTTCGCCCGCGGCCCCAAGGCCAGCGCTTCGATCATCGCCCGCTATCCGGAGGTCCCCGAACAGCGGTGACGCGCTCGCCCGAGCCGAAGCCGCCGACCGCCCCAGGAAAGGCCGCGCCGGCTGACCGAGACGCAGCCGAAGGCCAACGCCCTCACGCCCGTTGGACCGACCGCGCCAGAACAGCCACGAAAGGCCTCACACCACGATGGACATGTCGGAATTCCTGGCCCGTGCCGCGCACGTGACCGCCGCCCTCGCCGCCGTACTGGTCCTGGCCCGTGCAGGACGGGCCGCCGCGCGGTGGCTGCGTCAGCCGGAGGTCGTCGGCGAGGTCACGATGGGCCTGCTGGTCGGGCCCGCCGTGCTGGCACTCTCCGACCGCGCCCTCTTCGACGCGCTGCTCCCGGCCCACGTACTCCACGTGCTCAAGTTCGTCGGTCAGACCGGGCTCGTGCTCTATCTGGTAGGCCTCGCCCACAAGTTGCGGCCCGGGCCGGGCGGACCCTCGCAGCGGGCCCTGACCGCCCTGGTCGTCGGCGCCTTCGTGGTACCCCTCAGCACGGGCCTGCTGCTGGTGGGGCTCATCGAGCTCACCGACGACACGGCGGCCCGCGGCCCGGGGGCGCTGCCCGCCTTCATGCTGATGATCGCGGTGTCCATGTCCATCACCGCGGTCCCCGTCCTGTCCCGGATCCTCGGCGACCGGGGCCTGAGCGATTCGACCGAGGGGCAGCTCGCCCTCTCCGCCGCCATCGTCATGGACAGCCTGGGCTGGGTCCTGCTCACGCTCGCCATCGGCCTCGGCGACGGCGACCTCTCGGGTCTGTGGCAGTCCGCCGTCGCGCTCCTCGTCGGCGGCGGCTGCGCGTTCCTGCTGCGCCTGGGGCTGCGCACCGGCCCGGCGCGTCGGCTGTGCCGGCGGGCGCCGAGAGCGACCGCGGCCCTCCTCGGCGCCGCCGCGCTCGGCACGGCGCTGCTGACCGAGCACCTCGGCATGACCGCCATCGTCGGCGCCGCGCTGGTCGGCCTCGCGATCCCCGGCGAGCACCTGGCCCCCTGGGCCGAGCCGGTCGCCACGGTCGCGCGCACCGGACGGCTCCTGACGCCGGTCTTCTTCGTGGTCACCGGCGTCACCGTGCTCATCAAGGCCTTCAGCTCGGCGTCCTGGACGCTGATCGCCGCCACACTCCTCCTGAGCTGTGTGGGCAAGCTGCTCGGCGGCTATCTCGGGGCCCGGCTCTCCGGCCTGCGACCCGGCTCGGCGCGCCGGATCGGCGCCCTGATGAACACCAGAGGGCTGACCGAACTGATCGTGATCGAGGCCGGACACCGATCCGGCATCCTGCCCGCGCCGATGGTCCTCGCCCTGGTGATCATGGCCCTGGTGACCACGGCCATGACCGGACCGCTGCTCACGCTCGTCGACCGCACCGAGCGACGCGACAAGGCGCCGGTCCGTCCCCCACTCCACCGCTCCGTAGCGTCGGAAGGCAGCACCCCATGACCGAACACCCGGCCACAGCCGCCTCGCCCCAGCCGACGGTGGCCGATGCGACGCCCGACGAGTTCCGCACCATGATGAGCGGCTTCCCCACCGGGGTGTGCGTGGTCACCAGCGTCGACGGGGCCGGAGCGCCCTGGGGGATGACCTGCTCCTCGGTGTGCAGCGTCTCGCTCGATCCGCCGACCCTCCTGGTGTGCCTGCGCGCCGGCAGCCCGACACTGGCCGCCGTCCTGGAGCACGGCGCCTTCACGGTCAACCTGCTGCACGAAGGCGCCCAGGACGCCGCCGAGTTGTTCGCCTCGGGCAACCCGCGCCGGTTCGACCTTCTCCCGTGGGAACAGGACCCCGACGCCTCGGGGCCCCATCTGGTCCATGACGCCCACACGGTGGCGGACTGCACCGTGTCCCTGACCCAGACCATCGGCGACCACGTGACCGTGTTCGGCCGGACCCGCAGGATCGTGCGCCGCCGTCCGCGGTCGCCCCTGATGTACGGGCTGCGCCAGTTCCGGCCGTGGCCGGCCGGCTGACGCACCACCTCACGCCCGAAGGGTCCGGCCACCTGTGCGTGGCCGGACCCTTCGTCAACTCCGCTTCCCCTGCGGCGAGCTACGAACGCATCCCCTTGAGGCTGTGAACGTGTTCGAGGTATTCCCAGTGGCTCGGCAGCGTCTCGACCAGGGACTTCGCCTGGTCTCGGACCAGTCGTAGCTCCTTGTTCGCGGCGACGTCGTCCATCAGCCCGAGGCCGGGCAGCGGCTGAACGTCCAGGCCGCCGAGACCCAGAATCATCGCGGTGTAGGAGTAGGGCTCGAACCCGTGGTAGTAGGGGAAGACCGTGTCCTCGTCGGGCAGCTTCGCCTTCCACTGCTCGATGCGTCCGGCCAGGGCGTCCGGCATCTGACGGGTCTTCGCATCCCGCCAGTACTGGTTGTCGTCGCGCTTCGCGGCGACGTAGTGCAGCACGAGGAACTCCCGCACGCCGTCCATGACGTTGGCCACCTGCCGGTTGTACGACCTGCGCAGCTGATCGTCCTTCCGGCCGCCCGGGAAGTGCTTCACCAGCTGTTCGATCGCGTTCTGGATGAAGAAGATCCCCGTCGACTCCAGCGGCTCGACGAACCCGCTGGACAGACCGATCGCCACGCAGTTGTTCACCCAGGAGTTCTCGCTGCGACCGATCCGCATCCGGATGTGGTTGGCGGACAGGTCGTTCGCGGCGGGCCCCATGAACTCGCGGAGCGTGCGCTCGGCCTCGTCCGGGGTGCAGTAGTCGCTGGCGTAGACGTAGCCCGTGCCGATCCGGCCGAACAGCGGGATGGTCCAGATCCAGCCCGCGGCCTGAGCGGTCGCCCTGGTGTATGGGCCCATCCCCTGGTCGGCCATGTCCATGGGCACCCGCAGTGCGACCGCGCTGTCGTTCGGCAGGGTGTCCTGATAGGACAGGAAGGGAACGCCGAGCTTCTTGTTGAGCAGCATCCCGCGGAAGCCCGTGCAGTCGATGAAGAGATCGCCGACGAGGTCGCCGCTCTCCTTCGTGCGCACGTGCGTGATGTCGCCGCGCTCGTCCACCTCGGTGTCGACCACGTCGTCCAGCACGTGCCGGACCCCGCGATCGGTGCCGTACTTCGTGAGCAGCTTCGCCAGCAGCGTCGCGTCGAACTGATAGGCATACGGAAACTGAGTCTGCTGTTCGGCCATCGTCGACCGGGACGCCTGCGCCGCCTCGCGCTCACCGAAGTCGAGCGCCAGCAGGCTTCCCTCGAGCTGTCGAGGCGAGCGCTTGGCGTCGCAGAGCGCCGCGATGAGCGTGCAGTCCCGGTCGTAGTCCGCGCTGGGGCGCTTGTGCAGCCACCAGTCGGCGAGCGAGACGCCTTCCACCACGCGGGGCCGTTCGAAGGGATGGTAGAAGTGATGCCCTTCGGCTCGCCAGTTGTCGTAGCGGATCGCCAGTTTGTACGTGCCGTGACACTCCGGCATCCAGTCGGTCTCTTTGAGCCCGAGATAGGAGAAGAAGTGGCGGATCGTACTGAAGGAAGCCTCACCGACACCGATCGTGGGCACGTTCTTGGATTCGACGAGCGTTACCGAGAGCTGATCTCCGAACGCCGCTTTGAGATACGACGCGGTCATCCAGCCCGCGGTCCCGCCGCCGACGATGACAACACTGCTGGCCATGATTTCCTCACTTCTCTCGTGCTGACCCGACTTCACCTTCGTCATCGGTTCATCCGGCTGAATTCGGCCCACCGTCGCCGCATTCGTCGACGAACTCCAGGAGCCCCCGGACCCCGG
Source organism: Streptomyces sp. NPDC051677 (assembly GCF_044453465.1). NCBI lineage: Bacteria > Bacillati > Actinomycetota > Actinomycetes > Kitasatosporales > Streptomycetaceae > Streptomyces > Streptomyces sp. NPDC051677. The sequence goes on from NZ_JBITCT010000035.1 coordinate 53,274, forward strand.
TCTCGAGCGCCGTCGGATCCACACAGAACGCGATCCGGACCAAGTGCCGTGCCCAGGGCGCATAGTCGTGGGACCGGACCCGACCCCGGTCGTCGACGTCGGGACGCATCGCGAACCCGTCGCCCGGTACGACGGCGACGCCCTTGCTCTCGAGCAGCCGGGTCGCGAACGTCTCGGCGTCCAGCCCGGTCCGGGCCACGTCCACCATCGCGTACCACCCGCCGGCCGGCAGTTCCCGCAGCAACCCGGCCCGGATCAACGGCGACAGGGCCACGTCCCGGTTGCGCTGCACCAACTTGCGGTTGGTCGCCGTCGCGTCGGACCGACTCTCCAGCGCGGCGATGCCCGCGTACTGCACCGGGGTCGACGTGCCGATGATGTTCGCCTCCTGGACGACCTTCATGACGTCGGCGGCGCGGTCGTTGGCCAACGCGATGTAGCCCAGCCGGTAGCCGGTCATCGCGAAGCTCTTGGAGAAGCTGAAGACGCTGTGCACGATGCGCTCGGCGACCGGGACGTCGCGTTCGAGCGAGGCGACCGAGATGTGCTCGCGCTCGTAGAGGAAGTGCTCGTACGCCTCGTCGCTGATGACGTGCCAGCCGCGGCTGCGCGCCAGCTCCAGCAGGGCGCCGAGTTCGCCGCGGTCCAGGACGACGCCGGTCGGGTTGGCCGGTGAGTTGATCAGCAGCACCTGGGTGCGCGGTGTCGCGGCGGCCGCGATCACCTCGGGATCGGGCCGGAGATCGGCCCCGAGCGAGTACAGCACCGGCCGGAAACCGGCGAGCAGGCTCTGCTGGAGGTGGACCGGCCAGTGCAGTTCCGGCAGCAGGATCTCGGCGCCGGGCTCGGCCAGCGACTGCAGCAGGGCGGCCAGGCCCTGACACGAACCCGGCGAGATGAGGAGCCGGGACACCGCACTGTCCACGTCGTTGTCCGACCGCAGCTTCTCCACCAGCGCCGCCCGCAGCTCGGGCAGGCCCTCCACACCGGTGTACTTGGTCTCGCCCCGACGCACGGCGTCGACGAACGCGTCGGCGACGTTGTCGGACGGGTTGAAATACGGGTCGCCGACGTGCAGCTTCACCACCTCGACGCCGGTCTCCTCCTCTCTCTTCTCCGCGGCTCGGAAAATTCGGTGCAGACACGAAGAAGGAATGGATTCAGCGGCGGACAAGATTTCCTGACTCACGCTCGTACCACCTTTGTTCCGTTGAGAGTTCATCGGACTCGCAAGATGCGTCATGCCGTGCGGCCGCCGTCGACGGGGATGACCGCACCAGTGATCCAGCCCGACAATTCCGCGTCGAGCAGCACACACACCCATCGGCCGATTTCCGTACCGTCGCCGAACCGTCCCATGGGAGTCGACGAGAGGAGATCGGCGCGCAGTTGCCGGGTCCCCGTCTCGTCCAGCCCGGTCTCGCTCCACATCGGGGTGTCCACGGGACCGGGCATGATGGCGTTCACCCGCACGTCCGGCGCGAACTCCCGCGCCAGCGAACGAGTGAGGCTGTTGAGGGCCGCCTTGGTCGCACCGTAGAAAGCACGCCCCGGCATGGACAGCGCACCGCCGACCGACGAGATGTTGACCACGCTGCCGCGGCCCGCCCGCAGCAGCGGCAGCGCGCAGCGGATCAGTTCGGCCGGCGCACGGACGTTGACGGCGAACATCGCGTCGAACAGCGCAGGGTCGATCTCGTCGAGCCGACCGAACCGGGCCAGACCCGCGTTGTTGACCACCGCGTCGACCCCGCCGAAGCGGTCGGTCGCCGCCGCGATGATCCGTTCGGCGGCGCCGGGCGCGGACACGTCGGCGGCCACCACCGCGACGGCCCGCCCGTACTGGTCCGCCAGCTCCCGCAGCGGTTCCTCGCGGCGCCCGACGATCGTCACGTTGGCGTCCGACTTCAGCACGCATTCCGTGATCCCGCGGCCGATGCCGGTGGCCGCACCGGTGACCACGACCGACTTTCCGGCCAGCGTCATCGCAGCACCTCGCGCTCCGCGAGAACCTCGACGACGTCGGCGATCAGTTCGGTTGGGTCTGAGAGGAGTCGGAAGTGTCCGCCCGGCCGGGCCCGCACACTGAACCGGCCGGTACCGACCGCCGCCCAGTCGCCGAGCCGCGCACCGTCGACCAGTGGATCCTCGGTGTTGTAGTAGCAGCGGACCTGGCACTGCAACGGTTCGGGGTGCGGGGCCGGCCGGTAGGTCTCGTTGAGCGTGATGTCCGACCGGACGACCGGCAGCAGGAGTTCCCGAAGCTCGGCGTCGTCCGCGACGACCGGATCGATCCCGCCGAGTTCCCGCAGCGCGGACCACAGTTCGTCGTCGCCGGCCCGATGCGTGGTTCCGCCCCCCGCCTGCGACGGCGCCGGCGCACCCGACACGAACAGACAGCGCGCGGCTCTTCCGTTGTCCTGCAACACCCTCGCGGTCTCGTACGCCACCAGCGCGCCGAGGCTGTGCCCGAACAAGGAGCAGCGGGCCGCGTCCAGCCGTAACAGCTCCTCGGCGACGCACGCCGCCATCTCGGCGACGCTGCCCGCGGGCGGCTCGGCCATCCGGTCGGCGTGCCCCGGATACTGCACGGCGAGGAGCTCGGCATCCGCGGGCATCGCCGACGACCAGGCCCGATAGATCGCCGCCGAACCACCGGAGTGGGGAAAGCAGACCAGCCGGTCGGCCGGGCGCTCCACGCTGTTGAGGGCCCGCACCCAACCTCGGTCGCGCGTTCGTATGCGATTCACGCCACCGAGCTTCACCGATGCCTCCGGCCTGCCCGGGGCAATCTGTCAAAGCTCTGTCGGGGGCCGACGCGGGTCGCGGGCCGTTGCCCGAACCTGAAGACGTCGCAACCTAGGAGGACACATGCTGGACGGGTTCGTGCCCTGGCCACCCGACTTCGCCGAGCGCTACCGCCGCGCCGGCTACTGGAACGGTGTCTCTCTGCGGCAGCTGCTCACCGACAGTGCGGGGCGTCACCCGGACAAGATCGCTGCCGTGGACTCGACACGCCGAATGACCTACCCGGAGTTGGTCGACGAGGCCGACCGGGTCGCGTCCGGCCTGCTCGATCTCGGCATCGGCAGGCGCGACCGGGTGGTGGTGCACCTGCCGAACAAGATCGAATTTCTGTCCACCGTCATCGCCCTGTTCGGCATCGGCGCGATCCCCGTGCTGGCGCTGCCCGGCCATCGCCGCGACGAGATCCTGCATCTGACGCGCGCTTCGGAGGCGGTGGCCTACGTGGGCCCGGACCGGTTCCAGGGCTACGACTACCGGGCGCTGGCCCGCGAGGTACGCCATGAGGCACCGGGCCTGCGCCACGTCGTGATCGCCGGCGAGGCGGCCGAGTTCACCCCGCTGTCCGAGCTCGCCCGCTCCGGGGTACGGGAACTGCCGCCGGTCGACTCGTCCGAGGTGGCGCTGCTGCTGTTGTCGGGCGGAACCACCGGGGTGCCGAAGCTGATTCCCCGCACCCACGACGACTACGCGTACAACGTCGCCGCCTGCGCGCGGGTGGTGGAATTCGACGACAGCGGTGTCTACCTCGCCGCCAACCCCGTGCCGCACAACGCCGCACTCGGCTGCCCCGGCGCGCTGGGCGCGCTGCTCCTCGGCGGAAAGACCGTCCTGGCCGCCAATCCCAGCCCCGACCACGTCTTCCCGCTGATCGAGCAGGAAGGCGTCACCCTCACGACCCTCGTGCCCGCGCTGGCCCTGCTGTGGGCCGAAGCCGCGCAGACCACCCCGGTCGACATGAGCGCCCTGACCATCCAGGTCGGCAGCTCGAAGTTCGGCCCCGCCGCGGCGGACCGGGTGAGCACGAGTCTGGGGTGCCGCCTCATGAACGTCTACGGCATCGGCGAGGGGCTGATCACCCACACTCGCCTGGACGACTCACCGGAGGTCGTCTTCGGCACCGAGGGCCGACCGGTGTGCCCGGACGACGAGATCAGGATCGTCGACACCGACGACCAGGACGTCGCCGTCGGCGTCACCGGCGAACTGCTCACCCGTGGCCCATACACGATCCGGGGCTACTTCGCCGCGCCGGAGCACAATCGCCGGGCGTTCACCCCGGACGGTTTCTACCGCACCGGCGATCTGGCCCGGATGACCGACGACGGAAACATCGTCATCGAGGGCCGACTGAAGGACATCATCCATCACCTGGGCGAGAAGGTCTCGGCCGAGGAGGTGGAAGGCCATGTGCTGACCCACCCTCAGGTCCGGGACACCGCGGTGGTCGGCATCCCGGACGACGATCTCGACGAACGTCTCTGTGTGTTCGTCGTTCTCGCCGGTGACGCGGACACCGCGGCGGCGCCGATTTCGCTGCGCACGATCAGGGAACACATTCGTGCTCGCGGGCTGGCGTCCTACAAGTTGCCGGACGAGCTGATCGTCGTCTCCGATCTTCCCCGCACTCCGGTGGGCAAAATCGACAAGAAGGCCCTGAAGGGTTTCTCCGACTGACCCCGGGACGGATGCGAGCAGCTGGGGGCGGGGCGTGACGGCGCTCCGCCCCCAGCTGTGTGACGGCGCCCGGCCGGGTGCTCGGGGGTGCACGAGGATTCATTTTTTCGGGCCGCATATGCAAAACGCATGGGCGTCAATGCGGAATGAACCTGTCCCGGCGTGATCTCCGACTGTTAATGTCTGAATTGCTTCTTGAGCGTCCGGATGCAGGGGTGATGTTGGACTGTTCGCGGTTATGAGAATTCTGTCGAATTAATTCCCGAGGGGGGTTTGTGAGGAATGGGTAATCCATTCGAGGACGACGGTCGGGAGTATCTGGCCCTGTGCAACGACGAGGAGCAGTACTCGCTCTGGCCGCAGGACATCGCCGTTCCCGACGGCTGGCGGGCGGTATACGGGCCGGCCGCCCGTGGAAAGGTCATCGACCACATCGACCGGGCCTGGACGGACATGCGGCCGAAGAGCCTGCGGGACGCGATGGCGGCGAACGACGGCGCGTGACGGAGAAACGGACAAAGGTACTTGGGGGACACCTGTGACGACACATGTGAAGAATCGGGTCAAGTTCGTCCGCTGGCCTGCGGAAAGCGATATGCGTGAACAATGCAAGGTGCGGGGGCATCTCTGTCTTTTGGTGGTCGAGCACGGCGCGGCTCCGCCGGAGCAGTTGAGCCTCTACGAGGACTGGGTGCGTCCCCCCATCGTCCAGGAAGATCTCCAGGCCCGGGTCCGCCAGTTGGCGGATCGGGCTGTTCTCAAGTCGAAGCCCGTGCTGGACCCGGCAGGCCTCCTCTACTTCAAGGACTCCTCCGTCACGCTCTCGCTGACGCAGTGCGAGATGCTGGCGCCGCTGGTGGCCCGGTACGGCCAGATCATCTACCGAACCGAACTGCGGGAAATCCTCGAACACTCCGGTTCCAGCTCGTCCAGTAACGCGCTCGACCTGCACGTGATGCGGTTGCGTCGCCGCCTGCAACTCGTGGGGCTCGCGGTACGCAACGTATGGGGACGCGGTTTCGTCCTCGAGCCCGTCTAGGCCCATGAGGCATCGGGCGGCGGGCCGCGTGTGGCCGCCTGCGGACGGCGGCCACCGCGACGGTCAGGACGTCGCGACGCTGAGACCGAGGTGCGCCTGACTGCGCAGCGCGCGCAGCTCGGCGAAGGGGAGGCTACATCGGCCGATCAGATAGTCGGCCCCCGATGTGCCGCCGGTTCCGGACTGGTTGCCCAGGACCTTCGTGATCAGGCCGATGTGACCCACCTGCCAGCGCCAGTATCCGTTGCCCAGGTGCAGCAGGGCTTCGATGATCCGGTAGTGGATGCCGGCCTCGATACCGCGCCGGGCGACGTCGGAAACGGTGTTCCCCGACCTCGCGACCCAGGCGGCGAACGATTCGTACAGCGGGCCGTCGTGCTCGGCGTTGCCGACCAGGTGGGCCAACCGCTGGAACTGTTCCGACTGCGCGCCACTCGCTGTTCCGAGCGCCTTGCGGAACATCGCGAAATCGCACAGAGGTAACCGGTCCAGGGCGGTCAGTTGGGCGTTGAGCACGTTGACAAGCTCCGCGGCACGCTGCAGGAGATCGACGATCCATTCCGCGTTGGACGTGTCATCGGTCGTCGTGAACGCATCGACGGCGGCTTCCACGTCGTCGATGATCTGCCTGAGCCACAGTTCGCTCGACTGGTGCGCGATGATGAAGAACTGCTCCGACAGCACAGTGGACTTGACGGCCGTGGATCCGGCAGCCCGGGGATTCTGCAGGGACAGCAGCGTATCCAGCTCGAGGTAGCTCTGATAGGTCAGTTCATCGGTCACTTTGATTTCCCTCTCTCCGTGACGAACTCGAGCGTTCGATGTGCGTATTCGGTCAGCACGGAAGATTCAACGCAGAAGTCGACGGTCGACTCGCGGAGTCGGACTGGACCGCTCGTTGCCCGGGACGTCCATACGACGGCTGCGCCGAACCGGTCGGACAGTTGGGCAGCGTTGCCAGGCCCTGCCTCATTATGGGGTGGCCGGTGACCTGGTGAGCTTTCGAGAAAGAGTTCTTTCACGGCTTCGTCGGCCGGCCCGGCTGCGTGCCATCGTCGACGAAGGTCAGCCGGCACGATGGCGGTCCCGGTGGGATTCCCACCCCGACAGTCGCCATGCTTGCCCACCAAGTTTCGTATTCATCACGTCGGACTCTGGGTCGGAGGCGGAGCGGAGTTGAAAACTGTTTCGGAGCTGTTCGAGTCCACGGTTGCCAAATCGGGTGATACTCCCTCGGTCATTTTCGGCGAAACCGTCGTCGACTATGCGGAGTTGAACGCGCGGGCGAACCGACTCGCCAGGCGGCTGATCGCGTCCGGCGTGGGGCCGGACTCCCTGGTCGCCGTCGCGGTGCCACGATCGACCCGGCTGATCGTCGCGGTGCTCGCCGTGCTGAAGGCCGGCGGCGCATACCTGCCGCTGGACCCGAGCTACCCGGCCGAACGGCTGGCGCACATGGTCGTGGACGCACAACCCGTTCTCCTGCTGCGGACGGAGAACGTCACCTCGCTCCATCTGGACGTGCCGGAGACGGTGCTCGACGACCCGGCCGTCGAAGCCGCGTGCGAGCAGGAGCGCGACGACAACGTCGCCCCGGACGAGCGGCTGGCGCCGCTGACCCCCGCCCACCTCATGTACGTCATCTACACCTCCGGTTCCACCGGCGTCCCCAAGGGCGTCGCGGTCAGCCACGCCGGCGTCGCCGACATGGTCTCGACCCAGGCGAGGCTGTACGGAGTCGGTTCAGGCGACCGCGTACTGCAGTGGGCGTCGTTCAGCTTCGACGCCTGGTTCTGGGACTTCGGGCTGGCGCTGCTGCACGGCGCGACCCTGGTGGTGGCCGAGCAGCACGCGTTGATGCCGGGGGAGTCGCTGCGCGACACCCTGCTGACGTACGACGTCGATCACGCCGTCCTGCCGCCGGTGGCACTGGGCATCACCGACAGCGAGGACCTGCTGGTCGGCGGCACGATCACCTCCACCGGCGACGTCTGCACCAGGTCCCTGGCCGAGGAGTGGTCCAAGGGCAGGCGCCTCTTCAACGCCTATGGCCCGACCGAGGTGACCGTCGGCGCGTCGATCGGCGGACCGGTCGACGGCGTCCAGGACGAGGTGACGATCGGGACGCCCTGGGACGGCGGCGCGGTGTACGTGCTCGACGATCGGCTCGAAGACCTCCGCGACGGCCGGGAAGGCGAACTGTTCCTCGCCGGCAGCGGAGTCGCCCGCGGCTACCTGAACCGGCCGGGCCTGACCGCCAGCCGCTTCGTCGCCGACCCGTACGGTCCGCCCGGCAGCAGAATGTACCGATCGGGCGACCGCGGAAGGCACGAGACCGACGGCGAGCTCTATTTCACCGGCCGGATCGACCATCAGGTGAAGGTCCGTGGATTCCGCATCGAACTCGGCGAGATAGAAGCCTGCCTGGAAAGCCACCCGGCGGTGGAGATCGTCGTCGCGGCCGTGGGCGGCGACGACGTCGCCACCGAGCACATCGTCGCCTACGTCAAGACCTCCGCACGACATGTCGTCTCCGAGGCGGAACTGCGCGCATACGCTCGCCGCGCACTTCCCGAGCACATGGTCCCCTCGACCATCGTCATGCTCGAGAAGTTCCCGACGCTGTTGAACGGCAAGCTCGACCGCAAGGCGCTCGCCGAGCGGGCAGCGCGCACCGCAGCCGACACCTCCGCTGTGACGCCCGCTGCCGCGTTCGACGCGGGCGACGCGGGCGATGCGGGCGATGCAGGTGACGCGAAGTCCTTCGAAAAGATTCTCTGCGACATGGTGATGCAGACGCTGAACATCAGAGAAGTGAATCCACAGGACAACTTCTTCGACGTGGGCGGCCACTCGGTGCTCGCCGCGAAACTGGTCAGCCGCATGCGCAAGGAACTCGGCGTGTCCGTGCCGATGCGCTCGATGTTCGAGGCCAAGACCCTGGCCGAGCTCGCGCAGGTCGTGGAGCAGGCCAAGCAGACCCAGCAGGCCTAGAAATGCAATGCACACAAGTCGATGCCTGGCCATTGGCTCGGACGAAGACGCTGCGGAGCCGATCGCGTGCAAGGGAGCTTGGAAATGTCATCGGAGAATGTTGACCGCGGCGCGGGCGCTGCCGTCGCCACCCTGGCCGGGATGGACCGGGACGCCCTGCGCCGCGTGGTGTCCGAGCTGCTGGGCATCGAACTCACCACGGAGGACGACGACAGCAACCTCTTCGAGCTGGGCCTGCAGTCACTCGAGATGATGCGACTGGCGAATCGACTCAGCCGGGCCGGGATTGAGATCAAGTTCGCGCAGCTCTCCGACGACCCCCGGCTGTCGGCCTGGTTCGACCTGCTCGACACCGACACCGACACCGAAACCGACACCGGCGCCGCCGCCCCCGCACTGCCGACGCCGCTTCCCGAGCCGGAGCACGACGACCGAGCGGATCGGCCCTTCGCGCTCACCGCGGTCCAACAGGCGTATCTCATAGGCCGCAGCGACGACCAGCCGCTCGGCGGCGTCAGCTGTCATGCCTACCTGGAGTTCGACGGGGCGCGGGTGGAGACGGCGCGTCTCGAGAGCGCCGTCCGAGCCCTGATCACCCGGCATCCCATGCTGCGCGTGTCGTTCGCCGACGACGCGACCCAGCACATCGTGCCCGAATCCCCCTGGCCGGGCGTCACCGTCCACGACCTCCGCGCTCTCGCGGGCGATGAGGCGACGCAGGCCGCACTGGCCCTTCGCGACCGGCTCTCGCACCGCCGCCTGGACGTCGACCGGGGCGAGGTCATCGACGTCCAGCTGACCCGGCTCCCCGACGGCACGGATCGGCTCCACTTCAACGTCGATCTCCTGGCCGCCGACCTCGCCAGCATTCGCGTGCTGCTCGCCGACCTGGCCGTCCTCTACGACAACCCCGACGGCCTCGACGACCTCGCCTACACCTTCGGCCGCTACCTCGCCGATCAGGAGCGGATGCGCGCTCCGGAACGCGAACAGGCCCGCGCGTACTGGCAGCAGCGGCTGCCGTCGCTGCCGGGAGGACCGAAGCTGCCGTTGGCCGTCGACCCCGAAGCGGTAGCCGTACCGAGGTTCGTCCGCCGCTCCTGTGGCCTCACGGCAGACGAGTGGCGCCTCATGGAGCGGCGGGCCGGCGAGGCGGGTCTGACGCCCTCGGCGGTGCTCGGCACGGCGTTCGCCATGATCCTGGCGCGGTGGAGCGGGGACGAGCATTTCCTGCTCAACCTGCCGCTGTTCGATCGCGACCTCGACGCACACCCGGACATCAACCGGATCGTGGCCGACTTCACGGGGCTGGTCCTGGTCGAGGTCGACCTGTCCGGCGACAGCTTCGCCGACTGCGCTCGCGCCCTGCAACGGCAGATGCACGAAGACATCGGCAACTCCGCCTACTCCGGCGTCGACGTGCTGCGCGACTTCATCCGCACCGACCTGGACGCGCCCCGCACGGCGCCGGTCGTCTTCGCCTGCGACCTGTCCGCACCGCTGGTCCCGGACCCGTTCGCGGACCGCTTCGGCGAGGCGACCTGGATGATCTCCCAGACTCCGCAGATCTGGCTGGACCACCAGGTCTATCGCACCCGCGACGGCGGTGTGCTGCTGGTGTGGGACGCCGTCGAGGAGCTCTTCCCGGCCGGTGTGCTGGACACGATGATGTCGGCCTACGAGGCGTTGGTCCGTGGCTTGCTTGCCGGCGAGTGGTACTCCACGCTGCCGCAGCTCCCGCTGCCCGCCGAGCAGCAGCAGCGGCGGGAGACGGTCAATGCGCAGACCCGCACGGTGACCGAGAACCTCCTGCACACAGCCTTCTTCGAGCGGGCCGGCGAACGCGCCGGGCAGCCCGCCCTGCTGTGGGGCGAGCAGGAGACCATGGCTCACGACGAGCTGGCGCGGGGCGCCCTGGCCGTCGCCGGCGCACTGACACAGCGCGGCGTCGGCCGCGGGTCGTACGTCGCCGTGATCGCCCCGAAGAGCGCGCAGCAGATCACAGCCGTGCTCGGAGTCCTCGCCGCCGGCGCCGCGTACGTCCCGATCGGCGTCGACCAGCCGGCCGAGCGACGGACCCGCATCCTCGAACTCAGCGGCGCCCACGTCGTTCTCGACGGCAGCGGGCTCCTGGAACCGTCCGATGTCGGTGACGCCGTGGACGTCCTGTCGATCGACACGGCGATGCTCGCGCCCCCCTTGAACGCACCGGCGCCCGCCGACCCCGACGACACCGCCTACGTGATCTTCACCTCGGGCTCGACCGGCCTGCCCAAGGGGGTCGAGGTCAGCCACCGGGCCGCGGTCAACACCGTCGAGGACGTCAACGAACGGTTCGGCATCGGGGCCGGCGACCGGGTGCTGGCGGTGTCCGCGCTGGACTTCGACCTCTCGGTGTGGGACGTCTTCGGATTCCTCGCGGTGGGCGGCTCGGCCGTCCTGGTGCCGGAGTCCGGCCGACGCGATGCCAACGAGTGGCTGGCGCTGTGCCGACGCCATGCGGTGACCGTCTGGAACACCGTCCCGGCCCTGCTCGACATGCTGCTGACCGCGGCCGACGCCGCAGCGCTCCCCGCCACGATGCGCCTGGCCCTGCTGTCCGGCGACTGGATCGGGCTCGACCTGCCGGGCCGACTGGCCCGCTCCTCCAGCGGCCGATGTCGGCTGATCGCACTCGGCGGCGCCACCGAGGCCGCCATCTGGTCGAACGCCTACGAGGTCGACGAGGTACCGGACGGCTGGCGCTCGATTCCCTACGGAAAACCGTTGCGCAACCAGAAGTTCCGCGTGGTGGACGGCCGTGGCCGGGACTGTCCCGACTGGGTGCCCGGCGAGCTCTGGATCGGCGGTGCGGGCGTCGCGCTCGGCTATCGCGGCGATCCCGAGCTGACCGCGACCCGCTTCCCCCGGCAGGACGGCGAGCGCTGGTACCGCACCGGCGACCTCGGAAGGTACTGGCCCGACGGCAACCTGGAGTTCCTCGGCCGCCTCGACCACCAGGTGAAGATCAACGGCTTCCGGGTCGAGCTGGGGGAGATCGAAGCCTGTCTGCAGGCGCACCCCACGGTGGCGCAGGCCGTGGCCGTGCCGTTCACCGAAGGGCGTCGGGAACTGGTCGCCGCCGTCGTCGAGCGCTCCTCGGCCCCGGACCGCGTCCAGGCGCACACGGATCGCACAGCCGGGCGCGGGCAGCACGAGAACGCCTTCCTGCCGCCCCCGACGCCCACCACCGACGGGCAGCCGCAGTCCGATCCCCAGCTGCTCGAGCACCGGCTGGTGGAGGTGCTCCTGGCCGACGTCGTCGCACCGCTGATCGGGCCCGACGCCGCCGAGGCGGGAAACACGTCGGTCTGCGCCGTGCAGCGCCCGGTCGTGGACGTCTGGCTGGAGTACCTCGCACGGCGCTCGGTGCTGACGGGCCGCGCCGGCGCGGGGTACGAGCACGGCCCCCGCTGGGGCGAGGCCACGGACGCGACATGGATCAAACAGGTGCGCGAAACCGCCCACGGGACGCGCCTGGAGACCGTCGCGACCGCACTGGAATGGGCCGGACCGCTCTACGCGGCCATCATGTCCGGCGACGCCGACGCCACCGCCCTCCTCGACGACCCGGTACTGGCGCCGGAGGCCCTCAACGACCTGATGCCCGGAACCGCCGATTGCCTCGGGGCCGTCGCGCACGACCTGCGGGCGCGAACCGGCGGCAGCGAACCGTCGGCCGTCGCGGAGTGGGACGTGGCCGGCGGCCGCGGCACCGCGAGGCTGCTCACGGAACTCGCCTCGGACACGGTCGAGTACACCCTGCTCGGTTCCTCGAAGCCGACGCTGGCCAAGGCCGAGACGCTGCTGCGCGAGCACGGGCACCAGACGCACACCGCGGTGCAGGGCGCCGCCGCGATCGCCGCACAACACGTCCACGTGTTCGACGCCGTCGTCGCGAACAACGTCCTGCACCGGATGCCGGACCCGGAGACGGCCGTCGCCACCATGGCACTGCTGCTCGCGCCGGGTGGCCGCCTCTACCTGCTCGAACGCGAACACCCGACGCCGCTCGCGCTGGTGACCGCACTGCCGTTGGAGGCACGCGCGGGCAGATTCGACGAGGGCAGGCCGGACTCCGCCTGGCTGTACGGCCGCGAGCGCTGGGCGGAAGCCTGCGCCGCAGCCGGACTGTGCGACGTGCGGGTACTGCGCACCGAGACCACCGGCGAAGTCCTGCTGGCCGCCGACCGGCGCGCGACGGCCCGCGGCGTCGACGCGGAGCAGTTGCGCCGATGGACGGCGGACCGGCTGCCCGAACACATGGTCCCCGCCCACCTCGCGGTGCTGCCCGCGCTGCCGCTCAGCGCCAACGGAAAGGTCGACCGGCGACAGATACGGACCGTGCTCGAAGAGTCCGTCGACCGGCCCCGCGACGCGGGCGATCCACCGCAGGGCGCCACCGAGACCTTCGTCGCCGAACGGTGGACGAAGCTGCTCGGGCTGGACGCGGTGGGCCGGGAGGAGAACTTCTTCCGGCTCGGCGGCGACAGCCTCCTCGCGACGCGCTTCGTCGCCGAGGTGCGTGAGGCGTGGGGCGTGGAACTGCCCATGCGCGAGGTCATGCGCACACCGACCGTCGCAGGCCTGAGCGTGCTGATCGACCGGCTCGGCTCCGCCGGCGGCGAGCGGCCGATCGAGAGCTGGGGCAACAGCGACGAGTGCGAAGAGGGTGCGGTGTGAACGCCAACGACCTGCTCGACGAGTTCCGACGCGCCGGCATCCGCCTGTGGCGTGAAGGACCACAGCTGCGCTTCCGCGCTCCCCGCGGGGCCATGACCGACGAACGCCTGGCGGAGTTGCGCCGCCGCAAGGCGGAGCTGCTGGCCGTCATGACCGACACGGCCGCGCACCCGCAGGCGTCGCCGCCCGGCGACGACCCGGTGTGGCAGGCCCGGCCCGAGGCGCGCGAGGAGCCCTTCCCGCTGACCGACATCCAGTCGGCCTACCTGTTCGGCCGCAACGCGGCCTTCGACTACGGCGGCGTCTCCTGCCACATCTACCTGGAGTTCGAGTACCCGGCAGATCTGGACCCCGGGCGGCTGCAACAGGCCTGGGACGGCCTGGTGCGACGCCACGACACCCTGCGGACGGTCATCTCCGAGGACGGCGCCCAGCGCGTCCTGCCCGTACTGCACGACACCGGCATCACGGTCGCCGACGTACGCGGAGCCTCCTGCGACACGGTCGAAAAGGCCATCGCCGTGGTGCGCGACGAGCTGTCCCACAAGGTGCACCCCGCCGGTGAGCGCCCCATGCACGAACTGCGCCTGACCCTGACCGCCGAGCGCAGCGTGCTGCACGTGTCGGTGGACTTCATGGCTCTGGACTGGCTCAGCATGCAGCAGGTGCTGTCCGAGCTGGACCGTCGCTACCAGCAGCCGGACTGTGAACTGCCCGCCGTGGACGCCACCTTCCGGGACTACGTCCTCGCCGAGCGCCGACTGCGGGACACCGAACGCCACGAGCGCGACCGCGCGTACTGGTGGAACCGCATCGACGAGCTGCCCGGGGCGCCGGCGTTGCCGCTGCGCGAGGACCACGATCCGGCGACGACCCCGCCGCGTTTCCGTCGTCTGACGGCGACGCTGGACCACCGCCTGTGGCAGTCGTTGAAGGCGCGCGCCGCCGAGCACGGCATCACACCGGCCAACGCGGTGCTGGCGGCCTACGCGGAGACGATCGGCCGGTGGAGCAGCACCGAACGATTCTGTCTCGGGCTGCCCGTGCTCAACCGGATGCCGTTGCATCCGCACGTGGACCGGCTGCTCGGCGACTTCACCTCGCTGAGCCTGCTCGCCGTCGACGCCGAAGGCAGGACGAGTCTCACCGAACGGGCCCGCGCACTGGGCGAGCGGATCTTCGACGACCTCGATCACCGGCTGTACAGCGGCGTGGAGGTGCTGCGCGAGCTCACCCGCCGCCGTGGACGGGAGGCGGCGGTGCTGCCGGTGGTGTTCACCGGCAGCATCGGCGTCGGCGGCGCCACGCAGTCGCCGGCGGGCCGCAACCCGCGGCCGGTGTACGGCATCAGCCAGACACCGCAGGTGTGGATCGACTGCCAGGTGGGCGACCAGTTCGGCGGCCTGGACATGAACTGGGACGTGCGGGAAGGAGTCTTCCCCGACGGCATGGTGGACGACATGTTCGCCGCGTTCGAGGGACTCCTGCGCCGGCTGGCCGGGCACGACGAGCCATGGGCGGCGGTGGACCCGCAGCCGCTGCCGGACCGGCAGCGCACCCTGCGGACCGCGGTGAACGCGACGGCGGCCCCCGCCCCCGACTGTCTGCTCCACGAGCCGCTCGTGGCCTACGCCCGCGCCTTCCCCGACCGGGTCGCGGTGATCGACCCCGCCGGGACGCTGACCTACGGGCAGTGGCTGGGCCGCGCCGCCGGGGTGGCCGGGCGACTGCGGGCCGCCGGATGCCGCCCCGGCGATTTCGTCGGCGTCCTGATCGACAAGTGCCGGGACCAGGCCGTAGGCGTGCTCGGTGTGCTCCTCGCGGGCGGCGTCTACGTTCCGGTCGACCTCGGCCAGCCCGTCAGCCGCCGGGACCGCATCCTCACCGACAGCGGCACCGCTTTCGCGGTCGTCGCCGACACCGTCGGCGCGCTGCCGCCCGGTGTCCGGGCGGTGGACGTGACCGGCGTGCAGCCGATCCCGGTGGCCGACGTTCCCGACGGCCCCCAGGTGACACCGGACCAGCTCGCCTATGTCATGCATACCTCGGGTTCGACGGGCGTGCCGAAGGGAGTGATGATCAGTCACCTCGCGGCGGCCAACACGGTCCACGACATCAACCAGCGCTTCGCCGTCGACGACTCCGACCGGGTCCTGGGCCTGGCGGCGCTGAGCTTCGACCTGTCCGTCTACGACCTGTTCGGCCCGCCCGCCGTCGGCGCCCCCCTGGTGCTGCCGGACCCCGCTCGCCGCGGCGACCCCTCGCACTGGGCCGCGATGGTGGCCGCCCACGGTGTGACCCTCTGGAACTCGGTCCCCGCCCAGCTCCAGATGCTGATGCACTACCTGGACGTCGAACCCGCCGAACTCGCCGACCTGCGGCTGGCGCTGCTGTCGGGGGACTGGATCCCGCTGTCGCTGCCCGGCCACGCCGGACGGCATCTGCCCGACACCGAACTGGTCAGTCTGGGCGGGGCGACCGAGGCGGCGATCTGGTCGATCCACCATCGCATCGAGACCGTCGAACCGCACTGGCGCAGCATCCCGTACGGAACTCCGCTGGCGAACCAGCGTTTTCACGTGCTCGACACCGCGCTGCGCGATCGGCCCGACCTGGTCGTCGGCGAGCTGTACATCGCGGGCATCGGCCTCGCGACGGGCTATCTCAACGACCCCGAGCGGACCGCGGAGCGTTTCCTCCAGCACCCGGAGACGGCCGAGCCGCTCTACCGCACCGGCGATCTCGGCCGCTACCTGCCCGACGGCGAGATCGAGTTCTTCGGCCGCGCCGATCAACAGGTCAAGATCCGCGGACACCGGATCGAGCTCGGCGAGATCGAGGCGGCGCTCGGCGAACACCCCATGGTGGGCACCTGCGTGGTGCTGGCCGCGGGCAGCGACGCGTTCGAGCGGGCGTTGATCGCCTTCGTGATACCGGGCCGACAGTCCGGATCCGTCGATCCCGCCGAGCTCATCGGATGGGTGGCCGAACGACTGCCGTCGCACATGGTTCCGGCACGGGTGCGGATCGTCGAGACGCTGCCGCTGACACCGAACGGAAAGGTCGACCGCAAGCGGCTGCTCGAGTCGGCGCCGACGGCCGGCGCCGCGCCGGGCGAGCCCACCGAGCCGCCGCGGCCGGGTGTCGAACGACAGCTCGCACAGCTGTGGGCCGAAGTCCTCGGCAGCGAGCCGCCCAGCCGCGACCTGGGATTCTTCGACGCCGGCGGCAACTCGCTGCTGGCGGCACAGTTCGTCGGGCAGGTACGCGAACGAATCCCCGAGGCCGCACAGGTCACCTTCGATGTGCTGCTGCGCGTGCTGCTGGACACGCCGACGGTCGCCGGCCTGGCGCAGTCGCTGCGGTCCGGCGCCGCGCCGGAGCAGGCCCCCGAAGCGATGACGACGACGGCCCGGCAGTCGCCCCTGATCCCCTTGACCCCCGTGGCAGGATCGGGGCGGGAACCGGTACGCCTGCTCGTGCACGACGGAACGGGAACCCTGGCGCCGCTCCAGGCGCTGATCGCCGGACTCGGCGCGGACGTACCGCTGTTGGGCCTTGCGGTACCCGACGGCGATCGCTGCCCCGCCCTTGCCGCGCCGGACCCCGTCGAGGAACTGGCCGCCGACTACGCGCGCGAAGTGCAGGCCGCCGGCCACGACGACGTCGAGATCATCGGCTACTGCCTCGGCGGCCCGATCGCCCTGGAACTCGCCCGAGCCCTGAGCGAGGCCGACGTGACGGTGCGGCGGCTGACCCTCGTGTCGAGCCCCTGCATTCCGTACGCCCTGCACGACGACCTCATGGTCGACTACGCCTTCGCCCGGGCGATGGGCGCCGACCCGGCCGCTCTCGGCTGGCCCGCCGACGAGACGGCGCTCGCCCGGGCCCTCACCACCGTCCTGGCCGACTCGCCGACCGCCTTGGCGGAAGGCGCCGTCGGACGCCTGGCGGGCGACGAACAGCTGGAATCGGTCGCCGAACGGTTCCGTGCCCTCGCGCAGCGGGACACCGACGAGCGGCGCGCGGAACTGCATCACGCCCTCGCCGACTCGGAGCCGGCGCGAGGCGACCGCGCACAGGTCGCCGCCGCACACGCCGTGTTCACGCGGACCGTCGAGGCCGTGACCCGCTACGAGCCACAACCGTACGCGGGCGACATCACCTTCCTCCGCCCGGTCGAGTCCGGGCACCTCCTCCCCGGCATGCAGGACGACACGACCCGTTTCTGGCGCGACGTGTGCCTGGGCGACCTGACGGTGGTCGACATTCCGGGCGATCACTTCAGCTGCCTTCGACCCCCGCACCTGACACGGACGACGGACGCCGTCACGACGCCGCAGGCCGGCCGCCGATGACGCGCGCGACGTCGGGCCCGATGCGCATCGTCGTCTGCGGCACGCGCTTCGGCCAGGTGTACCTCTCGGCCCTCGCGCATGCCGACCCCGAGCGCTTCCAGCTCGCCGGCATCGTGGCCCGGGGCAGCGCCCGGTCGGTGGCGCTCGCCAAGGAGTACGACGTCCCGCTGTACGACACGGTCGAGCAACTGCCCGCCGACATCGACGCGGCCTGTGTCGTGGTGTCGACCGCGGTCGGCGGCGGACGGGGCGTCGAACTGGCCCAGGCCCTGCTCGAGCGCGGAGTGCATGTGCTGCAGGAACATCCGGTGCACCCCACCGAGTTGGCCGACTGCCTGCGGCTGGCGCGCCGAGTCGGGGTTCAGTACCAGGTGAACACCTTCTACCCGCATCTCGAGCCGGTCCGACGGTTCACCGCGGCCGCCCGCCGACTGGTCCAGCTGCGCAGGCCGGTGTTCATCGACGCCCTGTGCGCGGTACAGGTCTCCTTCGACCTGCTCGACATCCTGGCCGAGATCTTCGACGGACTGCGGCCCTGGTCGATCTCTCCGATCACCGGCCACACCGGTCGCCCCTTCGTCAGCGTCGAGGGACAGATCGCGGGTGTTCCGCTGACGCTGCGCGTGGAGAACCGCATGCAGGAGGGGGACGACAGCAGCAGCCTGCTGCTGCACCGGATCACCGTCGGCACCGACGCAGGCAACCTGATGCTGGCCAACACCCACGGCCCGGTGATCTGGAGCCCGGTGCTGCGCATGCCGTCCGACGCGGCGGGACAGTTCCTCCCGAGCCGGTCGGACCCGGAGGAGTGGTGGCCGGCGGGTCTCGGCATCACCGGCGGCTATGTGGGTGCGGCCGAGACGCCCACCTGGGCGACCGCCATGCACGACGTGTGGGGCCACGGGGTGCTGACCGCCCTGGACGAGCTGCGTCGGCGCATCGACACGGGCGCCGACCCGTTGCGCGGCAGCCAACGCCATCTGACCGTCGCCCGTGCCTGGAAGGAACTGACCGAGGCACTGGGCTATCCCGAGGTGGCCCGCCCCGAACCCGGAGACCCGTTGACGGTCGCCGATCTGTAGGCCGTGCCGCTCTGCCGGCAGCCCATCGATCCCCTTCGAGGCAGAGTAATATCGGAACGCGTTTCGAAATCTATGGGAGAGCGATGAACGCAATCGACCCAGATGCGGCGAGGGAGCGTTCCAAGCCGTCATCGGACGCCGATGCAGCGGTGGAGCAGAGCATGGGAGGGCTGTTACGCCCCCATGTGGGGAGTTTCGCGGCCGTTGTGGTCCTGCAGGTCATCGGTGCCGTCGCGGGGTTGGCGCCGTTGCTGGCGGTGGTGGAGTTGGGGCGCACTCTGCTGGCGTCCGGCCCGGTCGATCACGACCACGTGTGGGACGTGGTGGTCCTGGGCGCGGTGGGTCTGTTCGTGCGGCTGGTGTTCACGGCTGCGTCGTCGGGCGTCGGGCACATCCTGTACGGGCGGGTGCAGTTGACGTTTCGTCGGCGGTTGGCGGCGCGGCTGGGGCGGGTGCCGATCGGCCGGCTCTCCCGGCGGCGGACGGGCGAGCCGGCCAAGGTGGTGGGGGAGGACGTGAGCGCGGTGCATCCGTTCATCGCCCACACGCCGGGTGAGTTGGTGTCGGCGTTCGGGTGCGGATCCGCTGCTGTCGTTGACGGACATCGGCGGGAGACTCCGCGGCGCGCAGTCCGTGCTGGCGCGGCTGGACGCGGTGCTGCGCACCGAGCCGCTGCCCGAGCCCGCGAAGCCGCTGCGGCCGGCGGGCCACGGCCTGGAGTTCGAACAGGTCGCGTTCCGGCATGGTGAGCGCATGGTGATCGACGGCCTGTCGTTGTCGGTGCCGCAGGGCCGGCGTCTCGCCGCGGTGGGCCCCTCCGGCGCCGGGAAGAGCACCCTGCTGCAGCTGCTGGCGCGGTTCTACGACGTGGACGCGGGCGTGGTGCGGGTGGGAGGCGTGGACGTGCGGGACGTCGATGCGGAGGTGTTGATGGCGCAGTTCGCGATCGTCTTCCAGAGCGTGTATCTGTTCGACGGCGCGATCGAGGAGAACGTGCGTCTGGGCCGTCCCGACGCCACTGACGCCGAGGTGCGGGCGGCGGCGACGGCGGCCCGGCTGGACGAGGCCGTCGAGCGGCTGCCCGACGGGTGGGCGGCGAACGTCGGCGAGGGCGGCGCGATGCTCTCCGGCGGCGAGCGCCGGCGCGTCTCGATCGCCCGTGCGCTGTTGAAGGACGCGCCGATCGTGCTGCTGGACGAGGTGACCTCCGCGCTCGACCCGGTCAACGAGGCGGCCGTCCACGAGAGCATCGAGCGGCTGACGGCGGGCCGCACCGTCGTGATGGTCGCCACGACGAACTGCTCGACCGCGGCGGGCGTTACGCCGACTTCTGGAACATCTCCATGGCACCAGCAGCGAGGGAATGAGTCGAAATGTTCGATCCTTTGTCGGGGGACCGTCACCTCGGTGCGTTTCGCCGCCTCACGCCACGACCGTACGCCCGGGCACGAGTGCTGTTGTTTCCGCACGGCGGCGGCAGCGCGAGCTACTACCGGTCGTGGACTGAGGCGGCCCCCTGGGACGTCGAATTCCTTGCCGCCCAGTATCCGGGCCGGGAGGACCGGTTCTCCGATCCGGTGCCGGCGGACATCCAGGGCATCGCGGCCGCACTGGCGGCCGACCTGCCGGCCGACGGCCCGCCCGTTCCGACCCTGGTGTTCGGGCACAGCATGGGCGCCGTCGTCGCCTACGAGTTCGCCCGTCACCAGTCGGCGGTGGGCGCACCGCCGAAGGGACTGATCGTGTCAGGGCATCCCGCCCCGAAGCTGACCCGGCCGGGCCGGGTGCATCTCGGCAGCGACGAAGAGCTGGTCGAGGAATTGCGCCGGACCGAGGCAACGCACCGGGACATCCTCGACAACGCCTCGCTCATCCAGGCGTTCCTGCCCATCATCAGGGGCGACTACCGACTGAGCGAAACCTATCGGCCTCGCCCCGGTGGACAGCTGCAGATCCCGGTCACCGTGCTGTACGGCGACCGGGATCCGGAAATCCACCAGTGGGAAGCCGAGGGATGGCGCGAGGTCACCGACGGCACGTGCGAGGTGCGTGCCTTCGACGGCGGTCATTTCTACCTGGAGGAGCACCGCGCCCCGGTCGTCGAACTCCTCACACAGCACGCGCGCGCGGCGTCCGACACCTCGGCGATCTCATGGCCGTCCGCCCCCTGAGCACACCTTCCCACCACTGTCTCAAGATGAGGACCATGACACCGTGACCGTCGAAATGGTCGATCACCGCATTGATGTGAGGATGAGCCCGAGGGATCTCATCAACATCGGAATCTTCGGCGCCCTCTACATCGTGACGATAGGGATATTCAACCTGCTGGAATTCATCAGCCCCGTGATGACGCTGGTGACGAGCCTTGCCAGCATCGTGGCGGCGGGCGTGCCGTTCATGCTGTTCCTCACCCGGGTGCGGCACGCCGGCATGGTCACCGTGTTCGCCGTCATCGTGAGCGGTTTCATGCTGCTCATCGGGAGTCCGCCCATCGGTTTCGTCATCGGGGTGGCGGCGGCTCTGGTCGCCGAGGTGCTGCTGTGGCTGGGCCGTTACCGTTCACGGCAGTTGAGCGTGCTCGCCTATGCCGTGTTCAGCACCTGGTTCGTGGGGCTGTTCCTGCCGATGTTCTATGCCCGTGACGAATTCCTGTCCAGCCCGTACATGGAGGGGATGGGCGCGGACTACATCGAGGACCTGGACACCCTGTTGTCCCCCGCCGTGCTGATCGCGTTCGACCTGTCCACGCTGGTGTTCGGCGTGATCGGCGGCGCGCTGGGACTTCGATTGCTGGACAAGCACTTCCGGAAGGCCGGACTGGTGTGACCGGCGCCGGTCAGCGGCTCGGCCCGCCGGTACTGAAGGAGGCCGCTCCCGCCACCTCGGAGGGGGCCGTCGGACGATGGGCGCTCGACCCGCGCACCGCGGTGACGATCCTGCTGGCCGCGAGCATCACCGTCATGGCGCCCGGCGGACTGTGGTTCGTGCCGGCGGCACTGGTCGCCGGGGTGCTGCTGGCCCTGTCCGAGCGGGCCTGGCGGCGCGCGATCGGATTGCCGGCGGCCGCGGCGGCGTCCGCCGCGGTGGCCTATCTGCTGCCGCTGGCCGCGCCCTGGCCGGTGCTCGGCCTCGTCGGGGTCATGGGCGGTTTCACGCTGCGCATCGTGGCCGTGGGAGGCATTGCCGCCCACCTGATCCGTACCGTCTCGCCGACCCGGTTCACCGCCGCGCTGCGGTCGGCGCGGGTACCGGCGGCGTTCACCGTCTCCGGCGCCGTGCTGCTGCGGTTCGTGCCCACCATCGTCGCCGAGGCGGTCGCGGTGCGCGATGCCATGCGCCTGCGCGGACTCGGCGGCCGGCTGTCGATGCTGCGGCATCCCGTCCGCAGCATCGAGTACTTCACGGTGCCGCTCATGGCGTCGAGCCTGCGTTCGGCCGAGGACCTTTCGGCGTCGGCGCTGCTGCGCGGGCTGGGCTCGCAACCGCGGCCGACGTCCATGCGTCCGCCGCGGTTCGGCCCCGCCGACGCCGTGGCCGGGGTCGTGGTGCTGCTGCTGGTGGCGGCGACGCTGCTGTGGAGGTCCGGACGATGATCCGGTTGAAGGACGTCCGATGGGCGTACCAGGGCGGTGACACCGCCGTAATCGACGGGTTGGACCTGCACATCCGGCGCGGCGAGACGGTGGTGGTGTGCGGGCCGAGCGGGTCCGGCAAGAGCTCTGCGCTGCGGCTGATGAACGGCCTCATCCCGCACTTCCACGACGGGACCCTTGAGGGAGAGGTCCGGGTCGACGGGGCGCCGATCACCGATCTCGCACAGGTCGGGCGGATGACGGGGACGGTGCTGCAGCATCCGCGCCGCCAGTTCTTCACCGACGCCATCGACACCGAACTGGCATTCGCGCTGGAGAACTTCGGCACACCGCCGCCGCGCATCCGCGACCGAGTCGCCGAGGTCGTCGCCGACTTCGGGCTGACCGATCTCGACGGCCGGTTGCGGGAGCTGTCGGGCGGTCAGCAACAGCGGGTGGCGTGCGCGGCGGCCGTCACCCACGGCCCGCCGCTGCTGCTGCTCGACGAACCCACCTCCAACCTGTCTCCGCGCGGCATCGCGGATCTCACCGCGATCCTGCGGCACGTCCGCGAACTGGGCACGACCGTCGTCATCGCCGAGCATCGCCTGCACTATCTGCGCGAACTCGCCGACCGCATCGTGGTACTGCACGCCGGCCGCGTCGCACGGGAATGGACACGAGCCGAATTCGCCGGGCTGACCGACGAGATGCTGCGCGGGGAGGGACTGCGCAGCCTCGACGCACCCGAAAGAACCGCAGTGGCACCGGCTTTCGCCCGCGGCCCCAGCGTCGGACCGGCACAGACCTCGCCGAACGAAACCGAGCAGGCCGCCCGCACGACGTCACCCGGGCCGGACGCGGACGGCGCCGGCGTCGTACTGCGGGGCATCCGTTGCGCATTCCGCGGACGCCCCGCCCTCGACATCGCCGAAGCGCATCTGCCCGTCGGCGCCATCACCGCCGTCACCGGCCCCAACGGCGCGGGCAAGACCACCCTGGCCCGCATCCTCGCCGGGCTCCAACGCCACACCGGCCAGGTGCTGCTCGACGGCCGCCCGCTCTCCCGTTCCCGGCGGCAGCGCGAGTCCGCGATCGTCATGCAGGACGTGCAGCGGCAGCTGTTCACCGACAGCGTCACCGCCGAACTGCGCCTCGGCGCGACGTCGGACCACGCGGACCACGCCACCACCGTGCTCGCCGCTCTCGACCTGGACGGCTTCGGCGACCGTCACCCGCTGTCGCTCTCCGGCGGTCAGCAGCAGCGCCTGGTCGTCGCCACGGCCCGCCTGAGCGGTCGGCGCATCGTCATCTTCGACGAGCCCAGCTCCGGCGTCGACCGCCGTCACCTGCAGTCGATGACACGCACCATGCGCGACGTCGCCGAAGGCGGCGCGGTGGTGGTCCTCATCAGCCATGACGCCGACCTGCTCACCCTCGCCGCCGACCAGGAACTGCACCTGCGCCCGATCCGCTGACCGCGGACCCCTGTGAGAAATTCACGTGAAAGCGGGTGCAATGAACATTGCCGCGCCAAGGCCACGATTACTAGTCTGCGGGTATTCGTGCACGCACTTTCTCGCTCCACGAGTTCTGTTGAATTGCTTGATGAGAAACGTACGGAATCCTGATGGAAATGGAGTTGTGAAATGTGCGGGATTGCAGGATGGGTGTCCTTCGACGCCGATCTGACCCGTCGGGGTGACGCGCTCGACGCGATGACCGAGACGATGGCCTGTCGTGGGCCGGACGGCCGTGGCACCTATCTGCGCACGCACGTCGGCCTGGGGCATCGGCGCCTCGCCGTCATCGACCTGCCCGGCGGAGTACAGCCGATGAGCGTGAGCACGCCGGCCGGCGACATCGCCCTGGTGTACTCCGGGGAGGCCTACAACTTCCAGGAACTGCGGGATCGTCTCACCTCGCTCGGGCATGCGTTCAGGACGGACAGCGACACCGAAGTGGTGCTCCGCAGCTACCTGGAGTGGGGCGAGAGCGTCGTCGACCACCTCGACGGCATGTATGCGTTCGCGATCTGGGACGAGCGCGACGAGAAGCTGCTTCTCGTGCGGGACCGCATGGGGATCAAGCCGCTCTACTACTACCCGACGCGGGACGGTGTGCTGTTCGGCTCCGAGCCGAAGGCGATCCTGGCGAACCCGCTGGTGCGCAAGGCCGTCGACACGGACGGGCTGCGGGAACTGTTCGCGCAGACCAAGACGCCGGGCTGGGCGCTGTGGAAGGGCATGCGGGAGATGCTGCCCGGCACGCTGATCGCCGTGGACCGCAACGGGCTTCGGGAGCGCACCTACTGGCGGCTGAACGCGGTCGAGCACACCGACAGCCTCGACGACACCGTGTCGCGGGTGCGGGAGATGCTCACGGGCATCGTCGACCGGCAGCTGATCTCGGACGTGCCGCAGTGCGTCCTGCTCTCCGGCGGGCTGGACTCCAGCGCGATCACCGGCCTGGCGGCACAGCGGCTGGCGCTGCGGGGCGAGCAGGTGCGCACGTTCTCGGTGGACTTTGTCGGCCAGGAGGAGAACTTTGTCCCCGACGAGATGCGCGACACCCCCGATTCGCCGTTCGTGCGGGATGTCGCGGCGCATGTGCGGTCCGCGCACCACGACGTGGTGCTCGATCCGGGCGCCCTCTCGGATCCCGCGGTGCGGCGCGCGACCGTGACCGCCCGGGACATCCCCAATGGCTTCGGCGATCTCGACAGTTCGCTGTATCTGCTGTTCAAGGCGATCCGAGAGCAGTCGACGGTGGCTTTGTCGGGGGAGTCGGCCGACGAGGTGTTCGGCGGATACCCCTGGTTCCACATCGAAGCGGCGCTCCACGCGGAGACGTTTCCGTGGATGATGTTCATTCCCCCGATGAGCCTCGCGGCACGGACCGACCACATCGAGCCCGGGCTGCGCAAGACGCTCGACGTGGGGACCTACACCGCGGACCAGTACAAGACGGCGCTCGCCGAGGTCGAGTACCTGGACGGGGAGTCGGAGCAGGAACGGCGCATGCGCGCCATGTGCCACCTGCACCTGACGCGTTTCGTGCGCACCCTGCTGGACCGCAAGGACCGGCTGTCGATGGCGGTCGGGCTCGAGGTCCGGGTGCCCTTCTGCAACCACCGGCTCGTCGAGTACGTGTACAACACCCCGTGGTCGATGAAGACGTTCGACGGCCGGGAGAAGAGCCTGCTGCGACAGGCCGCGGCGCCCGCCCTGCCCCGGTCCGTGGTGGAGCGGGTCAAGAGCCCGTACCCGTCGCCCCAGAACCCCGGCTACGCGGCGATGCTTCAGCAGCAGGTGAAGGAACTCGTCGCGGAGCCGGATGCGCAGGTGTTCGCGCTGGTCGACCGGGCCTGGGCACAGCAGGTCATGGTGCAGGACCCCGCGGGCATGTCGACCGCCGTACGGGCCGGCCTGGAGCGCGTCCTCGATCTGCACACCTGGCTGGAACTGCACGCGCCCGAACTGCAACTGGACTGAGTCACTGGACTGAGCCTCCGCGGGGCTCCGGACCGAAGCCGCCGTGCCGGTCGCGGGCTGTGACATGTATGTGACAGGCCTGTGACCGGCAATGTGGCGTGCGCCACAGCCTGTCGATTGCGCCGCCACCAAGATCATCGGATGCGGAGAAACCTTTTACCGGCCGGGGCGGCCGGGCGCCCCGCCGTTGCCGTCCTGGCCGCTGTCGGCGTCACGGCGGGCATCCTCGTCGGTTGGCCGGCGCTCGACACCGTGAACGGGTGCGGGCTCGCGACCGATCGGTATCCGTCCGGGACCGCCCAGGACTGGGTGCGGTACGCCGATGTCGTGGTCGTCGGCCGGGCCGTACGGGAGCGCGAGAGCGGGCGGGAGAAACTGGCGGCCGGAGCGTACGGTTTCCAGCTGCAGCGAACCGTTGAACTGACCGTGCAGGCCCGGCCGTTCAGCTCCCGCACCCGTCCCCACCCCACCGTCGGAGCCACCCTCGACTATGTGGCCGCCGGCTGGAAGGTGCTCCGCGGCGACGGCACGACCCGTGTCCCGGACCTGACCGGCGACGCCCCGCGCGTCGTACCCGGCCACACCTACGTCCTCGCCCTGCGCTGGGAGCAGGAGCGGTGGGTCGCGCTCGGGGAAGGGGCGGTGGTGCCGTTCGACGAGCAGGTCGTCGGGCGTGGCGAGTGGTGCGGGCAGGTTCTCGACACGGACTCCTTCGCCCACGGCGAGCGGACCGGCCGCTCGGACGACCACAGCCTGGAGAAGACCCTCCTCGGCCAGGGCCGCCCGGCCCTCGAACGGGCCCTCCAGCAGGCGGCGCGCCAGGGGTCCTAGTCGAGGCGCCGCCCGGCGCGGCGGGTGAAGTGCGACCAGGATGGATGACGAGCGGGGATGAGGTACTCGCCGGACGCAGGGATGGTTGCCGCCGCACGACTGGAGGGGGCATGGGCATGCCGAACATGAGTGCGTTCACCGACCGGCTGGACCCCGACATGTGCGTGGTGACGGCCCGGGCGGGCGGCGACCGCGCGGGTTGCCTCGTGGGGTTCGCCTCGCAGTGCTCCATGCAGCCGGTTCGGTTCGTGGTGTGGCTGTCGAAGGCGAACCGGACGTACCAGGTGGCCTGCGCCGCAGGTTTCCTCGCCGTGCATCTGCTGACGCCGGACCGGTACGAGCTGGCTGCCCTGTTCGGCGGCGAGACCGGCGACCGGGTGGACAAGTTCGCGCACACGCAGTGGACGGAGCGGCACGGCGGGGCCGTCGTCCTCCGGGACGCTTGCGCGTGGTTCGTCGGCAGGATCGAGCAGCGGATCGACGGGGGCGACCACGTCGGCTTCGTCCTGGACCCGGTGCAGGCCGGCGGCCAGGAGAAGTACGACGACGGGCCGTTGTTGCGGCTCTCGGACGCGCTCACGATCGAGCCGGGGCATCCGGTCGAGTAGGCGCGTCGAACCCCGGGATCAAGCGAGATATGCGCGGGCGAGCCAGTGGTGGTCGTGGGGCGGGCAAAGACGCGCGGGCGGAGACGGCAACCACGCGCATGCACCTTCGGAAAGCTGCCTCAAGGTATACGCCTCTGCCCGCCAGCCATACCGGCCGAGGAAGTCCGCGAAATCATCCAGACCGAGTTGGAACGCGGATCCCCGGGATTTCATGAACGCCAGGAACTGTTCATTGTCCGGGTCTCGGTAGAACTCCGCGTGCGGCGCGTCGATCAGCAGAACCGAACCGGGGGCCGATATTTCCTTGACGTCCGTGATCAGCCGAGTGAACTGTTCGACCTGCAAGTACGGAAGCAGCCCTTCCACGATCCAGACGGTGGGCCTGTTCACGGCGTAGCCTGCGGCTATGAGTCGGTGTGGCCAGATCTCGCTGCGAAGGTCTTCACTGAGAGAGACGCGACGGCAGGCAAGCTGGTCCTTGACCGGCGCGAGAAGCATCTCCTTTGCTTCCAGCTGGCCCGGCAGATCGATTTCGAAGAACCGGGTGTCGGAAGGAAGGCCAAGACGCCAGGCGCGAGTGTCACTGCCCGCGGCCAGGCAGACCGCCTGTGTGATCCCTTCGGCGACTGCCTGCCGGAGTGCGATGTCACCGAAACGACCTCGCACGATGACTGATCCGACGGTGCCGCCGGCGGCCAGTGCTTCCGCTGCCAGCATTTTCGACCGCGGCGTGCTCAGCAGCTCTGCATGACGATCCACCAGATACGGGTCAGGGTGAGCGTTTTCCATGGCTCTGATGACGGCGGTGATGAAGCTGGTCTCCTTGACGGCCTCGGACCTGTCATCCCGCCGGGCGGTGTCTGTCACTGTGCACTCCAGGTGTTGCGCCGTGTGGCCGGTCCATGACGTTGACGGACAGCGAGGGCCTGGAATTGACCCAGTCCTGATCGAATTTCCCGGTCACGGCATAGCTGCGGGAGATCTCTGCGAGTTCCTCTTCGCTGAAGATGTTCTTTATGTCGTCGAATCCATGAGGAGCCCTTTCGTGGGCCAGGGTGAGTACTCTTTCCGGCCCCATGGAGCGATTGCTCTTCTGGAGCTCCGTCATCTGCGGCCGGCGTTCGTCCTCATATGCCTGCAGAGCGTCGCCCACGTCGGAGTGTGCGGCAAGGTGCCACGCAAGCACGCGCGCATCGATGATGGCCTGTGTGGCTCCGTTGGAACCGGCAGGGTACATCGCGTGGGCAGCGTCTCCCAGGAGTGTCACGTTGTTGAACGTCCACTGCGGGACAGGGTCCCGGTCGATCATCGGATACCGTTGTATGGGCGACGTGTTCTCAAGGAGACGTGCCAGATCCATCTGCGGCGGTGACCATGTACCGAATTGACGCAGTACAGCCTTCCGCTTTTCCGCGGTGCCGCTTGAGCGCGCGTTGCGTGCATCGGCTTCCGCGTTCGGAAATGCGGCAACCCAGTTGATCAGATTTTTATTCGTTGTCTCGTCCTTGTCTATCGGGTACAGGACGAGTCGCCTTCTGTCATCACCCAGGACCACCATCGAGTTCCCCGTCAGGAACGTGTCTGCCCAAGCAGTTCCCCGGTAAAGGGTCATGCCGTTGGACGGGGGAGAGCCCTCAGCGGGGTAGTGCGTCGCTCGCACGGCCGAGTGAATGCCGTCCGCGCCGATGAGTACGTCTGTCTCGACGGTCCGTCTGGAACCGTCCTGGTCTGTGAAGATTCCGCAGGTCCTACCGGGCTCGTCGGTGAGGCCGACAAGTCGAGCGCCGGTGATGACGGCGTCGTCGCCCAAGCGGCGCCGGGCCTCCGCGGCAAGGGTCAAAATGAGTTGAGAGCGAGATATCGAGAGCTGGGGCCATGTGTAGCCGGCCGGAAGTCCGCGATCCTCCCGCCACACAAGATCGCCATGCGGGTTGTACATCACCAATTCCTGTGTCCGGATGGCCCGCTGTTGCAACTGCTCCAGTAGTCCGAGCTCGGCAAGCTCACGAACAGCGTTGGGTAATATGTTCAGTCCAAGCCCCAGTGAACGCAGGTCGCGGTCGGCCTCGAAGACGGTGATGTCTTTGAATCCTGCCGCGTGAAGACTGACTGCGGTGGTCAGTCCGGCTATCCCGGACCCGACAATCGTGATTTTCATCGCCGGCACTTCACTCCTTCAGGTCGCGGCGGCATGTGAATTCACTGCGCGCGGGACGCCGCGGCGGAGCCGATCATGGCCCCGTTCTGCCGGGTGAGGGTGAGGATCTCCTCCAGGAGCTCTACGCTTCCGCCGCCACTGCCAAGTTCATAGAGTCGAATCTCTGCATGGTAGGCGCGCCGAGCCATCACCAGATGTTTTCCGCGAAACGAAGTGAGCGATCTGAGAGCTTTTCTCAGGGCTTGTGCGCTGGACTGCACATGATCGGCCTCGGGCGATGACCCGGAATCACCGAGTGCCGCCGTGAGACGCGAGGTGATGGACGGCATCTCCGTCCACTCCGAATACCGCTCCCGCCAGCTTGGCAGAGTATGCAGGGCCACCTCGTTGCAAAAACCCAGGTACTCCTTGCTGCCGCGATCGGATGCCCATAACAGTATGTCGATGAGGAAGAGCGGGACGTGCGCCGCGGCCGGCCCCATGTACTTCTCACCCGATATGTGGACGTCTTCGAAGAACGGTCTGAGCACATGGGCGAAGAATTCAGGGGTGACTTGTGCGGTGACCGTGCCCATTGCCTTGTCGGCTGCCGTGATGGATGAGGCAAGGGATGCCATCCTGTCGGCGTGCGCAGGACTGCCCGGCTCTTCGTCCTGGAGGGAGCGTCCCACTTCGACGGCATGCGCCAGATCCGGTATGCACCTGCGTACCGCATCGATCAGATTGCGCTCCATCTGATACCCGCTGTAAAGCCGCTCACGTTCACCCGTGGGATTCCAGCACGTGTAGTGGTACACCGTGTCCCGCGGAATCATGTGCGTACGCCGCCCAAGTATTTCGAATGATCTGGTCGCGTCAGGGATTATGTCAAAGGCCGACACTCCATGTCTTTTGAGGCTGCCCAGGTACATGCCCAAGTCGCGCATGGCGGCGAGGCACTCCGGCACCGTGAAAGCGGCGATGCTCTCCGCGGAGGGCAGCGCTCCACCGAGGACGCGCGCCAACGCGGCAATGTCCGCGCATTGGTTCATTTTCGGCAAGGTGCGAAGATCGTCGTCCAGCTTCAGCGGGTCAAGCTGCCTGACCTTCTCGTTGCGCTCCTCGGAAGTCACGTCTATATCTGCCGTGCGATGCATATGAACCAACTCTTCCGGTGCGGCTCTATCGCTCATGTCCGCGGTAGGTGTTTATCGGGTTCCGGAAAGCGGTTTCGACGCTAGCAGCAAGAGGTCGGATCAGACAGATTTACTCCACATTCGCCCCCATGTGTTCTGCATATTGACAGGGAAGTCGATCAGGCAATTTGCTTCGGAGAGTGCGAAACGTCGGCATGTGATCTCCACAGGCGCACTTACGGAGGAAGCCTTTTCCCCCTAGAAATGAGGCTTCTGTACGACGGTCAGGGGAAGGCGTAGCGCTCCCGGCGCCGCCTCGGGTACGGCCGGACGGCGTGGCGGGACCGGGGGCAGACGCGTGTACGGGGTGCCCGGCGCGGGGCGGGTGTCCTGCTCGCCCTTGTTGGGCCAGAACGCCATGGCGCGCTCCGCCAGCGCGGTGATCGTCAGCGACGGGTTCACACCGAGGTTGGCGCTGATCGTGGAGCCGTCGACGACGTGCAGCCCCGGGTGGCCGTAGAGCCGGTGGAAGGGGTCGACGACGCCGGAGTCCGCGCTGTCGCCGATGGCGCAGCCGCCGATGAAGTGGCCGGTGAACGGGATGTCGAAGAAGTCGCCGATGCCGCCGAGGGGGACTCCGTCGATCTTCTCGGCGGTCCGGCGGGCGACGTCGTGTCCCACCGGTATCCATGAGGGGCTCGGTTCCCCCTCGCCCTGGCGGGTGATCATCCTGCGCCGGCCGAACAGCCCCCGACGGGTGTACGTGGTCACGGAGTTGTCGAGGGTCTGCATGACGAGCAGGAAGATCGACTGTTCGGACCAGCGGCGCGGGTCGTGGACGGTCCGCAGATCGCCGCGCCTTCGCACCATCTCCCGCAGCGCCGCCCTCCAGCGGGGCCGGTCCCCGTCGCCGTCGACGAGCAAGCCGAGCATGAGGGAGAGCAGGTTGCTGTTCCTCCCGTAGCGCGCCGCCTCGATGTGCGTGACCGGGTCGGGGTGGATGGAGGAAGTGATCGCGACGCCCTTGGTGAAGTCGGCGTCCCTGCTGGGAGTGCGAGCGGCGAGCACCGCCTCGGAGTTGGTGCGAGCCAGCAGGCCCAGCCGCGGTGACACATGGGGGAGGATCCCCCGGTCGCGCAGCGAGTGCAGGAGCCGCTGGGTGCCGAGGGCCGCGGCGGAGAAGACGACCTGCTCCGCCGTGAACACCTCCTTGCGGCGCAGCACGGCCCCGGTGCGCACACACTCGACGTCGTAGCCGCCACCGGGACGCGGACGGACGGCGGTCACCGTGGTGAGGGGACGGACGACGGCCCCGGCCCGCTCGGCGAGGTACAGGTAGTTCTTGACGAGGGTGTTCTTCGCGTTGTGGCGGCAGCCCGTCATGCATTCGCCGCAGTGGAGGCAACTGCGGCGGGCGGGGCCCGCGCCGCCGAAGTACGGGTCGGGAACGTCGGCGCCGGGGGTGCTGCCGGGCTTGCCGAAGAACACACCCACGGGTGTGGGCGTGTAGGTGTCCGCCACCCCGAGATCCTCGGCCACGGCCCGAACGACCCGGTCGGCCGCGGTGGTCGCCGGGTTGCGGGTGACGCCCAGCATTCGTGAGGCCTGGTCGTAGTACGGTGCGAGCTCGCTCTTCCAGTCGGTGATGTGCGCCCAGTTGTGGTCGGCGTAGAAACTGTCGGGAGGCGTGTAGAGGGTGTTGGCGTAGACGAGCGACCCACCGCCCACACCCGCGCCGCTCAGCACCAGCAGATCCTTGAGCAGGCTCATCCGCAGGATGCCGGTGAAGCCCGCGAGCGGGTTGAAGAGGTAGTCGCGCACATGCCAGGAGTTCTTCGCCAGCTCATGGTCGGCGAACCGGCGCCCCGCCTCGAACACACCGACCCGGTAGCCCTTCTCCGTCAGGCGCAGCGCGCTGACGCTTCCGCCGAAACCCGAGCCGATGACGATCACGTCGTAGTGGAAGCGCTGTCCCGTCGGCCCCTGAGAGGGGGCGGGGGAGGCCTGCGCGCCGGCCGTGCTCGATGGTTCGGCGGACGGATCCGGCTGCGGCTTGGCCGTGACCATGAGGACTCCCGGGCATGAGGGGGCGGGCCGGCTGGACTTGCCACCTTCACGACCTGTCTGCGACCGGTCAAGAAATGAATCGCATTCCTTTCAAGGCTTGTTGACGACTCATCAGCAGAAGGCCGATCTTCTGCTCAGAGGTTCGCCGCGTGATCGGGGACGTAGGTCTGCAGATCGCGTGGCGGGCGCTGGTAGCCGGTCGAGCGCGGCCGTTGCGGCAGCTCCAGGACGGCGGGAGGGACGTCGCGATACGGCAGGGAGTCCAGAAGATGGGCGATCATGTTCAGCCGTGCCCGGCGCTTGTCGTCGCTCTCGACCACGTACCAGGGCGCCTCACGAATGTCGGTGTGCACCAGCATCTCGTCCTTCGCCCGGGAGTACGCCTCCCAGTGGGTGATCGACTCCAGGTCCATCGGGGACAGCTTCCAGCGCCGCAGCGGGTCGTCGAGGCGGCGCCGGAAGCGCTCCTGCTGCTCGACGTCGCTCACCGAGAACCAGTACTTGCGCAGCAGGAGCCCGTCCTCGACCAGCATCCGCTCGAAGATCGGGCACTGTCGCAGGAAGAGCTGGTACTCCTCCTTCGTGCAGAAGCCCATCACATGCTCGACCCCGGCCCGGTTGTACCAGGACCGGTCGAACAGCACGATCTCCCCGGCCGCCGGCAGCTGCTCGACGTACCGCTGGAAGTACCACTGGGTGCGCTCGCGCTCGGTCGGCTTCGGGAGCGCCGCGATCCTGGCCACCCGCGGGTTGAGGTGCTCGGCGACCCGTTTGATCGTGCCGCCCTTGCCCGCCGCGTCCCGCCCCTCGAAGATCACCACCAGCCGGGCGCCCTCAGCCCGGACCCACTCCTGCAGCTTCACCAACTCCGTCTGCAGGCGCAGCAGTTCCGTCTCATACACCTTGCGCGGCAGTGTCGCCGCCTTCTTGCCGGCCATGCCGCCTCCACCGCCCGATGACCTACGCCGATGACCTCCGCAGTCACCCGTGCCCGCGGTCGAACACCTGGACGCCACCGTACTGACCGACGACGAACCGCGCACCCTGTGCGGCGCTCGGCCGGTCTTTCAGTGCCGACGGTGTGCGCCTGCCTGCCCGGGTCACTTCACGAAGCGGTACTTCAGGTGAGTGGCGAGCGGAGTGTCGACCACCCTGACGGGCTTGAGGCTCCGCCGCCCGGCGCCGAGCCCCTCGAAGAGCCGCAGGCCCTCGCCGAGGAGCGCGGGCACCACGTGCAGCTGCAACTCGTCGATGAGTCCCTCCTTGAGGTACTGCCGCACGGTCCTCGCCCCGCCCGCGATGTCGACGTTCCTGTCCCCGGCGACGGCTTTCGCCTGGTCGAGGGCGCTGTGGACGCCGTCGGCGACGAAGGTGAACGTGGTGCCGCCCGCCTTGACCAGGGTCGGGCGGGGGCGGTGGGTGAGCACGAAGACCGGGGTCCGGAAAGGCGGGTTGTCGCCCCAGAACTCCTCGCCGGTGTCGTACATCATCCGCCCCATGACCACCGCTCCGGTGGCATCGAACCACTCGCGCATCAGCTCGGAGTCGCGGTTCTCCTGCCCGCCGGTCAAGCCCTGGCGCTCCCGCCAGCTCGCCAGGTTGTGGATCCACTCGAAGAGCGGCTCGGCGCCGTCGCCTCCCGGGTTCTCCAGGGTGACGTCGGCGCCGGCGATGCAGCCGTCGAGGGAGATCGCCAGATCCGCGGTCACGGTCATGGTGGGGTGCTCCTCAAGGTCACAGGTCTGGGATGTGCTGCCTGTGCCTTTACGTCGATCGAGAACCGCCGTTTTCGACAGGCCGCCGCCGGCGTCGACGACAAGCGCCTGGGGCAGCTCGGGAGCCGGCCTCCGAGGAAGAGCGAGGGCGCGCACACTGGAGGAGCACCCCGGCGCCCGGGTGTGCCGGTGACGGCCCTGGTGCGGCCACGCCGACCAGGAGGACCCATGCCCGCATCCAGCAGCTCCGCTGCCCGGCCCCTGGCACGGACCGGCGCCGCCCTGCGCCGCCGTGCCGCCCACCTCCTCGCCCGCCTGCACCACGACCCCGCCTCCCGCGGGCTGCCGCGCCGGGCCCAGGTGCGGGCACTGCTCGCCGTGCTGGACGAGGCGGTGGCCGCTCAGCAGCCCGCCGACGCGGCGGTGGCCGCGTGCGGGGAGCCCGGCCCCGTCTCCGGGCGGACCGCTCAGGACTGCGGGCACGCGGGCTCGGTCATCGTCCGTCTCCGGGCCCGGCTGCTGGCACTGCCGCTCACCCAACCCGATCTGGTGGCGGCGCAGGCGTATGCGGGGCGGCTGCTGGCCTACGACCAGTGGATGCTGCGCCAGTCGCTGGACCTGGCCTTCAGCACGCATCCGGACGCCCGTACGCAGGAGGCCCGGCAGCGACTGAACGGCCTGGGCCGCCCCGCGGACGACCTGCGGCGGCTGCGCGATGCCCTGCGGGCGGTCTAGGGAGTTTCGTTTTCAGGCTGGTACCCGGTGGGGTCATTGGCCGGAGACGTATGGCAACCGGCGAGGGGTCTACGATCGGCTGCGGACGAGGACCTGAGCTGGGCCGTTTCGGTGGATTCCACGATCGCGCGGGCTCACCGGCGCGGCCGGGGCCCGTGAAAGGGGGCCCCGGCCGGCGAGCCGGACGACCATGCCGGCGGCCGGTCCCGCGGCGGACTGACCACGAAGATCCACCGCCTAGTAGCTGTCGTAGCTGGGCTTGCCGTTCGGCCGGTAGACGCCGACGACGGTGCCGCCCTTCGTCGCCCGGACGCTGACCGGCTCCAGCGCGGTGGGGATCGCTCCGTCGGCGAACAGCCGCTTGCCGGTGCCGATGATCACCGGATGGATGGTCAGCCGGTACTCGTCGACGAGGCCGTGCTGCATGAGGGTCTGGGCGAGGTCGCCGCTGCCGACGACGTTGACGTCGCCGCCGTCGGACGCCTTCAGCTTGCGTACGGCATCGACGACGTCGCCCTCCAGCAGCGTGGAGTTCTGCCACTCGACGGACGTCAGGGTCCGAGACGCCACGTACTTGTGCATGCTGTTCATCCGATCGGTGAACGGGTTGTCGGGATCGGCGGTCGGCCAGTACGACGCGAAGATCTCATACGTCTTGCGGCCGAGCAGCATCGCGTCGGAGTGCTCGTACCAACCGGCGATGGCCGTGCCGACCTCGTCGTCGTCCACCGGCTTCTGCCAGCCTCCGTGCTCGAAGCCGCTCTCAGCGTCCTCGTCCGGACCTCCCGGCGCCTGCATGACGCCGTCCAGTGTCAGGAACGTGCAAACGATGATCTTGCGCATGGTGCGCTCCTTTCGTCGACGGGTAGACCGCACGACCGTCGGAAACTCATCGGAGGAACGTCCGCGGTGCGGGGATGATGGCAGGCATGCGCATCCGTATCGACGCCGTCGACCTGCCCGGACTCGTCTGCCGGTCTCCCGCTGACGGGGACGCTCCCGCCTACGCCAACGTCCATGTCGCCGTGCAGCGCCGCGACCGTCCGGCCGAGCTCCTGGAGCCGCAGCCTGGCGACGCCGCGTCCGCGACGTGGACCCTGGAGTGCACCGCCGCCCCCTCGCCGACCGGCACCGAGGTGAAGGGCCCGTATGTGCAGGACCGGCTGGGCCGCCGGTTCGTCTACCTGTCCTGGGGCACGGTCGACGAGGCGGGTGTCTTCACGATGTTCCGCCGCGCCAAGCTCATGCTCGACGCCGTGCCCGCCGAGGTGCTCGCCGCCGCCGCACGCGACGGCCTGCTCGTCGGACGCCTCGGTCTGACCGACTCGCACGGCGGCCCCCTGTGCGCACGAGTCGAGCCCCCGCACATCACCTGGACCGCAAGCTCGATGTGACACCTATCACGCCAGAGGCCCTCTAGCGTCCCTCCTGTCGTTGCTTGAACCATTGCGGGTGGAAAGCAATCCCGGAATTCCCAACGGAGTTGCCCGTGGCTGTGACGGCAAGTCAGGAATGCGACCGTAGCGAGAAGTCAAGCGCGTCCGTATATGAATGGTTTGCCGAGCAGGCGGAACGACAACCAGACTCAACGGCTCTGGTCCAGGGCGACGTCCGTATGACGTATGGGGAGTTGCAGTCCAGAGTCGTCGGGCTGTCGGAGGAGTTGCTGGAGAGCGGCGTCGGCCCCGAGCAGGCGGTGGGGCTCCTGGCCGGCCGATCGCCGGACCAGGTCGTCGGGCTGCTTGCGATTCTGCGGGCGGGAGGCGCGTATGTGCCGTTGGGCACCGATCTCCCCGCGGAGCGGCTGGAGTTCATGGTCCGCGACACGTCCATGGTCGTAGCACTCACCGATGACGAGCACCGGCACCGGCTGGCCGGCCAGGGCGTGCGGGCCCGGCTCCTCACCGTGACCGCGGTGGCCGCAGCGACGCGCACTCCGTTACCGCCGCAGCCCCAGCAGCCCCAGCCCCGGCAACCCCTGCCCCGGCCACCGCAGCCGCCGGCGGCGGATCCCTCGCGTCTGGCCTACGTGCTGTACACCTCCGGCTCCACCGGTCACCCCAAGGGCGTGGCGGTGGAACACCGCGGCCTGTCGAACTACGTCCGCTGGGCGGTGTCCGAGTTCTCCGCCGGCCGGCCGGTCGACGCGTTGCTGCACACCCCGCTCAGTTTCGACTTCTCCCTGACCAGCCTCTTCCTGCCGCTCGTCACCGGCGGCACACTGCACCTCGCTCCGCAGGACCACGAGCCCGAGGATCTCGCGACCGCCGTCCAGAGCCCCGCCCTCGACCTGGTACGGCTGACCCCGTCCCACGTCGAGATGCTCGTGGCCCGGCTCGGCGACCAGCGGGGACTGCCCGGCCCTCGACAGTTCGTCGTCGGCGGCGAGATCCTGCGCGCCCGCCATGTCACGGCACTGCGCCGGCTCTTCCCGGACTCCGTCGTCTACAACCACTACGGGCCGACGGAGACCGTGGTGGGCCGCTGCTTCCTCCGTCTGGACGCCTCGGCCGGATTCCGCGTCGAGGACTACGCGCCCGACGACCCGCTGCCGATCGGCGACCCCATCCCGCACACGCGCCTCACCGTGGACCATGCGGACCAGGAGCAGGCCGCGCAGGCGGTGGGGGAGTTGGTCATCAGCGGGGCGGGCATCGCCCGCGGCTATCTCCACCTCCCACAGGCCACGGCCGCCTCGTTCGTCACACTGCCCGACGGCCGGGGACGCGCCTACCGCACAGGGGATCTCGTTCGGCTGGATCCGCAGGGCCGTCCGGTCGTCGTGGGCCGTGCGGACGGGCAGGTGAAGATCCGCGGGCATCGAGTCGAAACCGCCGAGATCGAGGCGCGGTTGTGCGCGACGGAAGGCGTGCGCGCCGCGGCGGTGGTGAAGGCCCGCGAGCCGCGGAACATCCTGGCCGCCTTCGTCGTCACGGACGCCGGCGCCTCCTCTGGGCCGGACGCGGGACGGCTGCGCGCCGCACTCGCGGCCTCCCTGCCGCCGTACATGATCCCCCAGCACTTCTCGGCCCTCGACGCGCTGCCGCTCACCCGCCACGGCAAGCTCGACCGCTCATTCCTGCAGGACCTCCTGGAGAGGGAGGCCCCGCAGGAGTCCGGACGGACACCTGCCGCCCCGGGCGGCGACGAGTCGGGCGGCGACGAGCCGGACCATGTGATGCGCACGGTGTGCGCCCTGTGCGAGCGGATCCTCGGGGTGCGCGACGTCCGCCCGGGCGACAACTTCCTCGACCTGGGCGGCGATTCGATCACCGCGATGAAGCTCGCCGCCGCCTGCCGACGCGAGGGGATCACCGTCCGCAGCGTCCGCTTCCTCACGGCGGACAGCCTGGCGGACATGTTCAGCCTGACGCCCGTGGACGACGGGCGCTGAGCAGGAACATCTGCCCCGGGGCCGCGGGATCGTGCTCCGCGCGGTCCCGGTCCAGCTCCGCCAGCCAGGCCAGACGGTCGGCGCTGTCGGTCCCGGCGGCGTCGGCCCCGGTCACCAGCCAGTCCGGGAAGGTGCAGAACGGCGTGGTGCGCACCTCGGCGAAGCCCGCCGCCGTGCACTCCGAGCGCAGCGCCGTCCGCTCGGTCAACTGCCCCCGCAGCTGGGCCATCTCCCCGGGAGAGTAGAAGGACAGGAACGTCTGGAAGCGGCACGCGGGATCCCAGGCGCTCACCACCAGCAGCCCGCCGGGGCGCAGCGTACGCAACGACTCGGCGAAAAAGCGCTCGCGCTGGGCCGCGGACAGGTGGTTGACCGTGCCCATCATGCAGGTGACGAGGTCGAAGGAGGCGTCCCGGAAGGGCATCGCGGTACCGTCGGCGACGGCGAACCGCCCCGCCCACCGGTCGTCCACACA
Source organism: Streptomyces sp. NPDC051677 (assembly GCF_044453465.1). Taxonomy (NCBI): domain Bacteria; kingdom Bacillati; phylum Actinomycetota; class Actinomycetes; order Kitasatosporales; family Streptomycetaceae; genus Streptomyces; species Streptomyces sp. NPDC051677. The sequence continues at coordinate 92,118 of NZ_JBITCT010000035.1, forward strand.
GGCGCGGATGCCCGCGTCGCTGAGGTCGATCCCGTACGACCGCACTCCGAACCGGTCCAGCACCTGCGGGTAGCGCAGCGTGCCGCTGCCGACGTCGAGCGAGGTGGCCACGGCCCGCACATCCCCGACGGCAGTGAGCAACTGCACCATTTCCAGCCGCTTCTTGGCGCTGTCGTGCACCCCGGTGTGATCGAACTGGACGTAGAAGGTGGCGTCGTAGGCGTCGATCCGGGAGTCGGTCCGGCCGAGGAGTCCGCGCGCCTGAAGGTCCCGGACGAGGGCGGCGGCGGGGGAGTCGGGCGTGGAGCGGGGCTTCGGGCCGGAAGCCGGCGCGGTCGAGCCGAGCCGGTTCCGGCTGTGCTCGTGGCGCTGCCAGGCGTCCTCGTACGTGGCGTCCCAGGCGAGCAGCAGCTCGAAGCGGTCGACCGCCTCGGCATGCCTGTCCCGCTCCTGCAGGGCCCTGGCGAGGTCGTAGAGCAGCCGTTTCTCGTCCTCGCCCGGACCGCTCAGCGCCGCCTGCTCATAGGCGATGGCCGCGGCTGAGCCGGCTCCCAGGCTGCGGAAGCACTCACCGGCCGTGTACAGCGCACGGGCGCGCAACTGCGGGGTGGCACAGGCCAGTTGCAGCAGGCCGATCGCCGCCCGGTGCTCGCCCGTCGCGGCCAACGCCCGTCCCGCCTCGAACGCGGCCCGCGGGTCAGCCCGGAGCGCCCGGCTGTCCTGGAGCGCGATCCGGGCGACGGCCGGGTCGACGCTGTCGGGGGGCAGCACGCCCCGCTGTTCGAGGTGCCGCAGGCGTCGTACGGCGAAACGGACGGAGCCCAGGTCCAGGTACAGGTGGGCCGCGCGCCCCGCCGTGGCCGCGTCCGGGGACCGCACCAGGTCCTGTTCCTTGTCGAGGAGCGTCATGGCCCCGGCCTCGGTGAGCAGCGGCCGCAGCCCGTACACCGTGCCCTCCTGCGTACCGGCCACGACGACCGCGCAGTCCGCGGCGGTGGCGACCGCGGTGACCCGGCCGTCCAGCTCGGCCTCGTCCAGCACGGTGCCGTCCAGCCGGAGGATCAGCCGGTCGTCGTCGGCGGTGATGCCGTACGGCCCCCGCCTGCCGGCCGGCCGGGACGGGTCGGCGACCGCGGGGCGGAGCGGGTCGGCGACCGGTGTGCCGGTGAGGTCGAGGAGGAGGCTGCCGCTGGGGTCGTCCAGGACGACGAGGTCGCCGTCCGCGTCCACGCGCAGCGCGCGGACGGGGGCCGAATGGGGGTAGGTCCACAAGGTCTTCACCGTGGGGCCGCTCGCAATCCTCGGGTCTGTGGGGCGGGCTGCCGCCGGATCCAGGCGGCGAGGGCGGCCGGGGTCGGCTGCTGGATGAAGGTGTCGAGGTCGGCCTGCACGCCGAGTTCCTCGCCGAGCCGGGTGGTGAGGACCGCCGCGAGGAGGGAGGTGCCGCCGAGTTGGAAGAAGTTGTCGTCCGGGCCGACGTCCTCGGCCCCGAGCACCGACTCCCACAGACCGGTCAGCGCCTGTTCGACCGCGTCGTGCACACCGCCGGCGCCCGTGCCGCTGATCCGTACGGGGCGGGCGGCCAGCGCGGCACGGTCGGTCTTGCCGCTGGGCGTGGTCGGGAACGCGTCCACGGCGATCACGGCCACGGGCACCATGTACTCGGGCAGCGTCTCGGCCAGCCGGGCCCGCGCATCGCCCGGCGGACCGCCGGATCCGCCGGATCCGCCGGTGAGGACGTAGGCCACCAGTCTGCGCCCCACGCCCGGCTCCTCGTTGACGACGACCACGGCGTCGGCCGGCCCCGGCAACGCCTTCACCGCGGCCTCCACCTCGCCGACCTCCACCCGGTGCCCGCGGATCTTGACCTGGCCGTCCCCGCGGCCGAGGAAGTGGACCAGCCCGTCCGGCTCCATCCGGCCGTGGTCGCCGGTGAGGTAGCGCCGGGACCCCGGCGGGCCGAGCGGGTCGGGTACGAAGCGGTCGCCGGTCGGCCCGGGGCGGCCGAGATAGCCGTGGGCGAGCACGGGCCCCGCGATGGCGATCTCACCGCGCTCCCCGACGGGCAGCGCGCTGCCACGCTCGTCCACGACGTCGATCCGGGCCCCGTCGACGGCCCGGCCGATGGCGGGCAGGTCGGGCCACTGCTCCGGGTCGGGGCCCAGGCGCAGCGCGGTCACGATATGGGTCTCGGACGGGCCGTACTGGTTCTCCAGCCGCGCCCCGGGCAGGGCGCCGAAGAAGCGGCGCAGCGCGGGAGTGACGTACAACTGCTCGCCCGCCGTGATCACCTCCCGCAGCGCGCGGGGGTAACGCCCTTGGCCGACGGCGGAGTTGGCCAGCGCCTGCAGGGCGACGAACGGCATGAAGAGGCGCTCCACACCGTGGTCGTCGAGATGACCCAGCAGGCGGTGCGGATCGCGCCGCACATCCTCGTCGACCAGGACCAGGCAGCCGCCCGCGGCCCAGGTGCTGAACATCTCCTGGAAGGACGCGTCGAAGCTGAACGCCGAGAACTGCAAGGTGCGGGCTCCCGCGCCGCAGTCGGAGGCGGCGCACTGCCAGTCGATCAGGTTGACGAGGGGGCCGTGCCCCATGGCGACCCCCTTCGGCCTCCCCGTCGAGCCCGACGTGTACATCACATAGGCGAGGTCGTCGGTCCCAGGGGCGGTGGCGGGCGGCGAGCCGGTCTCGTCGGCCGGCTCCTCGTCGAGCAGCAGCACCCGGGCGCCCTCCGGGACCTTGAGCCGGCCGGCGAGCGACCGCTGGGTGAGCAGGACTCCGGCGCCGCTGTCCCGCAGCATGAAGTCGAGCCGGGCCGGCGGATAGCCGGGATCCAGGGGCAGGTACGCGGCCCCCGCGCGCAGGATGCCCAGCACTCCGAGGGGCAGGTGGAAGGACCGGTCGACGCACAGCGCGACGACCGACCCGGCGACACCGTGAGCCGTCAGCCGGCGGGTGACGCGGTCCGCCGCCGCGCCGAGCTCCGCATACGTCAGCTGCCGCCCCGCGTACTCGACGGCCGGACGACCGGGGGCGGTGCGGCACTGCTCGGCGAACCGGTCGAGGACGGTCGCGCAAGCCGGCGAAGCGGCCGCCGCGCCCGTCATGACGGCTCCGGCACGGCGGGCAGCAGGGTGCTCAACAGCGCGGCCAGCTCGCGCACATGGGGCTCGGTGAGCATCGAGTAGTGGTCTCCCTTCACGTCGTGCCGTTCGACCGTGCGCTCGCTCAGCCGCTGCCAGGACGCGGCCGCCCGCTCCTGGGCCGCCGGATCGCCCTCCGAGGCGAACAGCAGGACCAGGCGGTCGACGGGCCGGCGCGGCCGGTGGCGGCGCAGCGCCATGACATGCGCGCGGAACAGCCGCAGCTGCTCCAACAGAGCGGAGATCTCCGTGTCCGGCGGCACGGCCCGGGCCGCACGCGCCTCGTCGAGCACCCGGGCCAGGCCCTCGTCGTACGAGAGCGTCGCGAGCTCCTCGCCCCGCACGACGAAGGGCGTGCCCGAGAGACTGCCCAGCTGCCAGGCGAAGGCGGCGAGGATCCCGGCGTCCGGCGAGCCGCTGAACTCCTCGCCGGGATAGCTGTCGAGCAGGCCCAGGAACTCCACCTCCTCGCCCTCCTCGCGCAGCCCGGCCGCGATCTCGAAGGCGAGCACACCCCCCATCGACCAGCCGAGCAGCGCGTACGGGCCGTGCGGACGCAGTTCCCGCAGCCGATCGCGGTGGTAGGCCGCCATCGCCTCCAGGCCGGGTTCGGGGGAGTCCGGGTCGAGGGGCGGCGCCTGGAGTCCGTACACCGGCCGCGTGGGCGGCAGCAGGGCGGCGAGCCTGCGGAAGGCGACCACGTCACCGCCCGCCGGGTGGACGCAGAACAGGGGCGAGCCGTCACCGCCGCGACGCAACGCGAGGGGCCGGGCGACCGGGTCCGCGGGCGCGCTGGGGACGCCGTCGCGGACCAGCCGGCTCAGGAACTCCACGCTGACGGACGCCGGTCGACCGTCGTCGGTGGTGTCCTCGAAGAGCACGGACACCGGAATCGCCGTCCCGAACGCCTTCTTGACGCGGGCGACGAGCCGGACGGCGAGCAGGGAGTGGCCGCCCAGGGCGAAGAAGTCCTCGTCGACGCCGACGCCCTCCACGCCGAGCAGGTCCTCGAAGATGTGGGTGAGCTCCAGCTCCGTGCCGTCGCGCGGGGGGCTGCCGGGATGGGTCATGGTCCTCACTCTCCGCCGGGGGAGCCGGGGACGGCAGCCGCCGGCATCAGGGTGACCTCGAGCCGGTCGAGGCCGTGCAGGAACGTGGACGGCGTGCGGACGAGCGTGCCGTCGAACTCGATGCGGGCCACGTGGGTCAGCAGCGCCTCCAACAGGGTGCGCAGCTCCAGCCGGGCCAGGGACGCGCCGATGCAGTAGTGGGGTCCGCCGCCGAGACTGAGGTGGGGGTTGGGCCGCCGGTCGATGCGGAAGGCGTCCGGTTCGGCGAAGACCGACTCGTCGCGGTTGCACGACGGGATCCACAGCACCACCCGCTCGCCAGCCCGGATCAGCGCGTCGCCGAGGCGGACGTCCTCGGTGGCCGTGCGCATCATGTGCAGCGGCGGCGAGGCCCAGCGCAGGATCTCCTCGACCGCGGTGGGCACGGACCGGGGATCCGCCCGCAGCCGCCGCCACTCCCGCGGATGCGCGGCGAAAGCGAGGACGGCGCCGGAGACGGCGTGCCGGGTGGTGCCCAGCCCGCCGTTGACCAGGCCGTCGCAGTTCAGCAGGATCTCCTCGTCCGTCAGCCGGTCCGCTCCCGACTGCTGCAGCAGAGCGCTGACCAGGTCGTCTCCGGGATCGGGGCGGCGGCGGTCCAGCAGCTCCGCGAAGTAGGCGAAGACGCCCGCGCTGGCCGCCCGGCGCGCCGCCGCCGTGCTGGTCTCCGTCTCGTCGAACGCGGCGGCGGCCAGCGCGGCGAGCTCCTCCCAGTCCTCTTCGGGCACCCCGAGCATGCCGCACACCAGCCACGTCGGCAGCGACCGGGACAGCCGGGCCACGACGTCGACAGGAGTGCCGTCGGCCAGCTCGGCCAGCTTCGCGTCGAGCCGGCTGCGCAGCGTGTCCTTGAGCCGGGCCACGGCCCGCCCGGCGAACCAGGGTGCGTGAGCGGAGCGCAGCCGCGCGTGCGCGGGGCCGTCCGAGACGACGAGCATCCCGCCGGACGCGGCCGACACCGCGCCGGCCTCCCCGCCCAGCCGCATCCCGCGCGTCGAGGTGAACGACTCCGGCCGTTCGAGCACTTCGCGCGCCGCCGCGTGGGCCGTGACGGACCAGAACGCCCCGAAGCGGGGCGAGTCCAGACGGACCACGGGATGCTCGCGCCGGGCCCGCCGCCACTGGGCGAAGTAGTCGGCGTCCCGGTAGGTGGCGGGATCCGTGAGGTCTGGGTCCCCCGCGGCGAGGGCCGGGCAGCGGGAGGCCTCGCCGTTCACCGCACGCTCCGTCCCGCCGGGCTCAGCCGTTCGCCCGCCATCCGGTCCAGGGCGGCCCGGTCCAGCTTCCCGTTGGGCAGGGCCGGCAGCCGCTCAACGGTGTGCACCGACCGTGGGACGGCAGCCCGGGGCAGGTGACGCAGCAGCGCGGTGTGCAGCTCGGCGGGCTGGAAGCCGGCGGCCGGCCGGACCAGGAACGCCATCAGCCGGGGCGGGCCGGACCTGCCGCGGGCGACGCCCAGCGCGGCGGCCGCCGCGCCGGTGTGCTCGCGCACGAGGTACTCGATCTCGCTCAGCTCGACGCGCATCCCGGCGAGCTTGAGCTGGCCGTCGGCCCGCCCGGCGAAGTGGGCGTCGCCCTGCTCGTCGAAGCGCACCAGGTCGCCCGTGCGATAGGTGCGCTGCGCGCCGTCGCCGGTGAAGGCGGTCTCGGCGCCGGTGTCGCCGACGTAGCCGAGGGCCACAGCGGGGCCGCGCACCCACAGCTCGCCGGTGTCCTCGCCGCCCGTCCCGCCGGGTACGAGGCCGATCTCCGCACCGGGGATGGGACGGCCGATCGGCACGCTGTCTCGCTGCCCGTCGGCGGGCGCACAGCGGTGCGCCAGGGCCCAGACGGTGCATTCGGTCGGGCCGTACTCGTTGAACAGCGCGGTATCCGGGAGTTCGGCGAAGTGCCGGCGCACCAGACCCGGCGGGCACGTCTCGCCCGCCACGATCACCGTGCGCAGGGACCGCAGCGCGTCGGCCTCGGCGGTGTCCAGCAGCGCCTCGTAGAGGGAGGGCAGCGTCAGCAGGTGGGAGGCGCGGTGGGCGTGGGACGCGGCGGCGACGGCCTCGGTGTCCAGCGGGTCGGCCGAGGGAATGACCAGGTGACCGCCGGTGGCCAGCGTCCAGTAGAGGCCCGCGACGGAACTGTCGAACGAGATCGAACTGCACAGCAGGTACACCGGCGGCACCGGGCCGTAGTGGGCGATGCGGGCCGCCGTGGAGTGACCCAGCCCCGTGTGCGAGATGAGCACGCCCTTCGGGGGGCCGCTGGAGCCGCTGGTGTAGAGGCAGTACGCGGGCGCCTCGGGGCCGGGAGCCTGCGGGAGCACGTCGGCCGCCGGTCTGCGGCCGGAGCCGACCCGGATCACCGTCCGCAGGGTGCTCCAGTCCGGAGGACCGCTCGTGCCGTCGGGTTCCGCCACGGCGAAGCGGGCGCCGCTGGCCTTGATCACGGATGCCTGGCGGCCCGCAGGGAACGCGGCGTCCACGGGCACGTAGTACGCCCCCGCGTACAGCACGCCGAGCATCGCCGGGACCGCCCACCGCGACAACCGGCTGCGGACCACGACGGGTTCGCCGGGCCGCACCCCCAGCGCCCGCAGCGAGCCGGCCACGTCGAGCGTGAGCCGGCGCAGCTCGGCGTAGCTGAGGCCGCCGTCCGGGTCGCTCACGGCGGTGCGGGGTCCCGCCTGTTCGAGGTGCGGTGTGATCAGGTCCAGGACGGGTGGGGCCGACGGGAGGCGGGGGCCGCGCACGGCGCTCCGCCACGTTGCGCGCACCGGGTCGTGCGCTGCTCTTTCCTGCACTGCCTCTCCCCGTTCGATGCGGTGGCTACGCGCCCGACAACCCGCTGACGCGTCGCCCGGGGTCGCCGGTCAGGGCCTTGAGGGCACGGGCGAAGTCGTCGAGCAGTTCGGCGACGGTCGATTCCTCGAAAAGGTCGGCGCTGTACTCCAGGAACCCGGCGATCTCCCCGTCGGCGTCGGCGGTGCCGCGCCCCTCCCGTGCCTCCCGGCTCTCCTGCAGGACGAGCGCCAGGTCGAACCGGGTGGTGTCCAGCCCGGCCGAGACCGGCGTGACCCGAAGACCCGGGAGGGTCAGACCGGGCGCGCCCGGCGTGTTGTTCAGGACGAGCTTGGTCTGGAACAGGGGGCTGTGCCGGCGGCTGCGGGACGGATTGAGCGCCTGGACGACCCGTTCGAACGGCACGTCCTGGTGGCTGAGCGCCTCCAGTACGGTGGTGTGGGCGCGGTTCAGCAGGTCCCGCCAGGTCGGGTCGCCGGCCAGGCCGACCCGCAGGACCAGTTGGTTGACGAAGAAGCCGAGCAGCGTCTCCGTCTCGGCGGTGGTCCGCCCGGCGACGTCGGTGCCGACGGTCGTCTCCTGCTCGCCCGTGTGGAGCCGCAGGGCCGCGCTGAACGCGGTGAGCAGCACCGCGAACGCGGTGGCCCCGGAGTCCCGGCACAGACGGCGGATCCCGCGCACGGTCTCGGCGGGTATCGACACGGGAAGCAGTCGGCCCCGGGTGCTGGGCCGGGCGGGCCGCGGATGGTCCGTGCGCAGCGCGGGCAGCTCCGTGACACCGGCCAACCGGCGCTTCCAGTAATCCAGTTGGGCGTCGAAGTGCCCCTCGTCGAGCAGCCGCCGCTGCCATACGGCGTAGTCGGCGTACTGCACGGGCGGCCGGGCCGGGTCGGGCCGGCGTCCCTCGGTGAAGGCCTGGTAGAGAGCGGCCAGTTCGGCGTTGAACAGTCCGAAGGACCAGCCGTCGTGCACGATGTGGTGCAGCGACAGCAGCAGGACGTGGTCCTCGGGCGCGAGACGCACCAGGTGGGCGCGGAGCACGGGCCCCTCGGCCAGGTCGAAGGGGCGGCGGTACTCCTGCCCCACCAGCCGCGTCAGTTCCGTCTCCCGTGCGGGCTCGGGCAGACCGGTGAGGTCGATCAGCGGGAAGGGGACCGGCGCGGGCGGCCGGATCTCCTGCTGGGGGATGCCCTCGGGCGCCGTGAGCACGGTGCGCAGCACCTCGTGCCGGGCGACGAGCGCGTCCAGCGCCCGGGACAGTGCCGGTGCGTCGAGCGGGCCGTGGATCCGGTCGAAGGCGGGGACGTTGTAGAGCGGGTCGCCGGGGTTCAACTGGTCCATGAACCACAGGCGTTCCTGCGCGCAGGACGCCGGCAGCGGCCCGGTGCGGGCGACGGCGGTCAGCGGCGGCGGAACCGGCACGGCGGCCGCGTCGGGCTCCCGCAGCGCGTCGACGCACGCGGCGAGCGCGGCGAGGGTCCGGTGGTCGAACGGGGCCCGCACGGGAAGCTCGACGGCGAGGCGTTTGCGTAGCCGGAAGACCACCTGGAGGGTGAGCAGTGAGTGGCCGCCGAGCCCGAAGAAGTCGTCGTCGGGCGTGAGGTCGTCGCAGTCGAGCAGCTCCCGCCACACCTCGGCCACCACCTGCTCGGTCCCGGTGAGCGGACGGGCGGCGACCGTCCACGCGGCCCGCTCCACCCCGCCGGGATCCGCGGCCAGCAGACGCAGTTGGGCGCGGTCGGTCTTCCCGTTCGGGGTGAGCGGGATCTCGGGCAGCGGAATGTAGTGGGCGGGCGCCAACGGCGCGGGCAGCCGGCGTCGTACGTGCGCGTCGATCTCCGGCACAGCCGCCACGCAGGCCCGCCGCCAGTGCGGATCGTTGGTGTGATGCCGCGCCTCGAAGGGCTCGGCGGGCGGCACGGGGGTGCGGTCCGTGGCGGTGACCGACGGGGCGGCCGCGCCGGCGTCCGCCTCGGAGCGCCGCAGTACGACGTCGTACGCGCCGTCGGATCGCCCCTCCAGCCAGCTCAGCTCCACCTCGTACGCGCACCGCTCCGCCTGCTCCCACCAGTCCTCCGGTGCGCAGCCGTGCGCCGGCAGGGCGCTGGCCCGGGCCAGGAGTTCGCCCACGGACGACGAAGGCGCGCGTTCCTCGAGGAGGTTCCGCAGGCCCAGCGCCGCGGACAGCCGGGAGTTGGGCACCCCGGTGAGGGTGAGCCGCTCGGGGCGTTCCCGCTCCAGGAGACCTGCGAGTCCCTCCGGGGTGAGGGGCGAGGCGGCCCAGTCGAGGACCGTGCCGGGGTTCTCCGGGGCGGGCTCGCGGGGGCCTACGGCGATGACGACGTCGTACCGGTAGTGGCTGAGTTCGTTGTCGTAGCGGCCGCGCTTGGGCAGAACGCGGACCCCCGCGACCTTGGGCCAGCGGGCGGCGATGTCCTTGAACAGCCGTGGATCGACGCAGAGTTCGGGGTCCAGAGCGCTCTGACGGCTGATCCGGGACCGCAGTTCGGCGAGCCGCATGTTGACGGGGGCCCTGCGGGCCTGGACGCAGGTGTGGAACAGGTCGAGCAGCGGCAGGCTGCGCAGATCGCCGAGGAAGACGTGGCCCCCGTCGGGCAGGGCGTCGACCGCCTGCCGGAGCACGTCCAGGAGGTAGTCGGCCGAGGGGAAGTACTGGACCACGGAGTTGAGCACGACCGTGTCCGGCGCCGTGTTCCCGGCCGGAGGAAGGATGCTCTCGTGCGCGGGCGCCGTGCGGACCTCCACCCGCTCGGCCGGCAGACCCGCCGTGCCTGCCACCGTCCGCCGCACGTACTCGACGGCCGCCGCGGAGACGTCCGTCGCCCAATAACTGGCGCACGCCGGCGCCACGTTCAGCAGGATCATGCCGGTGCCGCAGCCGATCTCCAGGACATGGCGCGGCCGCAGCCCGAGGACGCGGTCGACGGTGTCCTCCAGCCAGCTGCGCATCTCAGCCGCCTCCAGCGGGCGGCCGGTGTAACTGCTCAGCCAGCCCGCGAGGTTGAACGAGGAGTCACGCGCGCCGTGCAGGTCGCCGTAGGTGGTCTCGTACAGCCGGCGCCACTCCTCGACGCGGTCGCCGTCCCAGTCCGGTGCGCTCGCGGAGCCGTCCCGCAGACAGACGAAGGCGACGATCCGCTCGTCGCCCGGAGCGCCCCGCACGACCTCGACGGCACACTGCCGCACGGCCGGATGGCCGCCCACCGCACGTTCGACCTCGGCGGGTTCGAGCCGGTGACCGCGCACCTTGACCTGGTCGTCGCGGCGCCCCAGGTATTCGAGTTCGCCGCTCGGCAGCAGCCGGACCAGGTCACCGGTGCGGTACAGCCGGGCGCCCGGCTCGGCGGCGAAGGGGTCGGGCACGAAGCGCTCCGCGGTCAGCGCCGCCCGCCGCCAGTAGCCCTGCCCCACCCCGGCGCCGCCCACGCAGGCCTCGCCCGGCACCCCGACCGGCACCGGGCGCAGCGCGTCGTCCAGCACATGGACGCGGACGCCCGCGATCGGCCGTCCGATCGGCACCCGGCCCTCGCCGCCGGCCGGCGAGTCGCCGTCGGCCTCGAAGGCGGTGCAGGCCACCGCGGTCTCCGTCGGCCCGTACTCGTTGACGACCCGGATCGCCGGCGTTCCCGCGCGCAGCGCCGACAGGGCGTCCTCGTGCAGGGCCTCGCCGCCGAGGACCACGGTCCGGGCGGGCAGGGCGAGCCGGCCGTCTGCGGCGTACTGCTCCAGAAGCCTGAGGTGGGAGGGGGTCAGCTTGACGAAGCCAAGGTCGTCGGAGGTCTCCAGCAGGGCCCGCAGGGCGGCGCCGGGCGTGTCGTCGGCCGCGGGCGCCAGGAGCACCCGCTGACCGGCGAGCAGGGGCGCGAAGACGCTCGTCACGGTCAGGTCGAAGGCGAGCGGCGAGTGCACGGGCACGCCCGTTCCGGTGTCCGCGGCATAGTGGTCCTTGGCCCACAGCAGGTAGTTGACGACGTTGCGGTGGGTGAGCAGGGCCGCCTTGGGACGGCCGGTGGAGCCAGAGGTGAACATGAGGTAGATCAGGTCGTCCGCGGACACCCGCACCTCGGGGGCGGTCGCGGGACGGCCCGCGACCACGTCGGCTTCGGCGGCCAGCCGCACCACCCGGGCCTCGGCCGGGTCCACCTCGGACGGCAGCACGTCGGGCACCACCAGGACGGCGGGCTCGCTGTCGGCCAGCATCTCGCTCGTACGCAGCGGAGGATGCGTGGGATCGAGCGGCACATAGGCGGCGCCGGTCTTCAGGATCGCCAGCAGCGTGGTCACCGTGTCCGGTCCGTGGTCCATCAGGACCGCGACCCTGGCGCCGGGCCGTGCCCCGACGTCCCGCAGACGGTGGGCGAGCCGGTTCGCGGCCCGGTCGAGTTCCCCGTACGTCAGCTCGTGGCCCGGCCGGCTCACCGCGACCGCGTCCGGGGTGCGGGCCGCCTGGGCGGCCACCAGTTCGTGCAGGGGCGTCGAGCAGGTCTCGGTGCCGGTGTCGTTCCAGTCGTACACGATCCGCCGCAGCTCGCGCGCCGAGAGCACCGGCAGCGCGGACAGCCGCCTGACGGGGTCGGCGGCGACGGCGGCGAGCAGTTCGGTGAGCGAGTCGGCGAGGCGGGCGACGGTGGCGGCGTCGAAGAGGTCGGTGGCGTAGTCGACCAGGCAGTCCAGGCCGTCGTCGGTCTCGAGGATGTTGAAGTCGAGGTCGAAGCGGGAGGATTCGGTCTCGGTGTCGAGCAAGGTCACCGTCAGGCCGGACGGGCGGCCGGTCAGGGCGGGGGTGTTGTGCAGGGTGAAGTTCACCTGGTACAGCGGGTTGCGCGCGAGGTCGCGCTCGGGGTACAGCCGCTGGGCGATCAGGTCCACCGGGACGTCCTGGTGGGCGTGGGCCTCCAGGCAGGTCCGACGCACCCGCGCCAGAAGCTCCGCGAAGCCCGGGTCGCCGTCGAGGCGGACCCGGAAGAGCACCGAGTTGGCGAAGAAGCCCATCAGGTCGTGCAGTTCGCTCTGCCGCCGGTTGGCGACGGCTCCGCCGACGACGATGTCGTCCTGGCCGCTGTAGCGGTACAGCACGGCGCCGAGCGCGGCCAGCAGCGTCATGTGGAGCGTCGCCTGGTGCCGCAGGCCCAGCTCGCGCAGGGCCGAGGTCGTCTCCGCGTCGATCACGAACCGGCGGGTCGCGCCCCGGTGGCTCTGCACGGACGGCCGGGGCCGGTCGGTGGGCAGGTCGAGCCGGTCGGGGGCGCCGCTGAGACAGGTCTCCCAGTGGGCCAGTTGCCCCCGGGCGTCCTCGCCGTCCTCCCAGACGGCCTGCCAGCGGGCGTACCCGGCGTACTGCACCGGCAGCGGCGCCAGCGGGCTGGGCAGGCCGAGCGAGAACGCCTCGTACAGGGCGGTCAGTTCGCGGCCGAGGACGGCGAGGGACCAGCCGTCGACCGCGACGTGATGGAACACGGCCAGCAGCACGGACTCCTCGGCGGACAGCCGCAGCAGCCGGAACCGCACGGGCGGGGCGTCGGCCAGGTCGAAGGGGACACGCCGCTCGGCCGCCGTGAGGCGCTCGGTCTCGGCCGCGCGCCCGGCGGGCGGCAGACCGCGCAGGTCGACGACGGGCAGCGGGACGCCCGCGGCCGGCCGCACGCGCTGCACCGGCACGCCGTCGACGGCGGGGAAGACCGTGCGCAGGATCTCGTGGCGGGCGGTGATCTCGTCCAGGCAGCGGTGCAGCACGGCCGGGTCGAGTCGGCCGGCGAGCCGGAAGGGGTTGACGCTGGTGTAGGAGGAGCTGTCCGGCTGCAGCGTGCCGAGGAAGAGGATGCGGCGCTGCGCCGAGGACACCGGCGCGTCGCCCGCGTCCGGCCCCGTGAAGAGGCTCAGCGGCGGAGTGATGCGGCGCGCGCGCAGCTGGCTGAGCAGCTGCGCGCGCTGCCCGGCGTCGAGGTTGCGGATCCGCTCGGCGAGGTCGGCCTCAGGCATGATCCTCCTGTCGCTCCAGGGCGTCCACGAGCGCCGCCAGTTCGCCGGCTTCCGCATCGGCTCCGGCGGCGCCGGCCGCGGCGGCGATCACCTCGGCGAGGCCCGCGGGGGTGGGGTCGCGGAAGAACTCCTCAAGGGTCACATCGGTTCCGTAGCGCTCCTGGGCCCGGGTGATGAGCACGGTGGCGAGCAGCGAATGCCCGCCGACCAGGAAGAAGTTGTCGTGCCGTCCGACCCCGGCGACGCCCAGCAGTTCCTCCCACAGCGCGGCCAGCTCCCGCTCGACCGGCCCCACGGGCGCGGCATGTGCGCCCTGCCCGGACTCGGACTCGGGAACGGGGGCCTCGTCCGCAGCGGACGCCGCGCGAAGACGCCCGTCGGCGGCGGCCCGCACCATGAGGCCGGTCGGCGCCCAGGGGACGTCCCGCCGGTCGCGGCGCACGAGTTCGCCGACCGCGCCCCGGGGCGCGGGATGTCCGTGGCGATCGCGCACGCTCAGCACGGCGTCCGGCGGCAGGTTCGCCAGCACCGGCGCGCGACGCACCTCGTCCGGCAGCGCGCCCGGGGCGTACGCGTGCTCCTGGGCGAGAGGGACGTCCCGTACGGCGCGGTCGGGCCGCCCGGCCAGCTCCCGCAGCGCCGACTGCCAGGCGTGCCCCAGGGCGGCGACGGTGTCCGGGGCCCACAGGTCGGTCGCGTAGTCGAGGGTCGCGGACAGCCGGCCCGCGGTGTTCGCGACCGTGCACACCAGGTCGAAGGTGGCGACGGTGGCCGTCTGCTCCCGCATCCGGATCCGCAGCCCCGGCACGGACAGGTCGCCGTCCGACTCGTCGAGCATCTGGAACACGACCTGGAAGAGGGGGTGCCGGTCAGCCTGCCGGGCCCCGCCCTGCACGGCCACCAGCCGTTCGAAGGGCAGCTCCTGATGGTCGTAGGCGTCGTGGCAGGTGTCGGCGGTGGCCCGCAGGACCTCGCGCAGGGTGTGCTCGGCGCGCACCGGCGTCCGCAGCACCAGCATGTTCACGAAGAAGCCGATCATGTGCTCGACCTCGGGACGAGCCCGGCCCGACGTGGTGCCGCCGACGACGAGGTCGTCCTGGCCGCTGTAGCGGTGCAGCACCACGTAGAACGCGGCCAGCAGCGCCATGTAGAGGCTGGCGCCCTCCTCCCGGCACAGCACACGCAGTGCGGCCGTGACCTCGTCGTCCAGTCGGACGGGATGGGAACGCCCTTGGTAGGAAGGCTCCTTGGGGCGCGGCTGATCAGTGGGCAGCCTCAACTCGGGCAGCTCGCGGACGCGTTCGCGCCAGTGGGCGAGCAGTCGGTCATGGCCGCCGGCGGCCTCGGTGCGCTGCTGCCAGGCGGCGAAGTCCGCGTACTGAAGGGCCAGTTCGGGCAGTCCGTCCGGCGTGCCGGCGACGCGGGCCCGATACAGGGCGGACACCTCGCGCAGGAACAGATCCAGCGACCAGGCGTCGGCGACGATGTGATGCAGCGTCACCAACAGGACGCAGTGATGGTCGGTGAGCCGGATCAGGGTGGTCCGCAGCAGGGGCACGCGCCGCAGGTCGAAGGGTTCGGCGGCCTCCTGCCGGGCCAGCTCGGCGACCAGGGCCTCCCCGTCCGCCATGGCGTCGCGCGCGAGCAGGGAACGCAGGTCGACGACGCGCAGGGCGGGCTCGTGGCCGGTGACGATCTGCCGCAGCCGCCCGTCGAGCACCCGGAAACAGGTGCGCAGGCTCTCGTGCCGGCGCACACACCCGCGCACCGCCGCGTCCAGGGCGACCGGGTCGAGGTCGCCGGTCAGGTCCAGGGCGCGGGCGACCGTGTACACCCCGGCCCGGCGAGCCAGTTCATCCAGGAAGTACAGCCGTGCCTGGGTGTACGACGCGTCGCTCACCAGCGCCGATGCGTTCTCGCCGGTCATGTCCTCACCCCCGCCTCGCGGCCGTGACCGACTCGGCCATGGCCACCGCGATGGTGCGCGGGCGCACGAAAGGCTCCCGGCCGTGTGCGGTGAGCATGTTGTCGATGACGAGGACGTCGTCGCGGGCGTAGTCGAACCGGGTGGCCGCCGACCGATAGCAGTCGCGCACATGGGCCATGACGTCGTCGGGGATGGGCGCACCGTCGCCGAAGTAGCTCTGGTTGGGCAGGTCCTCCTCGTCGAACATTTCGAGCATGCCCTCGCGGATCTCCGGCGACAGCGTGGAGAGATGGAAGATGGCCGCGTGGTTGAACCACACCTCCTCACCGGTCTCCGGGTGCCGGTGCACGGCGTCGCGCACCGAGGAGGTCCGCAGCCCGCCGCCCGGACGCCAGTCGACGGTGACGTCGCCTGCCGCGCAGAACCGCTCCACCTGGGCCCGGTCGTCGGTGTCGAAGACCTCCTGCCAGCTCAGTCCGAACTCGGAGCCGAAGTTGCGCACCACCTTCCACCGGCGTCGCTCGAACTCCTCGCGCACGGACGGATCGAGGGCGCGCAGCACCTGCCGGGTGTCCGACAGCGGGGTCGCGCCCCCGCTGTGCGGCGGCTCGACGCAGTAGAAGTACAGGCTCATGGGCCATGCGACGCGGTAGGAGTTCTCGTTGTGGAAGAAGATCTCCTCGTGCGGCGGGTAGTCGGTGGAGGTGTAGACCCGGCCCTTGATGGTGCTGCGCGGCGAGGACCGCTCCTCGTACGGCAGCGGGGGCTCACCGGACAGCTCCCGCACCGCGGACTCGAACCCGTCCACGCCGTCGACCGCGAAGCCGCGCAGCAGCACGGCGCCATGGGCACGCAGCCGCTTGCGTATCTCGGCGCGGTCCTTGGCGATCCGGTCGGGGAGTCTCTCGTCGTCGTGCGCCTCGATGACGTGGGGCAGCTCCACGGCCGTCACCTCTGTTCGGCGAGCGGTTCGAACTGCAGTTCGTCCGCGCAGAAGGCCCGCCACCGCGGGGTCGCGGCGTCCCACAGCACCCCCTGATCGGCCTGGACCGGGTGCCGTACGACGGCCAGGTCGTCGCGCAGGTACACCACGGTGTCGTCGGGCAGCTCGCGCTGCTCGGCCGCCGCCGATTCCGCCCAGTCGGCGAAGCCGCGCACATCGCGCAGCAGACAAGCCAGGTAGTACGGCGTCACTGTGCGGCCTCCTGCTCGATCCGGCGGCGCAGGCTCAGCGGCCGCATGTCGGTCCAGACGGTCTCGATGTACGCCAGGCAGTCCTCGCGCGATCCCGCCCGCCCGGTGTCGTCCCAGCCGTTCGGCAGCGGCTGGTCGGTGGGCCAGATCGAGTACTGCTCCTCGTGGTTGACGACGACCCGGTACACGGTCGGGTCGCCGCTGTGCGGTCCAGCCGTCACTTGCCCTCCTCGTACACGATGCGTTCGCGCGCCACCGGCACGATCCGGTCGGGCGCGCCGGGAGCGTCGGGACGTCCGCCGCGATCGGCGGCGGCTTCGGTCAGCAGCCGCTCGACCAGCGGGGCGAGCCGCGCCACCGTCGGGGCGCGGAAGAACGCCCGTACGGTGACGTCCACGCCCCATGTGTCGTACGCGGCCGCGATCACCCGCATCACCAGCAGCGAGTCACCGCCGTGGCTGAAGAAGTCGTCGTGCACCCCGATGTCCGTACGCTGCAGCGCGGTGCGCCACAGCCCGAGCAGGGTGTGCTCGACGGGGGTGCGGGCGGGCTGACCGGCGCCGGGCGGCGTGACCTCGCGCCCGCCCGCGTGCGGCAGCGCGGCGCGGTCGAGCTTCCCGTTGGGGGTGAGGGGCAGCTCGGTCAGCAGCACCAGGCGGTCGGGCAGCATGTACAGCGGCAGACGCTCGCGCAGCACGGCGTACCAGTCGGCGCTCTCCTGACCGGGGCCCGGCACGACGTACGCGTGCAGGCGCCGCGTGTCCTCGTCGCCTTCCGCGAGGACGACGGCGTCCCGGACCCGGGGTGAGCGGCGGAACGCGGCCTCGATCTCGCCGAGCTCGACCCGGTAGCCACGCACCTTGAGCTGGTGATCGCGGCGGCCCAGGAACTCTATGCGCAGCCCGCCCGGTCCGTGCCGGTAGCGGCCGCGGTCGCCGGTGCGGTACATCCGCGCGCCGGGCCGGGCGGCGAACGGGTGGGGCACGAAGGCGTCCGCGGTGCGGCCGGGGGCGCCCAGGTAGCCGCGGGTGAGGGTGGGGCCCGCGATGTACAGGGTGCCGGGCACTCCGGGCGGCACCAGCCGCATGCGGTCGTCGAGGAGGTACGCCTCGGTTCCGGGCAGGGGGACGCCGATGAGCACGGACGGGGTGTCGTGGTCCTGGGCGGCGACGGTGAAGTAGGTGCTGTCGATGGTGCCTTCGGTCAGCCCGTAGCAGTTGACGACGTCCGTGTCCGGCCCGCACAGGCGGCGGATCCGCTCCAACTCGTCGGCGGGGAAGGTGTCGGAGCCGACGATGAGCAGCTTCAGGAACGCCAGGTCCTGTCCGCTCCCCGTGACGTGCCCGGCCAGCGTACGCAGCACGGTGGGCACGAAGTCGGCCACGTCCACGCCCTCGTCGCGCATCAGCCGGAGCAGCCGGGCCGGCAGCAGCAACGTCTCGCGGGGACAGACCACGAGGGTCGCGCCCGAGCCGAGACAGCGGACGAGCTCGCCGAGATAGCCGTCGAAGCTGAAGTTGGCCATCTGCAGATGGGCGCGGATCCGCCCGCGCAGCGCGAAGGCGCGCTCCCACGCGAGCTGGATCCGCAGCAGCGAACCGTGTGTGGCCATGACCCCCTTCGGCTGCCCCGTGGAGCCCGAGGTGTACATGACGTAGCAGAGGCTGTCGGGGCCGGTGTGTCGCGCGGGCCGGGTGTCGGGGAACGCCGAGGGCTCGCCCCCGGCCGGGTCGGCGACCACGATCCGCACCGGATCGCCGGCCAGGTCCGGGACGAGCCACTGCTGGGTGAGGACCACGTCCACCCCGGCGTCGGCCACGATCGCCGCGCGGCGGGGGCCGGGACTGTCGAGGTCCAGCGGCACGTGGGCGGCGCCGGCCTTCCACACGGCGAGGACCGCGACGACGCTCTCCGCGGAGCGCTCCATGTAGATGCCGACCCGGGCCTCGGGCGTGAGGCCCTCGCCGCGCAGCCGGTGCGCCAGCCGGTTCGCGGCCCGGTCCAGCTCGCCGTAGGTGAGCCGGGTGTCGCCGCTGACCAGGGCGGGGGCGTCGGGCGTGCGTTCGGCCCACTGCTCGAACACGTCCAGGACGGAGGCCTCGGCCGGGGGATCGACCGGGGCGCCGGTCGAGGCCTTCGACAGCAGCGTTCGGTCCGCGGCGCCGACCGTGCCGGTGCGGTCGACCGGCTGCACCGGGTCCCGGGTCATGTCGGCCAGCACGGACTGCCACAGGCGCAGCAGCCCGTCGACGGTCTGCGCCCGGTACAGACCGGAGTCGTACTGGGCGAGGACGTCGGTGCGCCCGTCCTCGGTGAGCACGTCGACGGTCAGGTCGAACTTGGCGAGGCCGAGCTCCACCTCCTCGGGGTGTGCCGTCAGGCCGTCGGGTCCGGTGCGCGTGGAGGGCGTGGCGATGTACTGGAAGGTGATGCCGAAGACCGAGTTGCCGGACTCGGAGCGGGCGGCGCCGAGAGCGGAGACGACGTCCTCGAACGCCGCCGCCTGGTGTTCGTACGCACCCAGACAGGTCTCCCGCACCCGGGCCAGAGCCTGTCGCACGGTCGGGTTTCCTGACAGATCGGTGCGCAGGGCCAGGACGTTGAGGAAGGGACCGATCAGGGCGTCGGCGCCGGGATCGTCCCGCAGGGCGCTCGGCGTGCCGACCACGACGTCGCCCCGGTCCAGGTGGCGGGAGAGCGCGATCACGAACGCCGTCAGCAGCACCATGAACGGGGTGACGCGCTCCGCTCGCGCCAACTCCTTGACCCGGGCCGGGAGTTCGGCGTCCAACGTGTGACGGGTCGAGTCGGCGGGCGGGACGGGCCGGTCGACGGGCCGGTGGTCCGGCGGCAGTTGCGTCACCTCGGTGAGCCCGGACAGCCGCTCGCGCCAGTAGGCCAGGTGCGCCTCGTACGCGCTGTCGCTGTCGCTGTCGCGCCGGCGCTCCTCGCGGGCGGTGAGGTCGGCGTACTGGACGGGCAGGGGGTCCAGCCGGTGGGCGCGGTCCTCGGCGTGGGCGGCGACGAGTTCGAGTAACTCGTCGACGAAGATCTGCCGGGACCAGCCGTCGCAGACGATGTGGTGCCAGTTCAGCAGCAGGGTGTGGTCGTCGTCGGCCGCACGCAGCAGCGCGGTGCGTATCAGGGGACCGTGTTCCAGGTCGAAGGGGCGCCGGGCGTGCGCCTCGGCGAGTCGGCGCGCCTCGGCGGCGCGGAGCCGCGCGGGCAGGCCGGTCAGGTCGACGAGTGCGGTGGGCACGGACAGGGCGGGGGCGGTCCGCAGCCGCGGGACGCCGCCCTCGGCGGGGAAGGCGGAGCGCAGGACGTCATGGCGGCGGACGATCTCGTCGACCGCGCGGGCGATCGCGCTGTGGTCGAGCGGTCCGGTCAGCCGGATCGCCGAGCAGGAGTTGTACAGCGCGGTGCCCGGGTGCATCCGGTCCAGGAACCAGAAGCGCTGCTGGGCCGGGGACAGCGGCTCCGGCCGAGACGGCACGTGGCCCGACGGGATGCGGGCGCCAGGCGTCCCGGAGCTCATGCGGCCTCTCCTGCCGGGCGTTCGACGGCGTGGGGCTGCGCGATGCCGGTCAGTGTCCCGGTCAGCGTGATGGCCAGCACGGCGACGCCGATGACGAGACAGACCGAGGTGACGCCCAGACCGGCGGCGGCCGCGGTGGTGGCGGCCGCGCCGAGCGGACCCAGCGCCGAGTGGATGGTCCAGAACGAGGACGTGACCCGGCCCAGCAGATGGCTGGGCGTCACCTCCTGGCGCAGCGACATCGAGCAGATGCCGGCGATGCCCGTGCACATCAGGTTGACCGTCACCAGCACGGCGATCACCGGCACGTTCCGGGTCAGGCCCAGGCCGGCGACGGCGATCCCCGCGAGCGAGAAGGCGCTGATCCAGCTCACGCCGAACCCGAGACGTTTGCGGACCCGGGCGACCACGGAGGAGGCGATGAACGTGCCGACCGTGCCGGCGGCCAGCACATAGCCGACCGTGGTGTCCGAACGGTCCAGATCGTGCTTGAGCAGGTAGACGACGAGGTCCGTCAGCCCGTACGTGAGGAAGGTCAGCAGCGACAGCAGCACGGTCAGCGGGCGCAGCACGGGGTGCTCCCACAGGAACCGGGCGCCGGCCACGAACTCCTGGCGTGCGGTGCCGCGTTCGGCCGAGGCGGCGGTCTTGGGGGGCTTGCCGTCGAACTTGACGAACAGGACGCCGACCGCGGCGACCGCGAAGGTCGCGGAGTCGATGCCGATCGCGGTGGCCGGCCCGGCGGAGGAGGCCACGAAACCCGCGAGCGCGGGACCGGCGACGCTCGCGATCGCGTACGTCGCGTACATGTGACCGTTGGCCCTGGTGATCTGGTCCGGTTCGACGATGGCCGGCACCACGGTCACATAGGTGACCCGGAAGAGCATCGAGAAGACGCCCGCGAGGGGGACGACGGTGTAAATCAGCCAGACCGGAGTCGAGAAGATCCACGCCAGCGGGATCACGAGGAACAGCAGACAGCGCGCTCCGTCGCTGAGCATGAGGAGCCGTCTGCGGTCGTAGCGGTCGGCGACGAGGCCCGCGAACAGACCGGCGACGATGGAGGCGACGCCGGTGAGACCGGTGACGAAGCCCATCTGGAGGACGGAGCCGGTGCTGTGCAGCACCAGCAGCGGCAGGGCCACGTAGGAGAAGGAGTCACCGAGCGAGGACAGGGTCTGGATGGCTAAAAAGATTCGGTAGGGGGAGTTACTCCATAAAGAAGGAGGTTCGCTCCCCGGTTCCGCTGCCCGTGCCTGATTCTCAGACAGTTCCCCTGGTGACACAGTTCCCCCTTCCAGGCCAGATCTCGGTGAGTAGATCACGCCTCGCAATGGGCGTCAAGACGCCCTTGGTCAAGGCTTCTTTACGTCACCCTTGACGTGTGCCCGTCACTCATGTTAAACCTTGAAGTTAGTTTGGATCTCTGTGTGCAGCCCCGGTCTGCTCTTGTCTGGAGAGAAATTGCGGGTCGCTTTCGTGCATACCCCAATGTCCACCGTACCCGTCGCACAGCGCAAAGAGTTCTGGCGGAACTTCGACATTCAATACCACTCGACCCATCCCGGCCTCCGGCATATGAAGAACAATATGTGGGAACTCCCGCACTGGATGCACTGGCTGGGCGGAGTGCTCGTCGCGCACGGCTACACCGATATCCAGGTGGTCGACCTCTACACCGAGCCCGATGCGTTCAGCGCGCCGGGACGCATGGCCGGGGACGTCGTCGAGGCGGCGGTGCGCGAGCATCCCGCGGACGTTTACCTTTTCTCCCCCATGACGGTGAACCTCTGCTACGCGTACGAGATCTCCGACGCCGTCAAGCGGATCCATCCCCGTGCCGTCGTGGTCTACGGCGGGGTCGCCGCCACCCCCCTGGCCCACGAGGTGGCCAGTCACCCCAGCGTCGACTACGTCGTCGTCGACCGCGGCGAACAGGCCCTTCCCGCCCTCCTGGACGCCCTGGCCGACGGGGGCGACGTGAGCGACGTCGGCAACCTGGTGCACCGGCGACCCGACGGCGCCACCGCCCGGACCGCGCGCCGCTATCCGAACCTGGCCCCCGCCGACATCCCCTTTCCGAAGGTGGACCTTTTCCCGCCGGGCACCGGCGAGGACATCCGCTACTTACGCCAGGTCTACGCCCTGGGCTGCCCCTACCAGTGCACGTTCTGCACGATCCAGACCATCGGCAGACGCCCCGACTACTTCCCCATCGACCGGGTCCTCGACGAAATACGAGCCTACCGGCAACGTTATGGAAAGCATCACCACATCTACTGGGGCGACGAAACCTTCACCCTGCACCCGGAGCGCACCCTGGAACTCCTGGAGGCGCTGGAACAGGAAGGCGACATCACCTACGACTGCCAGACCCGACTGAACTGTCTCACCGACGACCGCATATTACGCAAACTGAAGAGCAGCGGCTGCCAATGGGTGGAGATAGGCCTGGAAACAGGATTCCAGGAAAGCCATGAGACGCACAAGCACCACATGAAACTGGGCGCCGTCAGAGATACCCTCAAAAAGGTCCGGGACGCCGGCCTCGCCGCCTGTTCCTTCACGGTCAACGGATTTCCCGACCAGAGCCCCGACGACATGCGGCGCAGCATCGAGTGGGTGTGCCAACTACTGGACGAGGACCTGCTGCAGGCCACCTACCTCTTCGGTCTCGTCCCGTATCCCGGAAGCGCGATGTTCGAGCACCCCGAGCGTTTCGGCATGAAGCTGCTCCACCGCGACTTCCGCCTCTATCACGAGGACCTGCCCCCCGTCTTCGCCACCGAGCGGGCGACCCCCGATCAGGCCTACGAAGTGTTCCTGGAGGGCCTGGACCTGTTCGCGCAGGCCATGGACAAGCCCCCGTACTTCGGCGCCCCGCCGGCCCCCGGCACCGCTGACGAGTACGGCGCCTTCTGGGCCGACCCCCACGTATAGCGTTCCGCGGCCTCACACAGACGGGAGCACGATGAACTTTCCTCAGTGGCGCGTGTTGCGGGACGGCGACGCGGGCCTGATCCTCACGGTCGCCTTCGACGCGGGACGCGGGGACGCCCGGTTCTCCGACCTGGCGCCCCTCCTCAGCGGGTGGCGCGTCCTGGAGGCCGTACCGCAGCGCGGCACGGTCGCCGAGCTCCTGGCCAACGGGGCCGACGGGTACGTGACGCCCTGGCTGGAGGCCGTCAAGGAGCACGGGCAGCCGGTGCAGGCCGTGCTCGGGCACTGCGGGGGCGGCGTCCTGGCCCGTGAACTGGCCGCCAGATCAAGGGCGTCGGGACTCGGCGAGCCCTCCCTGCTGACCTTCGACCCGATCGCGGTCGACGGCCGCACCCTCGGCGAGGAGTACCGCATCGCCGTCCGCACGCTCGCCGCCCAGCTCTCCCCGGAGGACCTCGAGTCCGCCCTCGCAGCGGCGGAGCCCTGCGACGCGACACCCGCGGCGACCGGAGCGGACGTACTGCCGCTCGCCGAGACACTGGAGCAGGCCTACCGGACCGCGGTGACGGCCGCCTGCCGGCACGTCCCCGTGGCCCCGGCGATGCAGCAGCAACTCGGCGACCGCTTCTCCGCCTACCTCGCCTACCTCGCCGCCGCGGCCTGGGCACACCACACGGAACCACCGGCGCACACGCCCGTCGCGACGACCGTGCTGTCGGCCACCGCCGGCGCCGGCGCCACCGCTGCCGATCCCCGCGGCACGGTCACCCGCTTCGCCGTGGACCGGTCCCGTCTCCTCGCAGACCCCGAGGTGGCGGGGTACGTCTCCAAGGTGGTGGGCGGGTGACGCCCAGGGACCCCCGCCCGCTCGCCGTTCCGGAAGCACTGGCCCACGACGTGCGCCGGGCACGGGCCGAGCGCATCGACCGTGAGCTGTACGAGGAGGAGAAACGCTGGCGCTGGCATCCCGGGGACGGGCTGGACCCGCGCACCGTGTCGGAGGAGGCGCTGCGCCGCGAGGTCGCGGTGGAGCAGGAAGTGACCGCGGTGCTGGGCCCTGCCGCAGCCGCAGCCGTATCCGCAGCCTCTGCCGACGGCCCGCGCCGCGAGCGGGAACGCCGGCGCGTGAAGCACTTCCCCGTCCTGTTCGTGAGTGCCCCGCACATCGAGGCAGGCGCGTCGGGGGCGTTCCCGGGCATGCCGACCCCGCTGCTGTACGCGACGTGCGTGCTGGACCGGATGCTGCGCATCGACGAGTTCCCCGGCATGCGCGTCCCCGACGTCGTGGCCGTGCTCAATCCTCCGGCGTACACCCCCGCCTTCGAGGACGAGCTCGTCGCTCATCTGCGTGAGCACCGTCCGGTGGTGGTCGGCATCAGCAACCTCTCCGAGGGGCACCACTTCGCCCTGCGCATCGCCGCACGGGTCAAGCGGGAGTGTCCGCAGAGCATCGTGGTGCTGGGGGGTCAGCACGAGGACGCCGTGAACCCGGAGGCCTATCGGGCGGCTTCGCACCGGGTGGCGGCCATGGCCGGCCGCAGACAGGAGACGCACGACGACTTCCGGCTCGGCGCGGAGCAGCTCGGCAGGCTCACCGCGCTGCAGACCTTCGCCCGCCCCGAGGAACGGGAGCTGGTGGACGTCGTGTTCGCGGGGGACTCGGCGTTCGCGCTGCCCGAGGTCCTCAAGGTGGTCGCGGAGTGTCTGCCGGCCGACGCCGAGTCGGTGAAGAAGCGGCTCCTCGCCGACCAGGACCGCTTCGCGGAACTGCCGGGCGTGGGCAGCCTGTTCCTCTACGACCGGCACGCGGGGCGCATCGAGTCGATTCCGTTGAGCGGCCGGTCCGTCGACGGTGACCGACTCCCGTACATCGACGTGACCCGGCTGACCCATGAGAACCGTTTCCCGGTGTTCGGGCATCGTAGGACCGCGCAGGTCATGGCCTGTCTGGGCTGCAAGTACGCGTGCTCGTTCTGCCATGAGTCCGCGGACGCGTTCCTCTACGAGCAGCCCAAGATCCGCCAGCGTTCCCCGCAGCACGTCATCGGGGAGATCCGTCTGCGGATGGAACAGGGCTTCGAGGCGGTGTTCTTCGACGACAGCACCTTCACCCAGAACAGACGGTGGCTGGCCGAGTTCCTGACCCTGCTGGAGGATCTCGCCGCCGAGCGCGGCCCGCTGGAATGGGGCTGCCAGACCACCGTCAACGACGTGGACCGCGACCTGCTGCTGCGCATGGCCGGCGCCGGCTGCAGTTACGTCTACTTCGGCGTGGAGTCGGCCGAGCCCGACGCGGTGCGGGTGCAGAAGGTCCGTCAGCTGCTGCTGGTCGACGCGGGCGCGGACTGGACGGGGCGCTTCCAGGAGGTGGCCCACCGGTGCCGGGAGGCGGGGATCCGCGTGGGCACGTCCTTGCAGTTCGGTCTGGGCGAAAGCCGTGAACAGCGGCTGCGCACCCTCGACCTGGTCGGCGGGCTGCACCGGGAGGGCTGCATCCCCGACGGCTGCGTCGCCCTCAACGTCAACAGCCCCTACCCGGGCACCCGTCAGTGGCTGCAGATGATCCAGTCGGGTGTGGCGCTGCCCGACTACCGCGAGAAGCTGGTCCGCCATCCCGCCTTCGAGACCGCCCACCAGTTCTCCGCGATCACCGGCCAGGACGTGGAAGACCTCTACCTGCTTGCCGCGGAGCGCCTGGGCCGCGCACTGCACCAGGAGGAGCCGGCGTGACGGCCGGCCGCGACGCCGGACGGGCCGGCCCGGGGACCGCCTTGGACCTGTCGGCTGTCGAAGGCATGAACAGGCACGAGACGCAGGCCCTGTACGAGGACATCGTCACGCACCGCTCGTACCTGCCGGACGACGTGACGCTTCCGCGCGGCGCGACGGTCCTGGACATCGGCGCGAACATCGGCGTGTTCGCGCTGTTCGTGCAAGCGCTCTGCCCGA
This sequence comes from Streptomyces sp. NPDC051677, assembly GCF_044453465.1. Taxonomy (NCBI): domain Bacteria; kingdom Bacillati; phylum Actinomycetota; class Actinomycetes; order Kitasatosporales; family Streptomycetaceae; genus Streptomyces; species Streptomyces sp. NPDC051677. The sequence continues at coordinate 117,710 of NZ_JBITCT010000035.1, forward strand.
CCGCTCACGTCTATGCCTGCGAACCCCTGCCTCCGGTCTTCGACCGCCTGGTCCGCAATCTGCACACCCACCGGGTGCCGGGCCGGGCCCTGCCGTACGCGTTGTCCGACCGCGACGGCGAAGCCGAATTCGTCTTCTACCCCGGCTATACGGTGATGTCGGGGGAGCGGCGGCACGCGGCGGTCGAGTTGGACAAGGCGTTCGTACGGAGCCTGGTGCACCGCGAGCAGGCGGACGAACTCGGCGACGGTCTCGACTTCCTCGACGAGATGCTCGACCACCGCTTCCGGGAAGTCACCTACCACCGTCCGGTGCGCAGGCTGTCCACCCTGATCGAAGAGGTCGGGCTCGATCGTGTCGACCTGCTGAAGATCGACGTCCAGCGTGCCGAGATAGACGTTCTGAACGGTATCGACGACCGTCACTGGCCCCTCGTCCACCGGGTGACGGTCGAGGTCCACGACGAACCGGGCACACCGACCGAGGGCAGACTGTCGGCGGTACTGACGCTGCTGGAGGAACGCGGCTACCGAGCGCGGATCCTGCCGCCCCCGGGCGTGGATCCGGTCTCGGTCTCGGGATCAGGCTCGGGCTCGGGCTCGGTGTCGGGCCCGGTTGTGTCGAGCCGCTGCACGGTGTTCGCCGCGGCGGACGGGCGCCACTACCGGTGAGGGGGTGGTCGCCGGTCAGCGTCATGGTGATCAGCAGGGCGAGATCGGGCGTCGGCTCCCACCCTGCACCACCTGACGTCCAAGGTGGCCAGGTCCCTGACAAGCGCCCTGTTACGGTGGCCCGATGGGATCGGTCAAGCAGTTCCAAGTCACTTTCGACTGCGCAGAACCTGAGCGCGTCGCTCGTTTTTGGTGTGAGGTGTTGGGGTACGTCGTCCCGCCGGCGCCGGAGGGTTTCGCCACTTGGGACGAGTTCAATCGCTCGTTGCCGCCTGAGGATCAGGATTCATGGTTCGCCTGCAGTGATCCCTCCGGGGTCGGCCCGCGGCTGTACTTCCAGCGCGTTCCCGAAGGAAAGGTCGTCAAGAACCGGGTGCATCTGGACGTGCGGGCCGGCACCGGGCTCGTGGGTGAAGAGCGTCTGGCCACACTTGAGGCCGAATGCGCACGACTGGTCGCTCTCGGCGCGGTGCGCGTGCGGCTGCTGCCCGCCGATGACGACAACGAGGCGTGCATCGTGATGCAGGACGTCGAGGGCAACGAGTTCTGTCTCGACTGAACCTCCTCGGAGACGGCGAGGACGGGGTCAGCGTGCGAGGAGCCAGGTGCGGCTGGTGGCGATGGTTGTGAGTGGACGTTAAGTCCGATCTTCCCCGGTTCGTGATCGCTCGATCGTGGGACTGATACTCGTCCGGGGCGACTGCTCGTCATGCCCATGCTGGGA